>JAEOSU010000077.1 GCA_016840165.1 Promethearchaeota archaeon
GAAGTTTTTCAGAAGAATCTTTCTATTCCCGAGCAACAGTTTGAAGTGTTAACGGGTAAAATTCCCCCTACCAAAAGAACGGATCTATTCCAGGAAAACAAAATATTATTTTATACTCCTCAGACCTTACGCAATGATCTTGTTAATAAGAAATATTCTTTAGAAGAGGTATGTCTTATTGTGTTTGATGAGGCTCATCATGCTTCAGGAGAGTTCCCCTATACTTTAATCGCTGATACATATGTAGAACAAAATCCTGATGGGACTATTTTGGCATTAACCGCGTCACCGGGAGCAAGTAAAGAAAAAATTAAGGAATTATGTGATGCATTACATATCTCTACCGAAAATATACACACACGTACTCGTAAGGATGAAGATGTAAAAGTCTATCTCAAACCCATGGATGTATATAAAATTGGAGTAGACATGACCCTCTTAATGAAGGATTCATACGAAATAATCTCAAATTTATTAGAAGAACGACTTCATTATCTTTCAGAATTTAATTTTCTGGAAAAAAAAGCTGAAGTATTGCTGGATAAAATTATCCGTAAAGATTTATTAAAACTCAATTCTGAACTTCTTTCACTTTTAAAACAAGAAGGAGATAAAACCGGGATATATACGGCACTTTCCATTAATGCGCAAGCTCTTATTCTATTTCATATGATGGAGCTCGTGGAGCAACAAGGGCTTGACGTACTTCTCATCTACTTAGAGAGTCTAAATTCTAAAGCGCATAAAAGTTCCAGTTCCAAAGCAGTAAAAATACTTGCTTCTGAACATCGTTTACAACGCTTATATTTAGAATTAAAGAAGCATCAAGAATTTACACCTGAGAATTTAACTCACCCGAAATATGAACTCCTGAAATCTATTATATTAAAAGAGATTGAAAAAAATTCACAAGCTCGAATATTAGTGTTTGTTAAGTTGCGAGATTCTGTGAAAAATATCGTGTATAAGTTAAAAGAACATCCTGCGATTTTTGTAGCGAGATTTGTTGGCCAAGCGACTAAATCATCATCTGATAAAGGATTATCCCAGAAGAAACAAATAGAAATCCTGAATAAGTTTAAAACCGGTCAATTAAACACACTTATATCAACCAATGTAGGAGAGGAGGGAATTGATATTGTAGAGTGTGACTTGGTAATTTTTTATGACGTTGTTGTTTCAGAAACAAGATTTATCCAAAGACGAGGAAGAACGGCTCGTCATCGTAAAGGAAAAGTTATTATTTTATATTGTAAAGGGACCAAGGATGAAATCTACCTTAGGATTGCTTTAATGAAACTTAAAAAAATGAATATTAACTTAAGAAGCAATAATTTCAAGGAAAATAATACTAAATTGCCAATCGTTCCCTCTAAAAGTGAGTCTACTCAAAATGGAATTATGGGGACGAATTTCTCAAACACTACTCAGAAAAAACTTTCCCCTTCAAAGACAAATCAAGCAACGCTTCAGAAGTTTCTAATAACTCCGGTTAAAGAAGAAATAATAAGTCAAGAAATACGTCATATCCAGCTTAGTAAGTATTTACCAGTAAAATTTGGGCTTCGATCGAAATTGAAAGAGGACAACATTCCATTTCATATCTCTTCACAAAAAAATCATGTTGTCCTTTTTAACCATATTCTTCTCCATATATTTCAACCATGTGATTTCTCAGATAAGTCATCTTCATCTATAATTCAGCGTATATCTGTGTTGATGAGAAAATATGAGTTAGTCCTAAATATTGTGGACTTTGTTGATTATCAAGAAAATTATCGAGGTGAGGAAAATCTGCTTAAACTCAAACTCAAAGAACTACGAAATTCTCATAAGTTAAAACTAATTCTTATCGACAATACAGAAGAATTATATTTCATTGTCAAAAACCTCTACATTAGTAACAAAAATAAGGAGCTGGAGTGAATGCCCGAGCAAAATTGGACCCGAGATAAAACACACTATTTGGTTTTTCCCTGTAACCATTGTCACCAATATTCATATGTCAAGTTAACTCAAAAGACTAAGAAGTGCCTACGTTGTGGACATTTACATAAAGTTAAATTAATTATCTCTACTGGACAAGTAGTCCAAGGTATGACACAAGCTCTTGATTTAGTTAAGAAAAGACAAGAAGAAATAAATAGAAGCCCTCAATTTAAGGCAGATACTAGTTTCACAATTTCTACTAATATTCTTGATAAAGATTCAAGTCGCGTGAAACAGCAAAAAAATTATAATACATGGTCTAGCGGCCCAGAAGAAGAAACTTATCATTATCGCTTCATAGAGATATTAAAAAAACTCACACTGATGTATCAGTCCTTTCCAAAATACATGATTGAGATAATGACAGATGAATATGCTATACCACGGCAAGAAGTCCCTAGACTGTTGCGAACTATGATTAATCAAGGCATATTAAGTTATAGGAAGGAAAAAAAACACTATTTTCTTTTAAATTCACATAATGCGTCCTGAAATTCTAGTTTCATCAAACTTTTAAATGTCGGATGACGCTGGCTAAAAGGAATAGATTCCTCTCCAGAATAAATATAATCGTTTTCTTTAAGGTTAAATAAACTTGAAAATCTTTGCACTATCTGAGAGAGCAGTTCATGGTACTTCATATCAAATTTATTGTCCTTGTTTTCTTTGATTTTAGAACTCATAAACTTGATTATAATCAAGCTTTTTTAAATAAAAATTTTTACAAGTTTGTTATAAATTAATTTATATAGGATAGTGGCAAATATAAATTAGGACAAAAATTTTTCAAAAAAGGATGAAAAATGTTAGGTAAAAGAAAGCTAATTGTATATATCTTAATTTTTATTATAACAGTTTTAGGTCTTAATGTCTTCTATATTCAGTTTTTAACAGATTATTCATATCCTAATATTAATCAAGATTACTCTAAATTACTCAAAACTTCAGATCCACTCTATCCAAAAAATGGCTATGCTATTGTCATTGGAATATCAGATTATCCAGGCACCGATAATGATTTATCTTATTGTGATAATGATGCTCTGGATGTATATAATATGCTAATTGACGAATATAACTTTAAATCGGAAAATATTATCTATCTTCAAGATTCCTCTGCCACAATCGGAGCGATTAATTCTGCTTTTGATACGATTAATAGTCTAATAACAGATAATGATGTATTCTTTTTTTACTACTCTGGACACGGAGGAGCATCTGTGAATAACGAAGGCATATTTTACCATGATATTGATTCACCTCACCCTTATTCTAACAACTATGATCGTACTTGGAGTATTTATCATTCAAATGCTGCCTATATGAGAGTTTATTTTGATCATTTAGAAACAGAATCTGATTATGATTATGTTTTTTTAGGGGATACTGATATTTATGATGGTTGGGTTTATGAGGGATATTCTGGATATAGCAGTGGTTTCTGGTCTGGTTGGATCCCGCTTCTCAGTGATAATAGATTATATGTTAGATTCATTTCCGATTACTCTATTACAGACTGGGGTTTTAGTATTGATAGATATGAGGTAATGACCTATAATGGTACTCAATATTTATGTTCCTATGATTCGGTTCCCTCCTCTCCCGAAAATTATTATTTAGATACATTAATCGATTCAAAATTAGATGCTATGAACGCTGCAGAGAAATACATAATAACCGATTCATGTAATTCTGGTGGGATTATACCAGAAGTCGGCGATTCTGGAAGATATATCATGACTGCGTGTAGAGATGCCGAATTTAGTTTAGAGGACCCTAATTTACAACATGGTGTTTTTACCAACTATTTTCTAAATTCGGTCAGTTCAGCAACCGATTCGAATGGGGATGGAGTACTTTCTATGGAAGAATGTTTCTCATACACATCCTCAAATACAATATCTTATTCTGGGTCTCTAGGTTACACTCATCATCCTCAAGAATATGATGGAATTTCAGGGCAGGCAGTATTGAGCACAGCTATAGGTAGCTTAAGTTTGAACCCTTCAGGGAATAATTTATCGTACTCGTTTAATATGTATGGTACAGGATTAATTGAGGAATTATATCTAGCGTTGTGTCACGTTTCATCAGTTGTTAATTTTACCACAGAAGATTTGATGCTGGTTGCTCCAACAAGCACGGGATTTGGTTCATATTCAGGTACAGTACAATTTAATGGGGTACCCAGTATAACTGGTTATGGATTATTTGCTAAAATAGAGGGAAATAGAATAATTTATTTAAATAACACTGTTTCTGCAGATTATGATGGTGATTCACTAGGAGATCTAGATGAAATTTTATTTGGTTTAAATCCAATATCTATTGACAGTGATGCTGATGGTTTGAATGATGATGATGAATTTTATGGGATAACAGATCCTTTAAATAACGATACAGATGGTGATCTAATGCTTGATGGGTATGAAGTTAATAATGATTTAGACCCACTTACAGATGACACATCTGGAGATCTAGATGAGGATGGGTTAACTAACTTATTAGAATTTCAGATTGGAACTTTTGCCAATAATAATGACACTGATGCTGATGACTTGTCTGATGGATCCGAATTATATACTTACTTAACAGACCCTACTAATGAAGATACTGATGATGATAATTTGTCTGATGGATTAGAAATATTGGTATATTTTACAGATCCGTTAAATACTGATACTGACGGAGATGGAATGGGTGATGGGTTTGAAGTGACTTATGGTTTTAATAATTCAATAGATGACTCCTCTATAGATACTGATGATGATGGTTTAACAAACCTTTTAGAATATCAAAACGATTCTAATCCCCTCCTTCCAGACACAGATGGAGATGGAATTGATGATGGTGTAGAAGTTTTAATTTATACAACAAATCCGAATTCTCAAGACACGGATAGCGATGGAATGGATGACTATTTTGAAGTTGAGTTTGATTTAAATCCATTAGCCGACGACTCTACACTCGACATAGATGGGGATGGATTGATTAATATCTTAGAATACCAATATGGCTCTTGTCCTATCCTCTGTGATAGTGATGGAGATTTTATGACGGACGGTTATGAATATAACTGTCATTTAGACCCAAATCTAAATGATGCTAATTTAGACTATGATAATGATGGGTTAACAAACCTTTTTGAATTTTTATTAAATTCTCTTGCTGATGATTCGGATACTGATAATGATTTAATGCCTGATGGTTGGGAATATGAAAATAATCTCGATTTAACTGTTTTTGATGCTAACTTTGATAATGATGGAGATGGACTGGTGAATCTGCTTGAATATATTCATCAAACTGATCCTTATCAGCCTGATACCGATGGAGATGGATTAAATGATGGTGATGAAGTGAAAATTTATTACACTGATCCATTAGATCCCGATTCTGACGGAGACGGATTCATAGACGGTTTAGAAGTAACATGGGGCGTGGATCCTTTGGATTCTAATAATTCATTATTTAATGTATTTTATAATATTCTTGGTTTAGCATTAATAATCAGTGGGGGGTATTTTTTTACACGAACAACCATGGTCTGTAAAAAGCAAAAGAAGAAATTAATCTCATCAAAACCAAAATATACCATTGATAAATCCGATACATACAATGCTGTAAAAATAGAAAAAGATCAAAAACCTAAACCTATCATAAAACCGTATACTCCTATATATGCCCAGAGACAACCCTCATATCTATATCAAAGATTTACGAAACCTTTAACTGCTAATGAAATAAATCAACTGAGAAATATAATTCTCTATCATCTTCCTACACCAAAATCTCCTTATTCCGAGGAGGGTAAACGAGCTATTAATTTAGCCACTTTAGCAATGTATGAATTTAAAAGAGGAGACATTTTAAATTTTTCAAATTATGTAGTCGAAGCCTTAATGATGGGGGTCCCTGAGCCAATGAATCGCTCGTTAAAAGCTATACTTCTAGATGTTTTAGATAAAATGTCAAAAAGCATCTCTACCAGTACAGTGAGAGGTACGCAACAACCAATCAAAAAAGAACTCGAAATTTCCCCAGAATTTAAATATTGTGGCTATTGTGGAAAAAAAAATAATAGAACTAATAAATTTTGTACATATTGCGGAGGCCTATTTAAATGAAATCTGGAAAACAAGCTCAAGAACAACTCAAAATTGAACTTGATAAAAACCATATTACTTTTAAAAATTTTGAGGAAATTTACTTTCCAAATAATTGCATCGCGTGTGGAAAGATTTCTCCGAATCGAATCAATAAAAAGTTATATGGAACTTTTTCTACCAATTATGACTATAAGAACAATTATTACTTTTCTATTCCAATCTGTAATGAATGTGAGGATAACTTAAAGATTAAAAATGGGCTTAAAGCGAAAAGTGGGAAAATTCTATTTGTCTCGTCACTCTTTGGATTTTTAATTTCGATATTACTCTTTTTAGTGACTACTTCAATTTTTTTGAGTATTGGAATTGTTGTACTATCATTTATCCTTCCATTTAGACATTATAAGGAACAGACGAAAAGTAAAATCAAATTTGATGAGCTTTTGGATATTCACATCACCAAAGGTAATGTAAATTCAGTAGAACTTAAGTTTAAAGAAGAATATTACGCTGAAGGTTTGAGAGAAATTAACTTTGCCAAATTAAAGGAAAAACAAACTGAAGAAAATAACACTCAAGGTGAACAAGATGAAAATGAATAAACGGTGTATGGTAATTGCAACATTATCCATAATTCTCATATCTTTTTTTCTTTATCCATTAAAAGATTTAAATAATGAATCAAGCAAGTTCACTAATAAGGAATACCCTAATCTTTCTTCAAACGAAATAATAATCAACACACCTCTTAATATTACCTATAATGAACCTATGGATGGATATTATCATGCAACCTATGGATTTGAGAATGA
>JAEOSU010000008.1 GCA_016840165.1 Promethearchaeota archaeon
CAGGTACTATTTGGCAATTTTTTATGCATCTCTTCCATATTAACTCGAGCAGTTATTCTATCGTGAGAAGCAGCTATAAGAAGCGTGGGGTTTTTGACTTGGGGGAGCCGATCCATAGTGTTATGAGTTTTGAGTGCTTCTGCTTGATTTATAATGTCTTGGGGGGTAGGAGGATCTTTAGCAAGCATTTGAATATAATCTTCTGCAGACCAAATTCCAAAGTACTTCTTTTTGGGATCTTTTTCCATTTCTCGCCTATATGTTGCATAAAAGTTGACTCGGGCAGTTTCCCAGAAAGCTTTTTCCGCTCCAAGTTCCAGTTCGTGCAATCGCATTTTTTTGTAAATCTCAGGTCCCTCTTCAGTGGGATAGCCTGTTACGGTGCAAATTAAGACCAGTTTGTCTACTCTTTCAGAATATTTCAAAACAAAGTTTTGAGCGATCATTCCCCCAAGACTCCAACCCATTACATGAGCCTTTTCAATGTTAAGGTAATCCATCATGTTTTTAGTATCATCTGCAAAGATTTCAATATGGTTTCCAGACGGACGATCACTTTTTCCGGCACCTCTATTATCAAACCTTATAATTTTAAAATCATGAGAAAGATCGTCTACTTGGGCCATCCACACTTCTTTTTTTACTCCAAACCCATGGATCAAAAGTACAGGGTAGCCATCTTCTTTTCCAAGGATTTCATAGCAGAACTTCACATCACCAATTTGAGCATAATTTTCAGTCATAATAATTATTTCGATCTCACATTTTATATAGCTTTTTTTCCTACTCAAATTGTAAGAAAATGTATATAATTAATTGAGAAAAATGGAAAGAATCGCAATCTTTATTGACAATAGTAATATCTTCAAGGGCTTTCAGAAATATGGCGTCCAGGTTGACTATGAGAAGTTAAAGAATCTCATATCCCGAGGACGAAGCCTGGAAGGTATATATTTATATGAGGGAGTAGTATATCCTATAAGTCCAGCAAAAGCGAATTGGTATAAAGAGTTGAGTAATCGAAGTGGATACGAAATTAAAGCTACTTTCGATAAAATTATTTCAAAAGGAGCTATAGAAAAAAAAGTGGATATTCATATGGCTATAGAGATTATATCACTGGGTTATGAAAATATATATGATACCGCTGTTTTGGTATCAGGAGACGGAGATTTTGTACCAGTGGTAAAAAAATTGTTAGATATGGATAAAATGGTTGAAATCTGGGCTTTTAAGTATTCCCTGGCTAATGCATTAATAGAAAAGGTTGGATCAGAAAATATTTATTATATTGATGATATATTGAACGAAATTAAACTTTAGGAATGTGAAATTTTGATTCTTGGTATAGTAAATTTTAGCTCTCTATTACTTTCATACCTATTTTTCAGTTATCTATATGTACTTAGTATCCAGCCTGTAAAAAGGGAAGTAAAATATGGTGAGAAGGTATGGAGCAATTGTAAGAAACTTCGAGTTATGGGAAGCTTTTTTGAATTTATTGCTATAATTAACTTGGTGCTTTGGATATGGTTTCCATTACCTGTAGTAGATACTTGGATAATAAGTCTGAACGTCTGGGTTGGAATTATAATAGCTATTATAATTGCTATTCCATGTTGCATTATTATGTTTTTAGGATTAAAAGCAGCTGGATCTGAAAGCCTAAGTCCATCAAAAGAAACTGAGATGTATGGAGGGATTTATCGCTATATTCGACATCCTCAAACACTAGGAGAGTTCCCTCTCTTTGTTGCTATTAGTTTTGCGGTGAATTCATGGTTTTTAGTGATAATCTCGTCGCTATATATCATGATTTATGTGCCGATTATGATCTATTTTGAAGAAAAAGATCTTCTTATGAGATTTGGAAATTCTTATCAGGTATATCGCGAATCAGTAGGTGTTTTATTCCCCAAAATTAGAAATAAGAAAAGAGATAGAATTAATTAATTGTTTAAAAATCTTTATTACTAATTAGGGCACATATAAATGCATAGTTAAAATTTGAAATTATACTACCTATCAAAGATTGAATAAATGGACCAAGAATACGATATTATAGTAATTGGTGCAGGATTTGGTGGACCTGTAGCAGCAAAAATATGTGCAGATGCCGGATTAAAGACATTAATGCTCGAAAGATCGAAAAATGTAGGAGATAAAGTGATTTCAGGATTAACAATTCCATTTTATGGGTTTGTGTTTGGACCTGAGTTTATTCGAGATGGCAATCCTCCATTTGAGCGACCCTCTGATGGGATTATCAACTATATTATTAAAGATATCGAAAAGGGAGATATAGAAGTCGACAACTCATTAAAAGTGCCTAAACCACTATCTCCAATAATTGCTTTTGGATATAATGCCTATTGCAAACCATTCTGTGAGTGGGAAGTAAAGAAAGCACTTGAGGTAGGGGTTATTTTGAAAAAATCTACTACTGCTATAGACGTAATCAAGGAAGATGACATCGTCAAGGGAATCATAACAGACAAAGGAGAAAGCTTATATAGCAAAATTGTCATTGATGCAGAAGGATCAAAAGGGTTATTAGCTATAAAAGCAGGGATACGTGAAAAATATCCTCCTGAAACTATCTCTTTAGCTGATACGTATGATTATTCCATGCCAAAAGAAAAAATAGATGAAATATTTGGTTATTCAGTGAAGATGTGTTGGGGTTGGGATGAACAGAAGATTGCTCCCCCGCTTGGTCACGGAAACGGGCTTATGGTCTGGCCTTACCGAAATTCACTCCATTTCATGCAAGATCAGTGTTTGCGATTAGATGGAAGTCAAGTCCCAAATTTGAAAAAACTTTTCAAAATCTATCATCACAACATTACCCATAATTTGCCTTGGTGGAAACATTTAGTAGAGCCTAATGCAGAATTACGAGCGAGAATGTGGGCTGGGTTTGAGATCTATGTTGGACTCAATAAGAGTTTACGAGCGATGCCAAATCATACTGATGGAATGATATTAATAGGGGATGCTGCCGGTTTAGAAAGTACTGAATTATGTGATGGTGTCCCAGCAGCCTGGTTTTCAGCTGAAATCGCAGCTAAAGTAGCAATCGAAGCAATTAAAGCTAATGATGTTTCGAAAGAGTTTTTATCAAAATATGACCGGCTTATAAAAGCACATCCCATAATTCAATGGTCAATCTCGGGCAGAAATCGGTTTGATTTACGAATAGCTCAAGAGGAGCACGATCTTAAAAAACTAAAGAAATATATTCATAATGGTTGGGGGCTTGGAGCATTAACCCATTTCATGAATCCGTTCTTACAGACATTTCTTTCTTACATAAACGATGATCAATTCATATTATCAAAGTGGATAAGGATGTTTTTTCGGTATTATCAGAATTGGCTATATGAAAGCTATGATTATTCTGAGAAACAAAAATATAAGAATTTGTCCTCTAAAAGACTCCAAAAAATGGAGAGGAGATTTCAATATTTTCTTGGATTAACAGATAAACTTATCCAATCGCTCTATAAAAGAAAGAAGATACTTTCATTGGTATTAATACCTTTATCATATTCTATAAATAAACTCATGAGGAGAGTTCTTCCGATTATTGAACCGATATATTCATTAATTTTACGATTGCTACAACCTAAATTATCTAAGTTAGGTGATAAGGTAGTCAATTTTGTTAGATATGCGAACCCGATAATTTTCAAAAACACATGTGGAGGGAAATCCTGATGGTAAAAACATTTAAAGAATTCCCGGGAGTGGAATGGGTTGAGGGAGCAGGAGATTTTATTAAGATTGACGAAGAGAAATGCATCGGGTGTATGAATTGTGTGAAAGTATGTCTTGCTGGTTGTTTTGAGATGGTCGAAAAAAAAGCTAAGATTAAGAGTCTGGAAAAATGTATGGAGTGTGCATCTTGCTGGTATGTCTGTCAAGAAGGTGCTATTAATTTTTCTTGGCCTTTGGGTGGAACAGGCTTCAAGAGTGACTGGGGATAGAATAATGCGTGGTTGTGCTTTATTTGCTATAAAAATATAAATTCAAAGTTACTATAATTTGTTATGAATATCAAGAACTATTTCTTAGATAAGCTAAAAACATATCTCTTATTGTTTATTGCATTGAATTTATTGATGATGAATTTCACTTTAATTATTAACCAACAAAATGATCCAAATTTTATTACTTCTATTAATGATCTTGATTCTTCCGTATATCTTAAAACAGCTTCCCAACAAGCGGACATAAATATAATTTGGAATAAGACTTATGGTGGAGAATTTATCGATACTGCTCAGTCCATAACTCCTAGTAGTCTCGGAGGATATGCAATATCTGGATGGACAAATAGTTCAGGAGCGGGCGATTTAGATATTTGGCTTCTTAGAATTGACAATGATGGAAATCATTTATGGAATAAAACGCTTGGTACTGTTGAAGAGGACAAGGGATTTGAAATTATAAACTGTAGCGCGGGAGGTTTCGCCGTAGCAGCTATAGTGAGAAATATGACCCATATTCACTCCAATAATGAAGTATCAGTAATTAGGATAGCTGACAATGGTAATATTATATTCCATAATAATTATAGTGGTCCAGATCAGAACAGTACATCGGCTAAAGATGACAGGGGATATTCGATAGTTGAATGTCCGAATGGAGATTTTGTTATTGCGGGAGTGACCGGGACAAATGTGGGGGCCTCAGATGTCTATTTGTTGTGTATAGGTCCAAACGGTTTGGTTAAATGGGAACGAACTTTTCATCATTGGGATAATGAACGATGTTTTAGTCCTCATTCTTTAGTGTTGTGTAGTGATAATGGGTTTGCTATTGCGGGATATTCATATAGTGCCGCATTATCCAACGATGTGTGGTTGATTCGTACTAATCACCTTGGTATAGCTTTATGGAATAAGACCTATGGAGTATCTTCCGGTTATGAGCGCCCTGAATCACTTGTCCAATGTGATGATGGGGGATTTGGAATTATGGCAAATACGCAGAGTTTTGGTGCCGGAGGCACAGATGGATGGTTCATACGAACCGATGCAATGGGAAATCAAATTTGGAATCAAACTTATGGGGGCACCGAAGAGGATGGTTGTACCAAAGCGGTAATGATGTCCGATGGGGGATTTATCTTAATGGGATCTACACACAGTTTCGATATTGGGGGTGGAGATGCATGGATTATTCGAATTGACTCCGATGGAGAAGTGCTCTGGGAAGAAACAATTGGAGACCCCTATGGTAATGGCATTGCATCCTTCTTGTATTTAGGTAATAATACATATGTTGCAGCGGGATCCACTTATTCTGTAGGCTCAATGTATCAAGATCTTTGGGTATTTAAGTTTCAGGTAAGTGTTGATGAATCGATATCACCATCGAATGGGATTCCTGGAGCTCAGATGTGGTTATACTTCGGAATAATTCTCTTTTCTGTTGTTATCTTGCTATTTAGATATAGAAAAGTAATCAGATTATAATTTTCTAATGATTTTCTTTTTCTAAAAATGAAAAAAAGGGAATAATTAATTTTTTATTTTTCTAATTTTTTAATTAAAACTCCAATTAGAAATATGATTCCTAATAAGAGGATTATTAGGGAGTATGGAATAACTTCTAATAAGCCTTCTAAGAGCCCAATTTGAATTGTCCCGAGGATTCCAAGAGAAAAGAATACAAATCCAAACAGAAGGGCAATTTGTCTGTAAGATATTTTCCAATTATCATCCATATTTTTAATCCTCACCAGTTTAATTTTTTAAATATTGAAGGCCAAATAACGATAGCTACAAGGAGAGTTACTATATTAAGAATTGCATTCATCCAATACACGTCAGTATCTATTATTAAATAAATTACCAGATAAACTACTGCAAATAAAATGATCCCGAGTAAAATCCGAATAACGACCTTCCATGTGGTGTCATAGTTAGCGTTTGCATCAAAATTTATATATTTCTCCTCAATAGCTAATCCGAGGCCTAAACCAATTAACTGTCCTCCAGGTCCTCCAAGATTATATTCAATATTAAGAAAAGTCTCACTTAAGATCATAACGATAAGCCCGAGAATTGCCAATCCCAAATATATATAAGTACTATTATGAGTACTGACAAAATTATTGATTGGCTCTTCAAATATTAAAACAAATGATAAAATTATGATTCCAAAGAGCCATCCTATTAGAATATCTCCAAACCAATGTACTCCAAGATACATCCTCGATAAACCTACAAGAATAATAATAACGAGAGAGACAATCCACAGTAAAATATTTCTGTTTTTTAACGCAAGATAGCCCCAGACCACTGATGAGCTCTGCGCATGCCCACTGGGAGTGCTCAGATGAGATGCGCTTATTAAAATCCAGTTTGATTCTGGAGGTCGAGTTCTGTTAATTATGCTCTTTCCATAATAATTAACAAAATTTGAAGCCATATACACAAATAGGAGTTTTTTTGCTAGACTCTTATTAATTCCCCAGTAGATAGTAAAAATTAGACTGAAATAAATCAAAGTCCCACCGAACTCTGTTATAAAGCGGAAAAAATACTCCGCATTTGGTAAAAGGGTTCGTAATGTGTCATTCCAGATAAAATCGAAAAGAATTGGTAAAATAAGTGCTACAGCAATATAAATTACACAGACTAAAACTAAGAATAATAAGATTAAATTCACAGTTGTCTTCTTATCCATAAAAATCACTAAAAAATTTAGGTATTCAATTTGTAATAGAATAATTTTTAATTATTTCTAATAGTGATTGACATTTAAATCTATAAGAATCAGAATCAAACATTTTTGATAATTAGGTCTATCTTCTTTAAAATCGTACAATAATATCTCCAGAACATTTTTCTTGGGAATTTAATAGGCAGATATCAATTTTAGGCTGGATTGTATACTCAATCCCTAACGCATCTAACCAGCACCCAATACGATAGATCACCCCACATTCGTATTGTTTGTGAAATCCAATCATTTTCATGCCATTGTAGGCAAAACAGCTATTCATCTCCCAATGGATCCGATTATCGTCAAGAAAGGTATATTCAAAATCCATAAAGTCCCCTTTTATCACACTAAAAGCGTTGTTAACAAAATCTTTTAATTGATCAAATGTTTTTATTTCGAGCTTTTCTTGTCCTAGTGCTTTTTTCACTCTTTGCATCTCAATTACTGAGAGATTTTTAATAGCTGCTTTATTTAATTTGTTAGCGCTATCAATCCCTAATTCACGGGCACAATTATAAAACCAAGAGCCATCGTGAGTCATCCAACATTTTACAAGAAATTCCTTCAAATTCCTCTTATCAAGCTGATCAAATAAGGTCATAATTACAATTCACGTTGAAAAATTTAATCTAAATATAGTGTTTGAATAAGCGATTTAAGTTCCTCTCGATTATTATAGTAATATAAATCTTCTCCGAGAATAAAAAATGGTTTTAATAAACCCCCCTTTTTAAGCATATGAGTCATATCCATACCTTTTAAAACAAAAATTTTAGTTTTTTTATAGAATTTAGGAAAGGATACAATAATTCCCATCTCTATCATCTGTCCGCCCTTATCGTGCTCTAATACCATAATAATTTCATCAGAAAATTTAGCGATTAAATCAAATTTCAATATAAGATTCTCACTATGCGTCCGTCGAAACTCTTTTTCAAAGAAACCAAGGGTGTTCTTCCTATTATTCAAAATTTCCTTTATTTCGACTAGTACGGGAAAATTTTTCTCATTATATGAGCCACAGATGAACACTTTATACTTTAGAAGATCATAAATTGAAAAGACGTCAGTAAATTCCTCTAAGAATTCTTCCCATGTTTCGTTATGTGAATGTTCCACTTTTAGCCCACTATATTGTAATTAGGTTAGAAATTCATTCATATCATAAATTATTATATATCAACTTAAATTGACTCAATTCCAATTGAGTTAAATATAAATAGGAAAATTTATTTCTTGTTTATAGAGAAGAAAGTGATAATTATAAACTGGTAGGGTGAGTAAATTTGGCATCAACTGGAAAATTTGAGAAATTGAGAAAAGATTTAGAAATCATTTCAGAAAAAACGCGTTATAAAATTCTATTGACGTTACTAGCAAGTGGGGAGAAATTGTCGTTTAACCAACTTAAAGAATTACTTCCTTCAGTTCCCGATAATAACCTGAATTACCATCTTTCTGTCTTGAAGGAAAAGAATTTTGTTAAAAATGAAAAAAGAACAGATTATAAGCGTTCAGAACCTCGCTCTTTCTACTCATTAAGTAAACATGCAATTGATATATTGGACAATCTAGGTTTAAAAGCTGTCAAGGAAGAATTTCGCGCATTATTTGAACAGATGACCTAAAAAGATTGGAATATCCTTTTGTTAGTAATAACAATATTAAGAAAAAAAAAGCATTTAATGAATTCTAAAATTAATTTTAGAGAGTTGATTTATATTATTTCTTTTTTGCGGGAGCCTTTTTCTTTGGAGCAGGCTTTTTCTTTGCTGGTGCTTTCTTTTTAGCAGGTGCTTTTTTCTTTGCCGGAGCTTTCTTTTTTGCCATAATCTCTCATACTTCCCTTAGTCTATTGTTGTTATTAAATAGTAATTATGTGTGATTTATTCACATATATTCATTAATAAATGTTTTTATTATTTCACTTCCAATCCAATATTAATTCCAAATTGATTGGTTTAAACTTTTATCAATCATTATTACCAATATCTGTCCCAGATTTTGAAGATTTATTAATAAAATTAATTCTAATACACTTAAAAAATAAAATATTAATCGTAAGTTGAGCATAGAAAAACATATTTGTGAGGAGTAATGAGAAGATGGTAAAATTATTCTCGTTTTCTCTTTTTTCTCATGACAAATTGGAGAAAAATGGATGAAAAATATTAAATACTCTTATTATTATATGGGTTTTGCAAATTTACTTTTCGACAAAATTATTCAAAACGTGGGGTTTAGGTATCGGAAATGATGTATGATGCTATCTTCAAAATCGTGATTTTTGGAGATGGAGGATGTGGTAAAACAACATTATTAAAGAGATATATTTCAAATTTATTTATGTCCGATACAAAAATGACAATTGGGGTTGATTTTGAAACAAAAACCCTTACTTTTGATGGTATGCAAGTCAAGTTAATGATGTGGGATTTTGGTGGAGAAGAACGATTTAGATTTATGTTTCCAAATTATATCTGTGGTGCCATGGGAGGAATTTTAATGTACGATATCACGGATTACTCTTCACTTTCTCATGCAGTTGATTGGTTAACAGTATTAAATAGAAGTGAAAATACGATTCCAATTGTATTGATCGGAGGAAAATCAGACTTAGATATTATCCGAGAGGTTTCTTACAAGGAAGGCTTAAAAGTTATGAAGGATATGAACCTGCATGCTTTTTACGAGTGTTCTAGCAAAACAGGTGAAAATGTTGAAAAAGTATTTAATAATCTAGTAGAATGTATGCTAAATCTTGCTTTTGTATGAGAATTTTAAATAATTTTTTAGATCTACTCATCTAATTTCTCAAATATATATAAACATACAATTTATGATAATGATAGAAATAAAAATTAGAAGATTAATTTCTCATAATGTCTAAAACTTAGAAGCACTAAAATGCAAATAATTTACTATTTAGGACATATTTTATCGGAAAGGATTGGAATATCTCCCGCAGCTTCCCGAGGGCTAATTAAATTAGCAATAAAAGATGAATTTAGCCCTTTCAAGGCAATTGATTCATTGGGAGTACGGGATTTCAAAAACTTCATTACCAATTCATTGAGTAAAAGACTTCAAGATTTAAATATAAAAAATTATAAAGAAATTATAGAATTTCTAATTCAAGAAGTAATTGAAAATCAATCAATTATTACTATGGAGAAGATATAGGAGGGAATGAATATGTTATTTCAAGCCAATATAATTATTAATTATTCCTTACAGGCTGTTTGGATTGTGTTACAATTAGTAGTAGCGATGTTTTTATTATTTAAAATGTTTCAAACTAAACGATACAATCTTACACCTTTAATACTATTTTTTATATTTAGTAGCATTCGAATCATATTTTTAGTCATAGTTCCTTCTTTACGTCCTATCTATTTAGTGCTAGTCCAATTTCCAAATATACTTCTCTTGATCTTTACGAAGTTAACCTTTTTTAAATATAAGAAAAGCCCGTTTACAATCTTTCTTATCATCCTAATAATCGTAAGAACTATAGATTTTATTGTGAGACTAAATTTTAACATATCAATTCCGATGACTCTTGAGTTAAGTGAATCTAATTTAATCTATTATTACTATATTCTTTTTTCAGTCTCTATATCATATTTGCTTTCCCATGGTTGGCTAGGTTGCGTTTCAATCCGCTATTATTGGTCAATAAAATCTGAACAAATAGCTCCGTGGATAAAGAAAAGGTATCTTTTAATTGCTATAAGCTCATTCATATATATACTCAACATTTTTATCTATTTTCTTTTCCCATATAAAAATGTTGATATATATGTTTTTCCTAACATTCTTTATTCATATACATTAGTTGGAATTGTAATATTTTATTCATTTGGGATGTTTATCGCATGGATTATGCCGAAAAAGTTAAAGAGTTATTTCGATAAAGATTTTCAACCAGCGGAAGAAAAAGAACTCAGTGAACAAGAACTTATAGACCGTATCAATCGAGAACGAAAAAAATAACTTAAAGACCGTATTTAGAAAGCTCTTAAAACTTAAATTAATATCATTTTTACTGATAGTTTATAATAGTAGGATTTTTTAATTTGAATAAAATCTAATATAATAATTCCATACGAGTTGAGATTTATGACAAGGGTTGTTCATTTTGAATTGAATGTGAAAGATATAGAAAAAGCAATAAAGTTTTATGAAAATGTGTTTGACTGGAAGTTTGAGAAATGGGAGGGTCCGATGGATTATTGGCTAATTATGACTGGTGATGAAGATGAACCAGGAATTGATGGGGGATTAGGATTAGAGGAGGAGAATTTCCCTTCAGTAGTAAATACTGTTGACGTCGATAATGTAGATGAGGTTGTTAAAAAAGTAGAAGCAAATGGAGGCACAATATTAAGTCCTAAACATGCCGTTCCAGGAGTCGGTTGGTTGGCATATATTCAGGATTCCGAGGGAATTGTAATTGGAGTAATGCAGGAAGATATCAATGCTAAATAATTTTTTTTCTAAGATATGAATTTATTTCTAAAATATTTTCTCAAAACTTTTTAATAACTGTAGGTTGATTTATGCATTAAAGAAATCATTTTGAAAAGAAAATGACATGAGTTTTGACGCTATTTTCAAGATCTGCTTATTTGGTGATGCTGGTTGTGGTAAAACCACTTTAGCAAAGAGATATATGACAAATAAATTTATATCCGACACAAAAATGACTATTGGGGTTAGTTTAGAGACTAAGACTTTTAAACTTGATGAAAAAAGAATTAAATTGCAAGTTTGGGATTTTGGGGGTGAGGAACGCTTTAGATTTTTTCTTCCGGGTTATATTAAAGGTACTCATGGAGGAATTCTCATGTATGATATCACCAACTTAGCATCACTTAGTCATTTAGATGATTGGTTATCTGTAATCAGGGAATCATATCAACGTTTCCCGATTGTGTTAACCGGAGGAAAACAAGACTTAGAGCCTGATAGACAGATTAGTTTTGAAGAAGGTAATAATTTCGCTAATTCTCGGGAATTAAGCGCATTTTTCGAAACTTCTAGTAAAACTGGAAAAAATGTCGAAATACTTTTTGAAACTTTAATTATTTTAATGTTAGCTAAATTTGAGAAATCGTGGGTTTAATTTTTTTCATTTTTCAGGTTTTTCAAGATGTCTGTAGAAGTAAACGGAAAGAAGGTTATTGTAAAGGATCGTATTTTATATTTAGGTAACATGCACATTAACTCTATATCTCAAATTAAAGGATTAGAAGAATTAACTGATTTAAAGACTCTTATCTTATTTAATAATGAAATTACTAACATATCTGGTTTAAAATTATTGAATGGATTAGAGAAATTAAATTTATATGGTAATCGAATTACTAAGATAACAGGATTAGAAACATTAACAAGATTAAAGACTCTATATTTGTCAGAGAATGCGATTAAAGAAATAGAGGGATTAGAATCATTAAAAAATCTTGAAAATCTCTCGTTTGAAGATAATAAGATTGTAAAAATCAAAGGTCTAAACAATCTGATAAATTTACTCGATTTAAATTTGTTTGGTAATTTGATTAGAACTATTGAAGGTCTTGAAAGCCTTATTAAATTGCAAAGATTAAGAATTGGTAATAATCCTATACTCCAGAATATAATCAGCGAATGTGGAAGTCTTGATGAGTTAGGTTATGCTTTATCTCCTCAGAAATTTGTTGATTATTGTAATGGCTAGTAGGTTAATATTTTTATCTCTCTGCTAATGCAAGTTATGATTTCAATAAATCTTTTAATGAGATAGTAAATTATAGATAATTTAGTAAAAATAATTGAATTAAAATGTTTGACGTAGTAATTTCGGGAGCAGGCCCATCAGGATCGCATTGCGCTGAAGTATTGTCAACCGCAGGATTTAGTGTGGCTCTTATAGAAAAGGATGCGGATTGGAGGAAACCGTGTGGAGGTGGAATCAATCATCGAGTATTAGATATGTATCCAGAACTAAGAAAGTTAAATTTACCAAAAATTCGAAACATTGCTATGCATTCAGCAGGATATAATAAATTGGAATATCAAGTATCAGAAAGGGCAAGAGGTACCGTCATGGATCGATTAGATCTTGATAATTTCATAAGGAATAAAGCTATAGATGCAGGAGCAGAATTATTTGATAAAAATTTATCATTTGATTTCATATATAAAAACCAGAAGAGGGTAGGCATTAAAACTAAAACACCTTCTGGGATGAAGGATTATTATGGAAATTTAATCATTGTTGCTGATGGGATGAGTTCAAAATTGTCTCTTAAATCGGGTTTACGAAAAAAATGGAGGACAGAAGAAATAGCAAATGGTAAATGTGCGATTAAGCAGGGCAAACATCAACTTGATGAAGAGTTTATCTATATTTATTTTAAACCATTCAAAGGCTATGCATGGATATTCCCTTTAGATGAAGAACGGTTTAACATTGGGGTCTATACCTTCTCAGAGGATAACATAAATTATGACTTGAATTCTGTTTATAATGATTTTATCAAAGATCCTGAAATAAAAAGCTACATACCGAAACTTGACTATAGGGAATGTTGGTTAGGAGCCTATCCTTTTCCTGTGAACGGAATATTGGAAAAGAGTCTGATTGATGATCATGTAATGCTCGTTGGGGATACAGTTGGTTTTGTATCCCCTATCAGTGGTGAGGGTATTCAGCATGCGTTGCTTTCCGGAAAGATAGCTGCTGAAACAGCAATAAAAGCTCTTGAAAAGGAGAATTTTTCAAAAGAATTTCTAAAAGAATATAAGAATCATCCTAAAATAAAGCAGCAAATAAGATCTTTCAAGTTAAAAAAATCTTTACGGGAGTTCTTTTATAAAGACAAGGGTAAATTCCTTAATAAAATACTACAATTAGCAGAACAAGATGCAGAATTTAGAGCTCAAGTTGTAGACATTTTTATGTCAAAACAAGTGCCAAGTAAAGAATTTCTATCTAAAATTCTTTAATTCTGAGCTTAGTGTAGTTGAGTACAGAATTTCTTTAATTCAAGAATTCGTTATATTTATGGTTTTGAATATCTTTATAAACTAAATCTTTCATATTTTATCTACACTAAAGTACAAATTAATTATGAACATTCATGAATGTAAAAGATCTTAAAGGAAAACCCGATTATGATTTAAAAAAATTTTCAGGATACATGCTCTGGAAGCAATCAAATGGTTTTCATCTACGATGGAGGACTAAAAAATGGAAAAAAAGTTCTTTCCAAGGAACAATAAGCTACCAAGATAAAATCATAATTATCAAAAAGGAAAATATTCAAAATGAGGACACCTTAACAAAGGAAGGAAATAAAGTAATAAAATGGGATGTGAAAGGACAAGATCAGTTAGTGGGCTTTAATTTTTTAACTCCAAAGTCGTTTACGTTAGATATTAGAATAAATAATAAAAAAGTAAAACAAAAAGAGATTTATATTGGACCCGAAATGCAAAACCCAGATGAAAATCCCTTTATAGTAGAGCAACCTGCGAAAAAGAGAATCATAGAACCAGCATATGAGCCAGAACCTGAACCGGTATATAAGCCCGAACCTGAACCAGTATATGAACCCGAACCAGAACCAGTATATGAGCCCGAACCAGAACCAGTATATGAACCCGAGCCAGAACCAGTATATGAACCCGAGCCAGAACCAGTATATGAACCAGAGCCTGAACCAGCATATGAGCCCCAACCAGAACCGGTATATGAACCAGAACCAGAACCAGTATATGAACCAGAACCTGAACCAGTATATGAACCCGAGCCCCAACCAGAACCGGTATATGAACCAGAGCCAGAACCAGTATATGAACCCGAACCTGAACCGGTATATGAACCCGAGCCCCAACCAGAACCGGTATATGAACCC
>JAEOSU010000078.1 GCA_016840165.1 Promethearchaeota archaeon
ATTACCTTTATCAATACTTTCGTGGATGAGATGTTTGTTTTCATTACCACAATTAGGACACTTACGTCGTCCCTCAGCTTTCTCAATGGTTAATAGCTCATCTGTAGATCCGGGGATACCGGGTGCTGCCCCGGAGGCGCTAGTTCCTTTAAGTTCTTCTAAATCCGCACTGATCTCTGCAGGAGTTACCTCTTTAACTTCACTTTTAAATTCTGGTTCTATGGCTGCTGCAGCCTTGTCTGCTTCGGTTTCAGGTTCTAAGCTTGATTCTGCTCTTAATTGTACTGCATCGGATTCTTTATAATGCTCCCCTTTTTCTAGAGCTTGCAAGAAGTTAGTGTCATCACCTTCCTCAAAAATAACCTCATTTTGTAATCCTGCTCGTTCTGCGTCTATTTGTCGAGCCCATTGTCCTGATTTTACCTTTTCTTTTACATTGCAAGCATTTCCTTGCCATACATATACCTTATTTCCTAAATCTAATACAAAACAATCTTCGGTATCTAAAGATTCTTTGTTGTAGGGAACTTGTATCATTTTCATCGCATCTATTCCCTCAAATTCTTCTGAAGAGACACGATATAAAACGTTGATGTGTTCAGAAAATTGAGCATAATCTCCAGTAACAACATCTTTTAACATGGTCCTCGCAACATTTTTTTCAACTACTTTCATGGCTCCCATACTATTAACTAGTTTTAAAAATTCAGGAGTCTCTTGATTCTGATCAACAGTGATAATTTTTGCGGCTCCTCCTCTTTGTTGATCAAGAGTACGTGCTTGAGCGGCTCCAGCAGTTTTCTCGTCTACACTACATTTATTTCCAATCCATACATAAATTGTTTTGTCATCATCGATGATATAGACGTCCCCAGTAGAAAACACAGGATTATTAATCTCTTGAAGTTGGCCTTGATTGACCATAAAAATTTTCATATTACATCCTCAAAATTTTTTAAAAAGTTATTAAGAATATAGGGTCAGTATTTTTAAGTATTTATAAATCGTCTAGGTGAAAATAAATAATTTACTTAAAATCTTTTAACGCAAGACCGATTCGTTTAATAGTTTCTGGAATATCATCGATATCAATTGAAGAATAGGCAATACGAATACCATTTATGTTTTCTTCTAAATTTTGGATCGGGATTACGCCCACTTTATATTGTTTTAGAAGATGATCAGCAAAATCTATTGCACTAATGGCAGTAGGATCTAGATTTATAAAAACAAAAAAGCCTCCCGCATTTGGATCTACTGTAAGAAGGGGGTCATTCATTTTATTTAAAAGATTATTTATCATTTCATATCTTTGTTTTAAAATTTCGACTATTTTATCCCTCTTCTTAATAATGTCATTAAATTTGTTTTCCTCTATTAATTTCATAGCTACAGTTTGATAATAGTGATTGCAATTAGAGAGAGTACTTCTATTGAAAGCTGAGAGTTTGTTATCTATTTCTTTTTTAAGTGTTTCCAATTCCTTATCATCACTTATCCATTTCTTTTTTAATCCAATCGTTGCAAATCCCACTCTCCCACCATACATTAATAATTCCTTGGTAATACCATCTAATTTGATAGGAATAATATTTTCTTCTAATTGCTGAAGGTCATAGAATATAGAGCATTGATTCACTTGATTAGAAAACACGTATGGCTCATAAGCATCATCTATAAGAGTAATAATTGGTATATCATAATCTGAATTAATTTCCTTTAGATTATCGATTATTTCATTAACTTCTTCTCTTGTGGGGATAAATCCTGTAGGATTATTTGGAAAGCTTAATAATATAACGAGTTTATTCTGATTATCAATAACAGTTTTCATCGCATCATTAAAACCTTTTACGTTAAATTTTTTATCGATAAAGAATTCAAAGGATTGAATTTTCGCACCTAAATATCTAGTAACAATATTATCATAATTTCCCCACCTTTTATTCGGTATAATGATGTAATTAGAGCGATCAAGAAAAAGAGCACAACTTAAAAAAATAGCATTAGTAACACCAGCGGTTACTATCGGATTAGTAATATATTTATCTAACTTAATTATCTCTTTTTGTTGAGTTGATTCATCATATAATGACTTCTTGATTATCCATTTTTTCCAATTTTCTCTCAATTTCTGGAGTCCTGGGATTGATGCATATGTTACTAAATCGCTAATCTCAGTATTTTGAAAATAATTCTTTACATCTTCTATATAACAAGGTACCCAATTTGAGGATCCTCCATCTATAAACTTATTCTCAAAAGAATAAGCAACTCCAATAGTTCCATTTAACTCCGCTTCGACTTTAGCTCTCCCTGACCAAAAAAAAATTCCTTCTGGCAAAAAAATCCTTTTTCCTAATTCTGAAAAGGCAGAATAAAGAGGTGTTTTATTTATTATATCAAAATCCATAGTAAAAAGGTTCAAAGTATTTTTTTTACTAAAATTTTCCATGAAATAAATATTTAAGCATCAAAAACTTAATAACAAATTATGAGCCAAGAAAATAATCGAACTAATGAGATTCAAGAAAAGAAAAAAGAAAGCCTAATATTAAAAGGTTGGAAGGAATTTATGGCAGAAATTACCGAGGGATATAAAAAGTTCCAAAATTTTTATGAGGAACAAGCTAAAAAAAATCAAGATGCATGGAATAAAAATAAGGATAAGATAGTACAATTTTTCGATAATTCAAAAAAGAATTGGGATACAATGTTGATGGAATGGGGTTCTGAATTAGAAAAATTACAAACAGAAAATAAAGAACAATGGGATAAAAATAAAGAGAATATAGAAAAGTTTTTTAAAGAATCCAAGACAGCATGGGATACAAAATTTTTAGAATGGAAATCAGAGATTAATAGGCGGCAATCCGAAAGTCTTGCTGAATGGGAAGCGCGAAAGCAAAAGATTAGTGAAGATATAAAATCATGGCAGGAAAAAACTAAACATAATTGGGAACAAGGTTTAAAGGCTTGGCGTAGAGAAATGATAAAGGGTTCTTACATGTTTCTAGTATTCATGATTCCGATCTTGATTGTAATCTTCGTTATCGTTGCTTTAATTAATTGGTTATTACCTGATTAGAATTTAAAGTATCTAATTTTTTGAATCGATAATGTTAGAAATTTTATTATTTTCTTTTCTTGTTGCTCTTACTGGAGCTTTATCTCCAGGGCCACTTCTGACCTATACGATATATAAATCATTTAAAGAAAAGAGAGGATATTTAGAAGGTATTTATATTATATTGGGGCATGCAACCATTGAATTAATACTAATATTGTTCTTATTAGCAGGAGCCTCCTTTTTCTTCCAAAATATCTATATTTTAACCATAATAGGAATAGTAGGAGGATCTTTTTTGATACTTTTTGGAATCATATCGATAAAAGATGCGTTGAAAATTGAAAATAATCTTAATCTCTTTCAATCATCATCAAATTATAATCGGTTTAAAGGAAATAGTTTTATCGGTGGTATTTTGGTCACCTTATCAAATCCATTCTGGGAATTCTGGTGGGCAGTGGTGGGATTAGGTTTTATGGTTAATTTTAATATTAATTTTTTTAATCCGTTAGGGTTAATACTCTTTTTTATTGGTCATGAGTTAGGAGATATTATATGGTATGTTCCAATATCAATTTCAGTATACTTTGGGGGGAGATCATTAAATTCAAGAATATATAAATATGTTATAGTGCTCTGTGGGATCTTTATGATCATATTCGGCTTGTATTTAATATTTAATATTATCTTTTTCCCTCCTATTTCTTAAAATTTGCTTCTTAAACCTAAATTAGATAGAATTCTTTGTCCTCTGTATATAATATTTGTATATTATTAACCAATATCAAGGATATACGTATTTTTATTATGTGAGAAGAAGATTCGTATTTAGATCTTAATATATTAAGAATAAAATGACTAATTTAATGGACCATGAAGGATAAGGAAATGATTAATTGCCCAGTTTGTGGTACCAAATTTATTCCTAGAAGTTTTTATCCAGAAGACGCTATTTTTTCAACTATGGATGGGAAAAAATTGTCAGGATTTAACGGATATATTAGTAGTAGAGGTGTAAAACCCCTAGAAGTAATTTTAAGTACTTGGAAAACGTATTGCCCTAACTGTAATTATATCCTCAATTTTGTAAAGGAAATTGTACGAAAAGAGAAACTCCATATTCAAAAAGCACCATCTAAAGAGGTCTCAAGTAAATATAATAGTTATTATTTTGGATTTCCCTTTGGAGATTATAGCCAATATCTTAAAAAAGTATCTAGAAAGATGGAAGAGGGAATCCAATCAATTCTAAACGATTTAGATTTTGAAACATGGGAAAATTTGTATATAATTGAGGATCATTTCAAATTCTTGGTAAAATTCTATGCAAATTTAGAACACTACTGCGATACGAAACTTGGAATGGAGGATGAAAAAGATCTCATTGCTAAGGTTAGAAAATTAAAACTTACTGAAGATCTTGAACAGAATCTATTAGAATTAAATGTTGTTAAAGATAAACTAATTAAAGGAGATTATGAACTCTCTTCAGAAGAACAATCTTCAATTCGAACAGTATTAGTAAGGTTTGTTCTTTTCTTACTTAAAAAACGACTAGAAACTTTGATAAACAAAAAAGATTTACTTAAGGGATACGAATTCCTTAATAGAATCGATCTCGAGTCGGAAATTAAAGGCTATATTAGCCACTATTTATATTCCACTTTTAATAGTGATCCAAAAAGTAAGAAACAGATTAATAACTTTTTACAAAATATCTTTGAAGAAGCTCAAATATAAAAAATAAGAATCAACTTAATTTAGCTCTCAAATAAACCTAAATTCGGATCTAAAAATTGATTTTGACACATAGGACACGAATTGTATCTTGAAAGCCAATCAGCTACGCAAAGATAATGGTAAGTACTTCCACAGAAAGGACAAGTTATGACTTGATTCCTGCTAAAATCAATATTTTTATGACATACCGTACACTGAACATTAGACGCAGAAACTCCTGCCCTTATTTTAACCTTATTAGATAAAATTTCATCTAGTTTAGCTTTTTCGACTTGATATAATCCTAAACTTGTATTCAATTGATTGATTTTCGCTTCAATTTCACCGATTCGTTCTTTTAATTCTCCTTCTGTCAATCTTTCAGCAAGAAATGCTGATAATGCGAAATTAAAAGGTAAACCCTCGAAATTTTCAGCTTGTTTAGTAATCTCAGTAATCTCAGCGAATAGAATTGATTCTTCATCAATTAAATCTTTAAAACTTCTGAAGATTTTATTAACTAGGATAGACAACAAGAATGTAACCTGTTGCTTTTTTCGATTGAAATTTTTTTCCCAATAACGAATGATATTATACATATCAACATTACTGTCTTTATACTTACCAAGTGCATTATACACATCTTCTTTAATGACCTCAATTTGTTGCTTATAATTTTTAATAATATCTCTTACCTTTCGTAATTGAGGTAACTCCTCCCTTATAATTAAAGAAGTTTCATCTTCATACGAACTAATAATTTTATTTACTTGGGAAAGTTTCTTATCTACTAAATTCCTAACTTCTATTCGTAGACTTTCATCTTTTATACTCATCAAATAATTTGCATATTCTTCCTTTCTACGATAAATCTCAGAGCTCAGACTTGATAACGTTTTCTTTAACGAATTAGTAATATTTTCATAGGGTTTTAGAAACTTATCGAAACTCAATAACCAAGAATCAAATTTATCAATAAGCGCTGATAATAAATCGATTTTACTATAAAAAGTATCAATAATCTTTACAAATTCATCCGTTTCTTTGTCATCAACGGTGCTAATCATAGATTGAAATTTTTTATCTAATCCATTGAAATATAGATTAACGATTTTAGAAAGAAGATCAGTAAATTTTTCCTTTAATAGAGCCTCTCTGTTGAATTTTCCCTTCTGTTGAGTCTCATCTATACCATATTCCTTATCTAATTCGCTAATTTCTTTTAAAATAACATTGAAATTTTCGCTAATATATGACAAAATAAATGATTTCATTTCATTTTTAAGAGATTTGATAACCTCTTTTCGCTCTAAGACATTAATAAACTCCTCTTCTTTCTCGAATTCTTCAAAAAACTCTTTTTTATACAAGAAATAGATTATATCATGATAAAAATCTAATTTTTGCTTTTCTTTACTAAGTATAAATTGATATAACTCATCAAAATGAAAAGAATAGGTTTGTTCTTTTTTCAATTTTGTTTTTCTTTTACTATCTGCCTCAACTAGACTAATGAGAAATACATTTAATGCTTTAATTTCTTCCCATAGTAATAAATCATTTGGTATTTTGTTTAATTTAAAGTTTAAATTTTTAACTTTATTTGCTCTTATCCATATCTCTCTTTCATTTTTATATTCTTTTTCAATTGGAGCAAGATTTTTCTTCAAATCTGGTAGAATATCATTAATATCATTTGTAATCTTTTTTGCCAATATAATATAATTATTCAGAAACGAATTTTGCTTTAAATGGCGCTTAATACTGCCAGCATTAGAGATAAGGTTTCCTAAATTACGTGATATAAAGTTTAATTCCTCGATAATATCTGATTTAAGAATTATATAATTTTCTTTCGGAATATCTATTAGATATTGTTGGATAAATGAAATTATTTCAAGCACATAATTTGAATATTCGTCGAGAAGATGAAAGCGAAACTTATTCTCAAGATAGTCCTTCAGTTCGGTTGATTTTTCAGTTTGTGATTGGATATTTGAGATCTCCTCCTTGGTTTTAAGTATTTCTGACTTATTATATGCCTTTAACTCTCTAATATTATCAAACTTATTATCAAAAAAAAGCATTGAATAGCACCATTATACTTATAAATTAATTCACAACTAAACGAAATATCTAATCATTAAAATTTTTTGTGATAAATCTTACAGAAATAGGGATATTATGATTTTGACATAATTTTTGATATAAGGGAGAATAAAATAAACTACTCTCCTAATTCATCAATCTCAATATGTTTCTCTTTTGCCCCATCTTTGGTTATAATAAGAAGATCAATTCCATTCCCTGTCATTGCATCACGTTTTATAGCATTTCTGATGGTTTTTTCCACTAACTGAGTTCCCTCTTCAATGGTCAAATTAGGTTTATATTCTGCTTCTAAAATTCCGACTGACATTAACATACCAGTACCCGTAACGCCATAATCATCAGGGATAAGAGAACCAATTGCATCTAAAGAATATAGCTTCGGTCCATCCTCATCTACACCTGCAACAACAATATTAGTATATAAGGGAGCCATTTTTCGGGAATAAAGAAAGTTGGAAATTAATTTTGCCAAACTTTTTGTTGTTATCCTCTGTCCAGCATCTAATTGATAGAGGTTTGCTTGAGCTCTCATAATCCTTACCAGAATCTGAAAATCGCCAATAAGACCATATGCAGCAAGTCCGATATGATCGGTTATTTTAAATACTTTTTGCGTCGATTTATTTGTTACTGTATATCCCCAAGTCGCTCTTCTGTCGTTGCCCAAAATAACGCCATCTTTACATTTAATGGCAACTCCGACTGCTCCTGGAACCATAATTTCTTGAGACATTTTCTGTACCTTTTAAAAATTAAAAAATTGATTATTTTAACTTAATAGTTATAAGAAAATGAGAATTAATTAAAATTTTTGTTTTAAATTATAAAAGACTGTGAATCGGTAATCATCATCAAATATTTCAGAACATACAAAATCCTGAAAAATACAATAATATCATCTGTTAATAAAAGCTTCTTATAATAGCTATTTATTTTATGATAAAATGTAAGAGCTTAAACTTTTAAATATAGCTATCTATATTTATCTCTATCGAAAGACATCAAATTATAACTTCTTCATGGTAAAACACTCATGGATTATAATTTTCATATGCGGCAAGGTCAGATAAAATTTAAGAATGGCAATTATCGAGAAGCTATAAAAGAGTTTAAGCAAGCCCTTAATTATAAATTAGAAGACACAGTAGCATGGGTTTTCCTCTCAAATACATACTCAAGTTTACAAGAATATGATAATATGCTTGAATCTATGAGAAATATTATTAAGTATAATCCTAAAATAAAAGACGAAAACGATATGTTCTATGCTCTTCCTCCAATTGCAAAAAATATTAATAAAATTATAGAATTATGTACAAATGCTATAAAGAATCCAGCTGAATTTAAGGGAGAATGGTCATTAGTTGGAAGTTATTTTTTAACTAAAAAAGAATATAATAGAGCAGAAATAGCTTATCTAGAAGCTATAAAGCAACATCCGGAGATACCCCTAGCAAAGCTATCCTTAGCTTCTGTCTATTTTAAGAATGAAAAACTTGAAGAAGCGCTTGAGTTAACTGACAATGTGGTTAAAGCTTTTCCTCATCTTTTACATGCCATAATAATGAAAGCAAAAATATTAGCAAAAATGGAAGAAATTGATCAAGCCATTTTCTTTTGTGATATGGCACTAAAAGAGGATCCATTATTAGAACCAGCAGTTACTCTTCGGTTGGAGTTAGAAAAAAAGCAAGGGAAATCAACAATAAATAACCTAAACCCTATGGAAATTTATGAGAATGTCGAAGTTAGAAGGGATCAAAAAGATTTTTTATTAGAATTAGAAAAATTAAATAAAAGAACCATTAAACCATTAGCTTGGGCTGAAATGGAATTATCAACGCTTTCTGGGTTTGTCGTGAGAGCAGGGTATATAACAGAATTAAATTTAACCTTTATAGATAAAATTCCTCCTTCTATAAGAAACTTGAAGTATTTAAAATCGCTTTTAATACCGCATAGGATGGATCCTAAAGGATTTCCTGATGGTGTTGAGGATCTTCAAAATCTTGAATTCCTTTTATACCAAAATTCACTAACAACTCCGGGAATTTTTCGAGGAGTAAATCCAGAAGCCAGATATCTTACTAATAAAATCTGCAAGTTAAAATCGTTAAAAGTACTAAATATACGGGATTCTTATGGCATTACACATTTACCAAAATGCTTGGCAGATCTCCCTCACTTAGAAGAAATTAATGTGGGGAATTGCCATATACTCAACCATATCCCTGATGAAATTAAGGTTCAATTCAAACCAATAGGTGACGACTTCCGTCTCAAGTTGATTCGCAGAACTCCCAATTATAAAAATCCAAATCAAGGTTGGGAAGGCTCCAAATTTATTGTGATACATGAAAATGAACCTTTGATTGAGGAAGAAACAAATATTTACATTGATGTTCCGGAATTACATCCAAAAGAACTAATAGTCCTTAATGAATTATTGAGAAATATGTATACTAAAGAAGAATTAACTCAAATGGGAAAAAATCTTAAACAAATGCCTTCAATGATGAATAAGCAATATATTAAAAAGCTGGGGCCAATATATACAAGTAGAGATGGGTATATAAGGGAATTGACTTTAAATAGGATTCGAGCAGAAGAAAGTCTTCCAGAAAGCATTCTTTCTTTAAGTATGCTTGAAAAATTAGTAATTACTCCCTCACACCGGCATATATCTATACCAGACAATATTGGAGTCTTAACTAATCTAAAAGAATTGGAAATTCATAATATAATTAAAATCCCCAAAACTCTTAATGAGCTTAAGAATCTTGAAAAACTGACTATTTCAAGCAAAGTTCCACTTCAAGATTTGTCAGGATTAACTAGATTACGAGAATTAAAATTGACATTACCGGAGACAGGTAATTTAAATGGTTTAGAAACTCTTCATTCCCTTAATTCCTTAACACTTTATAATCCAAGTAAAGAACTACTATTACAAATTTCTAAAATTCCAAAACTTGAGAATCTAGAACTATATTATATCAAATCTAATGAAATTCCTGAGAGTTTAGGAAAACTTAAATCTCTTAAAAGTTTAAAGATAAGTAATAGTCCTAAGTTGGAAAAGCTTCCTAAAAGCTTGGAAAATCTCTGTAATCTACAAACCTTAATAATAAATTACTGTTCATTAAGTCAATTTTCTATCTCTATTAATCATCTGCCAGCATTGCGTATCCTTTCCTTAAATAGTTGTAAATTAATGACTTTACCTTCGGGTATTAGTTATTTAGAAAAAGAAATTGATATTGATATTGATAATAATCCATTAGACCCTAATATAATCCTATGTGATCTTAATAAAGATTTGATTGATAAAGAAGAAGCAATCAATCAACTAAGTTTTATTATTAATAAATGGGAGATTAATAAACCCGATCGCTGCAATCAAGAAGATCCTCATCATAATCCTGATAATGTTAAACGTGAAGCGATTAAGGCTCTTCTTAATATAGCAAACATGAAGAATATAGAGGAACCCTTAAATAATCATTTAAAACAGATATTAGAAGAAATTATTTGTCATAAGGATCCAAAGCTTAGATCGTTTATACTTACGAACTTAACAGACCTTCTCCCCTCATATCTCGAAGATGCTTTGCAGATACTTATTACTAGTGAAATTAGTCATTTAAACTTAAAAAAAGTATATTATCTTCTCAAATACCAAATACAAAATAAAGAACTTCTCAAAAGACTCTTGATTCGTTTATCAAGGGCGTTTCGTGTCATACCTTACGAAGCTGGAACTCTATTTGAATTATGGTCTATCTTAACGATAAAAGATCATACTATAATGTTTGATGAAGCTGCTTATTATTCACTGGCATTTCCTACGGTCCAAGATCTGAAAGAAGTAGGATTTGGTTATGTAGCAGATGATGATCATGTCGTTGGACTTTCACTTAAGGGTTTTGGTTTACAATATTTACCAGAATCTATTAAAGACTTTAAAAAACTCCAATATTTAGAATTACAAGACAATAATATTTCAGAACTTCCTTTATGGATCGGAGAAATGCAATTTATTATAAATTTAAACCTTAAAAGAAACAATATATCTTCATTACCATCCAATATTTCCGAACTAAGGAAAAAAATTAAAATCAATCTCTCTCAAAATCCTATTAGTAGGATATATGAAGAAGATTTTAAAAAATATTACGAGAACTACATTAATAGTTCTCATATTCATGAAAATGATGCTAAAGTCTTGAGTTTGATATCATATATATTTGGGAAACAATTATCAATGTTTTGGAAAGAAGAAGCAGATTATTTAGAAAATAAAGTTAATTCTTTCGTATTAGATGAGGGTGGAAGGGTAATATCTCTTATTCTGCACGATTTTAATCAATCCAAGATTACTTACTTTCCTGAAGAAATCTTTAATTTAGAAAAACTTGAAAAATTGGAAATATCTAAAAGTTATACTCTTAATAATTATTCTGAGAATATTCAAACTCTAAAGAATCTTACCTACCTTAACCTTAAAGATAATAATTTACAAATTTTTCCTGAATGGATTACAAAAATAACATCCTTGAAAGAATTAATTCTTTCGGGAAATTCCATACAAGAGATCCCCAATTCTATTAAAAATTTAAAAAATTTAACTCTTTTAGATCTAAGTTATAATTCATTATCGAAAATTCCCTTAGTTATATTCGAAATGGAAAATCTATCAATTTTATCCTTAATGGGAAATGAAATTGAAGTTATTGATGATTCAATTGAAAACATGAAAAACCTGAAAGAATTATATCTCGGAAATAATAATTTGAAGAAGTTACCTGAAACAATAAGTTTGTTAGAATCATTAGAAAACCTGAGTATATCTTATAATGAACTAACTAATTTACCTAATTACTTAGGAAATTTACGCAATTTAAAAAATTTAAACGTTTCAGGGAACAAATTATCTAACCTACCTCCAAATTTCTGTTCATTGACAGCATTAGAAAATTTAGATTTAAGCGATAATCAATTTAAATCGATATCCGACTGTATTGCCGACATCCCTAACCTAGAACGCTTGAACCTAAGTTATAATGAAATGGATGCGCCTTCACCCGTATTAAATTCTGTTCGAGGAATTATTTTTAAAAGAAAACGTAATCCTGAATATGATTATACGTTTTAAAAATGAGGTGTGCAAATTGAGATTAAAAATATATAATCCTGATCTAGTAGATTGTTCTTCAAGTGTGAATATGTTAATGCCTAGCCCAGAATCTATGGGGATGATTGTGAATTTATTCTGGGAGATCATTAAATCAAATGCTGTGGAATCAATATTGTCCCATTCTTTTAAGTTAGAATTTGATAGTGGTGTTTTTGTATTAATTTCACCAGAAGGACGAACTCATGGTTCTTTAAACATTCATATGGAAGGAATATATCCTCTAAAAAACCTTAATTTAAGATCAAGTGATGCAGATCGTGAGAACAAAATTTATGGTTGTTTTATTGAATCTATCGAAAGTGTTTTTAAAAGAGATAATTTTGAAGAAAGAGTAGATTATTATGATCAAATCAGTCAGATATTGGTTAATGAAGCTGGCTTAAGGGGTGTAAAAAAAGGAATTGCATTAATCCAAGCAATTCTAGGTAGTGCATATAGATTGATTCCGAAGATAATTCAAGAGCAAGAACTACTTAATTTTGAACTAAATGCTCGAATTATTTGGAAAGCATGGTCTTCATACTATGAGATCCCGGGAATTGGTCATGTTCAATGTGGAGAAATAGATCATATAAGCGCAAGCACTAATAACATGGAATTTTATCTCGGAGATCTATGTTTAGGGGGTCATAATGGTCGTTCTGAGGGAGATAAGCATTTTGCAGATATTCAAAAAGCTATTAATAACGTTTATCCTAAATATACCATTAAAGAAGTTGGTGATAGCTCTTCTGAAATTGATGGACGAATAGCATTATATAATAAATCTTTAGCCGAAGAAAGGTTTAATCTTGAACCCAAAGGAATACTTTTCGGTAAACCTATTAATCAAGAAGAAAAAGTAAATTTACTTAATATATTTAGTGATTCCAAATTTCACCCATATTGTATCAAACTTCATGATAATCATGTAATATCTTTAACTATTGACAATCCAGAAGTAGACTCATTATTTTCTTATCTGAGAGAGTTGCATTATCTGACAGATTTAATCATTAATAATCTCCCTCCTATTGAAAAATTAGATTTTAAAACCTTAAAAAGTCTTAAATCTTTAATATTAAGAAATTGTCATGAAGTCCATGCTATAACAGATTCATTAGCGGGTCTAGAAACTATAAAAATTCTACATTCTAATAGAATAACAAGCTTACCTAAAACATTTGGGAAACTAACGCACCTCAAAAGAATTGAAGTGATTGGTTGTGAACGATTAAATTCATTTCCAATTGAAATGAGGGAATTAAATATTTCAACACTCAAAGTTATATATTCTCCCTTGCTAACAGAAGCTAATATTAATAATAATATAGAGAAATGCAAAAATTATTTCAATAAATTCTTTTCTAAAAAACGGTGAATTACATGGAAAAATCAATGCTACAAATCATAAATTATCCTCCTAAATTTCCCAAATCAGTTCACCTTTATATTACAAATGCATGCAATTTAAACTGTGTAAAGTGCCATTATAGAAACTCAGATGATGAACTCGTTCACTTAAAATTTGAGAAATTAAAGAAACTTTTCTATGAGTGGAAATACTATGGTTTAACTTCCATTGCTATCGGAGGAGGAGAACCCTTAATGCATCCAAAAATTATCGAGATTGTAAAATTGGGCAGATTATTTGGATTCCACATGGCGGTCACCACAAACGGAACCCATTTATTACCAATCAATGCTCATCGAATCCATATCTCATATGACAAAATTCACCCTACATGGAAAGATGAATCTCTGATAAGAAGAGCAATACATTTTTACAAAGGATTAGGATCTAAGGTTGGTATTAATCATATTGTCTCGAGTTTAGATTCAATTAGATATATTGATTTTGCATTTCCAGAAATCGACACTTTATTGCTCATACGGGAAAAACCTGTGTCTAAATTTAATGATTGGGAATCAATTCCTCGTAAAAGAAAATATTGGATAGAAGGTTGTATTGAACATGGTCATTGCGAACAAGGAATATTAAGTTTTCATCTTGGACCAACGTTAGAAACATCAATTTGTTCGAATATTAAAGAAACAATTAAATATACATCTTTAGAAAAAACTTGGAAAGAGTTAATAAAAGTGAAATGTCCGATTAGAGATGCTCAATGTTAATTTTTTCGTTTTTTGAAATATAATAAGAAAGAATCCGTATTAATTCTTTAAAAAGCTTATATGTAGTAAAATTTTCCGTGAGTTTTCAATGAGGATTGAAAATTTACTATCCATAAGCTCTGTTTTTGATAAGAATATTATGATAATGATGAAATATAAAGAGTTTTAATTCTATAATCATTAAGCATTCAATTTTCACTAAAATTAATTATGTACTTAAAATGATTATTTAATCCTCTTCATCATGCATCTTCATTACAAAATCCATATTCTGATCTCTAAAATACCATTATTATATTCCAGTTAGTTCCATTATTACTAATTATTTATGATCAAATAATTGATGGGATCATATTCATAGCGAACGATAAATTTTCATTCAAATTTTTTTGCTTCTCCTTAAAGGCATAAAAAAAAATACTGTAAAGACCATTTCCTCAATATTAGTATTTGAAGTATTGTGTTGATACAAAAATTCATTCATTTTTTTTTCAATGATCACCTACCAATAAATCATTCAATAATATCCTTTAATATTAATAATGATTTTTTGTCGTAATTTTTTATGC
>JAEOSU010000079.1 GCA_016840165.1 Promethearchaeota archaeon
AAGTATATAAAGAAATACCAATCCCCTGCAGTAGGGACCGTAAAAGTGTCTTGAGCGATATAAGTTACTGCTATTTGAGATTCGTATGCCGCAGATAAATCGTACACATCGACAGCAGTATAGTTAGCAATGAAATCTATTGAAGGAGAACTACCATAAGCATTATACCACACTAAGTAATAATCTCGTGCGGTACTAATAGAAATAAAACCAACGCCTGTTGTAACTGAATTAAGTTCTTCGTAGAAAGTCGGACTTCCTCCTTGATCCCAGCTAACAAGTTGATAGTAATCAGCAATAAAGAAATCAACTGAAGCAGTGGAATTAAAATTATATGTAATTGATGAACCTGGTTTAAGATATATAGAATAATATTCTACTTGCTGCAAACCTGGTAGTGAAAACGAATTACCAAAGCCGCCATTTAAGGTAGTTTTTGGAATCGTCTCAAACGGCTGATTCCAGATAGCAAAACTGATTACTTCTGGCGAAGACTGCACTGAATAGGTAATATCGTTTCCCGCTTCAATATATTCATGTTCATACCAATATTCATTATAATAAATAGTTTCTGTGTCACGATAATTGACAAAGCCATTCGAATCCGCATTTGCAAAGGGAAACCATAAAGCGATTCCAAATAATGGTAAAAGTACCAATCCGAGAATGATTGCAAATATTATACCTCCACCAACGTACACCGGAGAGTAATACCAAGGTCTATGCCAATATCCAATCCAATAGGGAGAGTACCACCATCTATAATACCAAGGATAATATCCCCATCGGTAAAATCTTCTATAAGGACGATAATATGTATGCCTATAAGGTCCACTAGGGGAACGCGAAGTTATACGATTAGCTCCTGTTCTCCCAAATGGAGTCCCACTGGGAGTACCACGTGGCCCTCTAAAACCACCAAGTCCTCCTCGAAAACCTCCACCTCGAAATCCACCGCCAAATCCTCCGCCTCTGAATCCACCACCCCTAAATCCACCACCACGAGGCATTTTATTATTTCACCTCAGCTTCTTTCGATTCAACTAACCCCTTTTCTTTGAAAATGTAATCACGATTTATTGCGACTATAAATAATACCATAGCAATAATTGACATTGTAAGCCCAATGGGATCAACTCCCGCTACTACAGGGATTGATGCTAGTGCAAAACCTATAGCGAAAAAGATCCATTCGAGGACTAATAGGAGCACCACCATACTTGGTAAGAGGATTCGAACTACTCTCCCCGTGCGAATATTTTTAGTATCGGCATATGAAGAATAGATCAATGTTAATAGCCCAATTACGCCAAATATGACTAATAAAGTACTAATAGCGACAACAACGGCCCAAATTACTCCACCTTGCTCTATAAGACTTAATATTGGTACAAAAAAGTCTAAACCATGTGCTTCAAATAGGAAAAAATTAAGGAGACCTCCTCTAACATCTGCTAAACCTAATAATGTCATTACATCCGCTTGATCAGCAATAAAGAAACCAAAGACTCCTACTAACGGTAACAAAATACCAAGAATGAAAGCAGTCACTGCTGAGATACTGGCAAACCAAAATTCTGCCACTTTAGTGTTAGATACGGGAATCAATCCTCTCTCATCAGGAATTACGTCAGGGATATAACTCCAACAATCTTGAATAGTACAAACCCCAACAAGTTTCCCATCTTCAACGACAGGGACAACATTCACTCGTAAATTCTGCATCCTTGTAAATGCTTCTGAGACAGGAGTATCAAGTTTTACAGGATCAATTTTATACATAGTAGAGATGACTTTTGCATTGGAACAATCAGTACCTTCAGCAACTACATTCTGGACGATATCGAAATCCGCAATAACTCCTAAGACTTTATCAGTGCCCTCTTCTACAACTACGAGATCAGGTACACCCAATTCTTTCATTTTTTTTGCCGCGTCTTGAACAGTAGCAGTTGATTTGACAACACCGTATTCATCATTTATTACTAAATCTCGAACAAAATATTCCTTACCGGATAAGCCCAAAATTTATCACATTTTTAATTAAAGTGTATTATGTCTAGAAAAATCGATTAATAATTAAATATTTTCAATAGTCCAATTTTTATTCTCGCCAATTATACTTATAGAAAATTAGATTATAAATTAAATAGAACTTCTGTAGATTAATTTAACTTCTTTACAAGCTCTTCGAAATTTCTAATTGTCGAGTCATAATTTTTTGAAACACATCCAAAATTTCCTATATGGTTCATATCAGGAAATTTTTCTCTAATTTCCTTGCATGTTTCTTTCCAACCTTCTGGACCTAAAGAACTTGAAAAACAAACTAATGATTTACCTGCCAAATCATAGTTTTCAATAGTACTCATAAACTTATTAAATGATTTCGCTGGTCTATTACCGTGCGTGCATGATCCGAGGCAAATGAGGTCATATAAATCAAAGTACTGGGGATCAACCTTAACTTTGTCCTTAATTTCCTTATCTCGGTAAAGATCGCACTTATGGTTGTGATTTTCTAATATCTCTCTCATCTTTTTTGCAATCTGCCTTGTGTTTCCAGTGGCAGTATTATAAATAATAATTACTATCATATTTACACTAAAAAAAGAAAAAAGAAAAAATTATTTTAATAGAATTCTGCTTCAATACCTATGGTTGAGTTAACCATTTCTTGTGCAGCTTTTGTAGCCCTCATGACTTTTGCCATGTTTCCAACAAGCTTGAATTTCCCTGCCATAAGCCCTTGAATAGGGTCGATTTCCTTTTTCAAAACCTTGAGCCAATTATCATAGGGTCCAGAAAAGATAAATTCTGCTCCGATTTTTTCTCCCTCTTTTAAGGGTCTTGGAGGAGAATTGGGAGGTAAAATTTCATACTCCTCATCTTTACCAAGAACTTTCGCACCCGTACAATCTCCCTTATAGAGCCCAATAAACATCTTTATTTCATGGTCCAAATTACCACTGGGCTCAATTACGAAGATAAAATCACCTTCCCACCAAGAAGCTGCTGCTCTATAGTCTTGATTAGCACTCAAAGCGTTTTCATATGCCTTTGCCCACTCTTCTGAAAATACTTTCATTTTTCTCACATTTTTTTAGATATTAATTTTATAGTATGTGTATGTGAATAATATAAGTTATTGATTCATTTTATTTGAAAATAATTAAAATTTATAGTTTTGCTATACAATAAAAAAGTAAAAAAATAGTTTAAAGTGAGAAGTTTAGTTCTTAAAGAAATGTAGATATATTTAAACACCAATACCTATCGTATTACCAATGCCAGCAACGATGACTTTCGTGCCCTTTTCCGTTCTTTTACGAATTCCCATCTTGATACGTTCCACAATATCTGGAACGGACTTGGTAATTGGCCGTTTCATGGTTGTAATGGCATCCTCTAAGGATTGTCGGCAAATAATCGCATCAATCGGTATCGCTTTTTTCGTAGTTGAATCCTCAATATAGAACTTTTCAACTCCAATTCCGCCAATAGCAGCACCCACACCTTCAGCGATAGACCCTACCTTATCCCCTGAAAATTTTAACCCTGCGTCAATCATAAAGATTCGAGAAATTGAATCTCCATGTTTCTCAACAAGTTGCTTGATCGCTGTTCCAGGTTTTCCGACAGTACCTCCGGGACCCTTGGCTCGGACTATCAAAATAGTTCTATCTTCAAAAATAACCTCTTGTAAAATAGTGTCTTTTGCCACTTCAATTGCCTCAACTTCTCCATTTTGGCTGATATTTCGTACAAAATTACCGGCAACCATCGGACCAAGCGCGTCACCAATGGGACTCCCCTCAGCAAATGCTTTTGTTGCTCGGAAATAAGATTTTGCCTGTGCCAAAATTAAACTCATCTGCATGGATATTTGCATAAGTAAAATGTAAGATTTTGATTTCTTTCCTAATATAAGATAATGTTTCACAAGACGATATATGTAATCGACTGCCATCGCAGCTTCTAAAATATTTTCAAGATTCTGAGCTTCTGGCGAGTCTTTTATGATATTAGGAGCAAGCTGTGAAACTTCATGCTTAAATCGATTATCTCGTACATCAATGATATGATCGAATTTAGGAACAATGCCATAAGGATCAAGGTCAACAGGAGCAATTGCAATAAAGCTCAAGAAATCTTCGAGTTTAAGCATTAAATCTTTTTCTGTCTCCTTTTTATCAGCATATTTTTTAAATTTCTTCAAGAGGATCTGTTTACTCTCATCATTCCATTTCTTTAACTTCTCTAATCCTGATTCTATTTCTTTTTGTGAGCGATAGGCTTGAAGTTTCGTTCCATAAAACATCGATATAAATATGAGTACAAACCATAACAGATTAAGAATTAGACCGAGAGGATCAGTCTGTGTTTGTCCAAATAACTGCATTAGTTGATTTATCATGAGTTTATCTCTAAGTGTTTTAATATTATGACAGATACTTTTAATGTATTAACTTTTCATAATAACAAAATTTATTTAATCTTATATTCTTTTCTATTATAGAGTATAGAAGGATTTATTCCTTGTTTTATGAGAAATATCATATGATCGAAGAAGAAGACGATGAGGATATCTTAAATAAAAAGGTTTCACTGAAGAAAATTCTAAAAAACCTGTTATTTATCATAGTGATTGTCATTGGAGCATTATTTATTTATATTGGAATCACACCTGATCAAATGACTAATTTCGTTATTGGATTCACGCTTATTTGTTTGGGGGCCTCATTAATTCAACTCCAAAAACGACCTAAAGAACCAATAAGACAAACGCTAACAATCTTAAAATGTAATAAATGCGACTTAATTAAAGTAAGAAATTATCAACCCGGAGATTTTGTTTTTAAAAGGACAGGTTCATGCGATAAATGCAATGAATCAATGGAAATTCATCAAATCTATAGTGTTAAGCTAAAGAAGCCAACAGTTGAAGTAAAAAAGGCAGATATTATCAAGCTTCCAAACAAGACATAGTTTTATGATTATTTATAATAATCTTAATTTTTGGTGGTGAGGCTTCATTTTAGAACAAGCAGGTATGGGTGGAACATTTGACCATCTTCATCAAGGGCATAAATTTTTAATCCAAACTGGTTTGTCCTTATCTAAAAAATTAGTTATTGGTTTAACTTCTGATAAGATGTTGAAAGATAAAGATTATGCATCTAAGATAGAGTCATATCACACAAGAAAAAAAAATTTAGAGAAATATATTGCCAGTGTGTCAAGTTTAGAAAAAGTAGAAATTGTTCAATTAAACGACTCTTATGGTCCTCCTATCCATGAACCCGAATATGAAGGGATCATCGTTAGTCAAGAAACCTATAATACTGCTCTCAAAATTAATGAATTACGCACAGAGAAAGGTTTTAACCCTCTTATAATAATTGTTATTCCTATTATTAAGGATAAAAATAATGATAAAATAAGCTCAACAGAAATACGAAAAAAATTAAACTAGAAAAAGATTTTATCTTATTCTATAAAGCACTGAACATTTCTTTCTAAAAATTGAGATTAAAATATTTAAATTGTGATTCTTTTTACCCTACTTTTTCAAAAGCATGTATTTATGCATTTTATTTAAATAAAATGATGTATACATTAATAATGTCGAAATTAAACAAGAACATTTTTTACCCCTATTTTCATTTGAGTCTAGATTATTTAAACTATTATTTCTAATGATTTAAGAGTTAATATTAAGGGTTTTATAAGTAAAAATTAATACGAATTATCTAAGTTTCGATAACTGTCAGCGATGCATACCTCTATTGATCAATTTAATTCTAAATTAAATAATGAAGAGTAAAATACTATTTTAAATATATTTATAGCATTTATAATCCTGATAGGGAATATTTTTCTGATAATATTCTCTAGTAGTATAGCTGTTAAGCATTCTGCTGCCCTTGCATCAAGCCTTGGGGTCTCTAGCTTGATAATCGGTATTACTTTTGTTTCTATTGGAACAGATGTATCAGAAATGTTTAATTCGATAATATCATGCGCGTTGGGGCATGGAGATATCGATATAGGTGATTCTGTAGGATCAGACTTAACACAATTGACCCTTGTTTTTGGATTATTACCTATAATATGCGGAAATTTTCTCGTAAAGAGAAGGCAATTTCTTATAATAGGTTCGTGTGAAGTTCTATCACTCATTTTAATCTATGCTGTGGTAGAAAAGGGATATTTTACTCGAGTAGACGCTGTTTTCATGATGCTTAGTTTTTTATTTTATACCATGGTGACTTATAACGTGACTAAAAGTGATATGCTCACAAAGGTTGATTTAATGATACATGAGGATCATGATAACTCAACTCGAAGGAAAATTCATTTTTTAATTTTTGCTATTATTGGATTTGTTGGTATATCTATAAGTTCATACTTCATTGTGCAAAGTGTTATTTATTTATCCAATCGATTTAATATTAACGAATTTATCCTTAGTTTTTTTCTCTTGAGTATCGGTACTTCCTTGCCAGAACTTAGCGTAGACATCACAGCACTAAGAAAAAAAGAATATACTCTTGCCATAGGAGATATTATTGGTAGTTGTATTGTTGATTCTACTATTTCAATTGCTATCGGACAATTCTTATTCCCTCAATCAGTATCAGCTCAATTAGCAATACCAGCTATATTGTATACTATTTTTGCTTCATTAATAGTCATTATTGTGGTTTCTAAACGACAAATAATGGATTGGAAATCTGGAATTTTATTCATATTTATTTATATATTAGGACTTCCTATTCTTCTCTCTATTTTTATTATTTCTAATGGATAAAATCCCCCAAATTGGATTTGAAGTCAAATTTGATAAAAATTTAAGTATAAAGGTAATGATAGTTAGAATTTAACTAAAAAATTAAAATAGATTACTCATTCATTCTTTTTTGATTTTTAAGTATAAGTTTTTATAATTAATTTGGAGTTCTTGAATCAATAATTCTTCTTGTTAATTCTGATATGGCTTCATCGACGTTTACACCAGTGGTTGCAGATGTCTCAATATAAATTGATCCTTGTTTTTCTGCAAATAATCTCGCTCTATTCCTGTCTATTCTTGCTTGAAGATTATTTAATAAGTCTACTTTATTTCCAATTAACACAAACGGAATTTTTTCCCCAGTAAATTGTTTAATTTCAGCTAACCATTTTCTCGCTTGAATATAGGTTTGCTCCCGTGTCAAATCAAATATTATTAAAATTCCTGCTGCGCCCTTATAGAATGTCGATCGAATAAATTCGAATCTTTGCTGCTGCCCAATGTCCCAGATAGAAAGTGTGGCAATTTCACCTTGTCGAAATTCCACATCCTTCGTAAGAATGTCGACTCCTACAGTAAGTTTATAATTTGCAGCAAATCGATTCTTAATGAATCGTTGGACCAGACTTCTCTTACCAACCCCAGTGGCACCAATAAGCAATATTTTTAACTTAAAACTTGACATAGAGCCTCACCTAAAGGAGATTCGATTCAATATCCGTTTTGATATCGAAGATATACTTATGCTAATAACGTTTTTTTTAAGGCTCTTATAAATTTTAAGGAAATCTAAGATTTATTAAGAAAATTCAAATATATAAATTTGATAGTAATTTCCTTCCAGTATAAATCCATCCATTTATTATTTCTAATAGAATAAATTCAAAATGGTGATAAACTCCATCAGCGAACTTGAAGTAAATTTTTTTAGTAACTTAAATTTATAATAATATAATAGAATTGAGTCTTGTATAGTGTTAAAGATGAATCTTATTGTCAATACCCTGCAAAAACTTAGAACACTTTTTCAAGATTCATTTTTTGTTAAATTCTTTATTCTGCCAAGGGTCTAACTTCCTTTATTGAGGTATTTTTCCCTTGGCTGCGGACTTTTAATAATAATTTCATTATAAAAGTTAAAGATCACTGTCCTATTTATTGGAAAAGTCTCTCTACTTCAAGAAAGAAGCAAGAAATACGAGCCGATTCACATAAGATTTAAATAAGTAAAAGTTTTAGAATATATATATGAAGTAGTAATATAGTTCGGATGCTAAAGCATGAAAATTAGATTAAAAAAACAAGTAATTGATATACTCAAAATTTTACAGGAAAAAGAAGAGAAGATTATCGCCTCTAAACTTGCGAAGGAGCTAAACATTGACTATATCGTCTTAATGTCATCGATCAATGATCTAATCGATAATAATTTAGGGGGATTTGAAGAAAAAGAAGTTTTTCAAGTCACTTTAACGGAGGAGGGGTTAAATTATTTAGAAAACGGCCTGCCTGAGCGACAATTAATAATCTTTCTGCAAAAGAATGAGATAAAAGAAATTGATTTAGTGAATTTCTTAGAGAAGTCAAACTTGGAAAAATCACTGTTTTATATTGGGATTGCAAATCTTAAAAAAAATCGATGGATCGCTCAAAGTAAAGCTTCCGGTGAAAACAAGGTATTTTTAGTCGCCGAAGAATATCCAAAAACCGATTTAGAAGTATTTTTGGAAAAATTCAAAGAATCTCCTAAGATGAATGTGGAGGATTTAAGTAAAGAAGAACTCATTCAGATTGATGTACTCAACAAACGAAAATTAATATCAAAAACCCAGAAGACACAAAGAATCATTTTTTTGACGGAAAAAGGAAAAAGCATTAATATTAAGGAGATAGCGGTATTAGAGCAAGTAAGTAAAATAACTTCTGAAATGCTGACTACAAATGCTTGGAAAAATGTGGAGTTAAAACCGTTTGATGTTTCAAAACCCGGACCTTTATTAAAAGCGGGAAAAATTCATCCAATCATAAATCTAATTAATGAAATACGAGAAGTATTCTTATCAATGGGATTTACTGAAATTCGAGGTCCGATCGTCGAAAGTGCATTTTTTAATTTTGATGCATTGTTTCAACCTCAAGATCATCCAGCACGAGAACTCCAAGATACATTTTATTTGAATAATCCTAAGGAAGCAAAGCTACCTGAAAGGAAGTTAATAACTGCGGTTAAAAAAACTCATGAAAATGGGGGTGATTCAGGCTCAATTGGATGGAGATATAAGTGGGATGAAAAAATTTCCAAGCAAACAGTTTTAAGAACTCATACCACCGCAACCACGATTCGGAGATTGGCGCAATACTATTATGAAAATGGTAAAAAACCAATTAAAGTATTTTCAGT
>JAEOSU010000080.1 GCA_016840165.1 Promethearchaeota archaeon
GGCCCTGCTGTTGGACCTACAGGTATTAACATAAAAGATGTTGTCGATGAGGTCAATGCAAAAACAATGGTATTCAAAGGATTAACTGTTCCTGTGAGAATCGAGTGTGATCCTGAAACGAAGCAATTTGAAATTTACATTGAAACCCCAAGCACAGCATCACTTCTTCTTAAAGAATTGGGAGCAGAGAAAGGTAGTGCCGCGAATTTGGAGGAAAAAATCGGAGATCTTACATTAGAACAGGTAATGAGTGTTGTAAAGGCAAAAAGAGAGAAATATATGGACCAAACGTTCAAAAAGTCTATAAAATCAGTATTAGGGACCGCATTGTCTATTGGTGCGACCGTTGAGGGTTTAGATCCACGAGTTATCCAGAAGAAAGTTGAGGAAGGAGAATATGATGATAGAATTAAAGAGGAGGCGTAAGTATTGAAGGTTGATGACAAATTACTTAAAAGATCACTTAATGTCGCTATAGATCTTTCAATCATAAGAAAAGAAGGACATAAAGAAAAAACCCGAAATTTTGATGAGAGCATCGATTTAATTATCAATATTAAAGATGTTAATCTAAATGATCCTAAGCAGAGAATTGATAAAGAACTTATTCTACCGAATAAAATCATTACCTCAGATACGCCTAATGCATGTGTCGTGGCAAGTGATGAAATCCTACTTGAGGCAAAAAATATAGGTCTTGACACTCTTGGTAATGATGATTTAGTTAAGCTTAACAATGAAGAGAAAAAAGTGAAAAAAAAATTTGTAAAAAAATATGACTTTTTCATCGTAGAGGACAAAATGATGCCTAATATTGCCCGTTATCTTGCAAGATTTCTTGGGCCATTGGGTAAAATGCCAAAACCATTTCCAAGTGGGTATGGAATTGTGTCAAATCCCGATGACTTAAAAGTTGCCGTTGATAGATACCTTAAGACCATTCGGGTACAGCTTAAAAAGCAACCAATAATTCAAGTTAAAGTTGGAAAAAAATCTATGGCGCAAGAAAAAGTTTTTGAAAACGTTAAAGCTGTTGTAAATTATATTGCTGATCAGATGCCTCACAAATACAATAATCTAAAATCAATGTTTTTAAAGACCACGATGGGAAAACCAGTAAAAATTGACGAGGAATTTTTGGAATCTATGGAGGTATAAAAAGATGATAGGCAAGAAAGAAACTCAACATTGGAAATTAGAGGAAGTAGATCAATTAGTTGATCTATTTAAATCCTATGAAAATATCGCAGTTATCGAATTAGCACATTTAAATGATAGACAAATGCAAGAAATGAGAAAGATCTTGAGAGGAAAAGCTATCATTCGCATGTCAAAAAAGAATTTACAATTACGGGCGATTGAAAAATACAAGGATATTACTAATGACGAAAATCTATTGGATTTAGCGAACAAAATACCTGGACAAGCCGTTTTGTGTTTTACGAACATGGATATTTATGAATTGAAAAAGATTTTTAATGAGAATGAATGGATGGTTCCAGCGAAACCAAATGAGATAACACCAGTAGATATTTGGGTGCCTGCTGGAGACACGGGACTTCCAACGGGACAAGTTATCAGTGAATTAAACATGACACTTAAATTACCTACAAGACTTCAAAATGATACCATTTGGATTAGAGAAGATACTAGAACTCATAAAGCGGGTGATTTAGTCGATGTCAAAGAAGCGGCTGTGCTGAAAAAATTAGGTATTAAGCCTATCGAATCATTAGTAAAAATAAAGTATGCTTGGAGTGAAGGAGAACTTCTCAATGAAGACGTTATTTATATGGATATAGAGAAATTCAAGCAAGATATCATTGCAGCATTTATTCCTGCTCAGAAATTGGCAATCGAAATGGGAATTATTGATAAAGAAACATCTAAACCATTATTACAGAAAGCATATAGAGAAGGTTTAGCTCTATTATTTGAACTGCCCATGTTTATTGATGAAATGCAAGATGAATACGTTAAAAAAGCTATTAGAGAAGCGAATACAATTAATTCCGTTATTTTTGGAGAGACTATAATAAGGAAACCACATGAACCAGAAGAAAAAGAGGAGAAAGACAAGGGAAAAGAAGAAGATAAGGAAGAAGAAGTTGGAATTGGAGGATTATTTGGATAAAGTAAACAGTTTTTTTATAAACAATATATAGATTAATTAAAAGTATACAAAATACAAAAAGGTAAAGAAAATGGAAAGTATATATGCCGCACTCTTACTTCATAAAGCTTCGAAAGATATTACTGAGGCAAATATCGAAAAAATATTAAAAGCTGCAGGAGTTGATGCCGATAAAGCTCAACTATCTAAATTAGTCGCTGGATTAAAAGAAACCAATATTGAAGATATTATTAGTTCAGCAGCAGCAGTAGCCCCAGTCATGGCAACTCCGGTCGTATCTGAAAAGTCGGCGGGAGCCACTCCAAAAGAAGAGAAGAAGGAAGCTGAGGAGGAAGAAGAGGAGGAACCCACGGGTATTGGTTCACTTTTTTAAACCTATACTCCCTAATTGATACAAAAAGAGTATCATATAATTTTTTTTTTATTATTCTTTTTTATAATTTGCTTTGATTTCTGCAGAAATAGTTTAATAAAGAGCAAAATCAAATCAAAAACTTTTTTTAAAATTCATATTTTATCTTTTTATTATATTAACCATTAATTTGGAATTAATAATAGAAATAAATTTATTATTTAACTAAAAATTAGAATTGATGAAGCATGGGCGGTAAATTCTTAAAGTTCTTCTCTCCATTCGTGCGGATAATGCCTGAAATTAAACAGCCGCAAAGAGAGGTTAGCTTTAAAGAAAAATTTATTTGGACAGCAGTAGTTTTAATAATCTATCTTATTCTTTCAAACATTCCCTTATATGGAGTTGATTTACAGGATACTACAGATTATTACTATTGGTTACGCGTTATTTTAGCCAGTCAAAGAGGAACATTGACTGAGTTAGGAATTGGACCAATAGTAACTGCTGGGTTAATAATGCAGCTACTTTTAGGATCTAAAATCATCAATGTTAATATGGCAGATCCCTATGATAGAGCAATGTTTAGTGGTGCTCAGAAAGTCTTGTCCATGATATTAACAATATTTAATGCCGTAGCATATCTTATTGGTGGAGCTTTTGGCGAACCTTCAGAATTGGGAATTGCGAATATTACATTTGTTTTTCTACAATTACTCTTTGCAGGAGTAATTATTATCCTTTTGGACGAGTTATTACAGAAAGGATGGGGATTAGGTAGTGGAATTTCATTATTCATAGCAGCAGGAGTCGCTGGTCAAGTATTTTGGAATGTATTTAGTATTATTGAAGGTCCAGACGGAAGTCCTCGAGGTTTGCTTTTCGCCTTTATCCAAGCACTGGCTGATCCTACTGTTGAGGTCGGAGATTTATTCCTACGACAGCAAGCATTACCATCAATATTAGGAGGAATTACTACTATAGTTATTTTCGTTATTGTTATATGGTTTGAATCTACTCGAGTAGAGATACCGCTAGCATATAGGGGCCATCGAGGCTTTAAAGGGAAATATCCTATGAAATTATTGTATGTTTCAAATATTCCAGTGATATTAGTCAATGCTTTATATGCGAACTTTTTATTTATTGGACAACTTATCGCAGGACCTAATTCAGGTTTGAGGAATCAAGGCTTTGATTGGATATTAAATTTGATCGGTGAGTTTGATCCATCAACAGAAGGACCTGCTTTTGGTAATTATCTAATTCCAAAAAGTGGTTTGATTTACTTTTTATCCCCACCTCAAGGAATTGATGCATTATTAAGCGATCCGCTTAGAGGAATCATATACTTAGCGATATTTATATTCTTGTGTGTAATGCTCGGCCGTGTATGGGTGGAAGTAAGTGGACTTGCACCAAGAGATATAGCTGGGCAAATTATTGATTCAGGAATGCAGATCCCGGGGTTTAGAAGCTCTGAACGGATTATTGAACGGATCTTAAAGAGATATATTCCAACGCTAGTCATACTTAATGGATTTATCATTGCTACTATGAGCTTTTTCGCTGATTCCTTAGGGGCATTGACTTCAGGTACGGGACTGTTAATAGCTATAGGCATTATTCATCAATATGGTGAAACAATTGCAAAAGAGGCAGCTGCAAGTCAGTATCCAGGAATGCGAGGCTTTCTTGGACTCGATTAATATGGATATATTTGAAGTATATTTGTTCTTTAATTAAAACTTAGGAATCAAATTTGACCCAAAAAAACCAATAAGATATTATTATATGTTTTCTCCCATAAGATCTATTTATCCAATTATATAATAACTTTTAAAATGCTGAAGTATTATAGACAATTAAGATGATCTTTCTATTAATTCAAGAATCGAATCCATTTGTCAATTGGATTAGCACTCCACCTGGGTCGATGTTTTTTATTTTGATAATAGCTATTATTACAGCCCTAATTAGTATTGGGTTAACCCGATGGCTCGTTGATACTGAAGCAATAAATCGTAAACAAGTACAAATGAAAGCACATAATGAAGAAAAGGAAAAGATCATAGAATCAGCTGAAATAGATGTGGAGCGCTATAGGAAAGCGCGAAAGAGATGGGAACGAAAGGAAGAGATGTTCAAAAAATCGCAACAAAAAATGTCACTCCAGAGATTAAAACCTACATGCATAACCTTTTTGCCGATGCTTGTGATATTTGGTTTCATAAGAGCCTTATACTATGTTGGTGATGTAGCCCTTCCTGTGGCATTATCTCCTATGAATGCTAATGATGTTCCTTTAATCGGCAACTTATTAGCAGCATGGACATCAGGACCTGTGGACTGGAGTTACTTCGTTTATAATACTATCCGAGCAATTAGCTTAGAGCAAGGTTGGATAAACTTTACCGCTTGGTATTTTCTTTGTAGTTTTGGGATAAACACTCTTCTTCAGAGAACATTTAAGATGCAAACTCAAGCTACTGGTGGTATGGAACAGATGATGGGAGGATCTAAAGCGAAGGCATTAGATTTTCCTGATGTTTAAATCTCAAAAATATTATTAAATCTGTTAAATTAAAAAAAGAAATTTTAAGAAGAGTGGGGATGAGCAGTACCGCCACTACAGCTTGGTCCATTTAAAGGTTTTAATTTGCCTTCTAGTAATAACTTTATATTTTCATCGACAGTTTTACCCTGTATTCCGAGATGTAAACTAATTCCTACTTGATTAAATCCCATGAACGGTCTTCCACCGATTCCACCAATTATCATATCAGTTACCTCGCGATTTTTCATAATCATCACAGGCTCCATACAACTTGAATGACCTTTATTTGGTAATGAAAATATTTTTTCATAGTTATGATCCTTAAATCTTATTCCTACAAAATAGCTTGCATGTCCAAAGTGTTCGGATATTTGATCTGATAATTCTGGACCATTCGAAGGAACACCAATTACTCTTGACATCTTTTCAGTAACACCTTTAATATTTAGGATTATATTATGTAGACTTAAAGTTACAAAAATAAGGTATTTTTAATATTTTTAGTTTATATTATAAAACCGATTAAACGCAGTTGAGGGGATTTGAACCCCTGAGTGCTTACGCACACTGGCTTTATGGGTAAATAACCACTCCAAGCCAGCGCCGTACCAGGCTAGGCAACAACTGCAAATATAAATAAAAATATTTTAAAAAAATATTGTGGGAAATTGATTAATAAAGAGGTATCTTTATCGTTTCTTTGAATTTCTTTTCGAGTTTAGCTTTTTTTATTGCTTCCTCAACTTCTTTTTTCTTAGCACCTTTCTTAATCTCAATCATATCAGTCGTAGGCTCGATATGGTTATAATTTACCCTTCGTCGTTTCACTTTCAATCCGTCAATTAATAGATAATTCTTATCAATGATATCTACTATAACACAGTAATTTCCCGCTTCTCTTCCCATAGTTTTTACACATACTCTTCCTATATCATAAACACTCATATAATTCGTCACCAAATTATTTTTATTGCTTGATTAATACTGGATCTTCCAATTGTCAGTAAAAATTAAGCATCCTAAGTTTGTAAGTAAGTTGAAGAATACGTATTAGAATAAAATTTTTCCGATTTTTAATGAAAACTCTGCCCAAATTTCTCTTTAATTTCTGTGAGAATCTTGTCAACTACTTCGAGAATAGTTAGTTTCTCAGTGTCAATTATAAGATCAAAGATTTGGCTATTCTTTTTAGAATCTATTAGATTAATTTTATATAATTTCTTGAAGCGTTCCAATTCTGATTTTTCTCTTACAGTAGTCTCATTTAACTTCTCTTCAAAAGACGATTTATCCCTATCTACCATTCTTTTAATTCTAGCTTTAATGGGGCAGATGAGTAAAATTTTAAAATCTGCTATATCCTTGAGGAGATGACCACTTAGTTGGCTATCAATAAGCATATTTCCTTGCTTAGCAACATCAATAATTTTTTTATCCAATTCTATATCAATCTCTGGATGTGCTTCGACATAATCGGTGAATTGCTCCAGAGTCATATTCTTCATTTGTGCAAGATCTCTGAATGCTTGACCCGTGGAATAATATTTAATACCTAATTTTTTAGAAAGATTTTTTCCAACAGTCGATTTCCCAGTTCCATGAAGTCCTGAAATCGTAATAATCATTGAATTTTCACAGATTATTTTAATAATGGTAAGGAGATACGATTTTTATTTTGATATATGTCAATTAGTATTTATCCTTGCCTTACTGATTCTTTTATTAAATTTTGTAAGCATGTTGAACAATATCTTCCACTTGCAATCCTATTGGCTCTTCTTGCACTTCTATATGTTTTTTTCATTTTCGATGTTCTTAATCGAGGTATGGATTGAAGAGGTTTATTACAAATACTACAATGAGCTCTTTTAGGTTTGGTTCTCCAATAGTGTATATTGTTTTGACTTCCTGGCAGCTTAACCTTTTTACGAGCTTGAGATTTTGATCTTAAAGCTGGTCTAGGCAATTATTTCACCATTATTTCAACTTAATTAAATGAGAATTATAATTTGATATTAATTAAAAGTTCAAAAACTTAATTAATTTTGTGTTTTCAGCTAAGTTTGAATATTTAATGTATTTTGAAACTCTTTAAAAAGAGTATAAAGATCCTCTTCCATTAAAGTCCTAAAATTTTTGTTATTTAAAAATCTGTTTTTATTTTTTAAAAGATATTCACGTATCTTATTTATTTTTATTTCTAATCTTTCTAATCCTGGAAATTTTCTAATATTCAATATTAATTCATCGAAAAATTTATTCAATAAGTTAATATCCTCAAAAGCTTCTAATTTAAATACATCCAATATTGTGATAAAAGATGCTGTTATTTTGGAGGTTATCCCAGGTAATTCTAAAACAGAAGATCTTGTTTTCTCGGAATATTTAGAACCATTTTGAGATGATATATCAGCAAAGTTAAGAGATGATACTTTATTAATGATATCTAGAGCTTGATAATATTTTTTTGTAAGATTGGTTCGTTCTAATAAGTCAGAAAGGAGAAGATTTTGCTCTCTTAATTTGATATGAATTTTTAAGAGATCATTCATAATTTTTTTTAGTGACTTTTGAAAGTAACTTTCTTTAACATCTCCTTCTTGGTATCTTTCAGATAAATTAATAATAGTATGTGTTGTAGCATATAGTTCTGACTCAATTTCAGTATTTTGGGTTTTATCTTCTGGCATAATTCGATTACTGAAAATTATCTTTAAATAATTTGTTGGTTTTCTAACTAAATGCTAAAGGTGGGTCTTAAAAAGTAAAAAAGAATTGCAATTATTATTCCAATAGTAAATGAAGACAGTAGAACTCGAGTAGTTGATGAATTAGATAACTCTCGTATTGCTATGGATATCAATATCGGTACCCACACTGCGATTACTAATGCGTCTATCAAATGAAGCACCATCCAAGTTGGAGAGTTAAAAATTAAGTTGAAAATGTTTGGATCAAAAGGTCCAACTACATCAAGGAATACAGTAGGGAATCCAACTAACACAATAAAAATTTGAATTAAATTAGTTAATAGAAATGGAGCGAAAGCACAAAACATCATTTTATATTTATATGCATGTTGTTGATGTAATGTTCCTCCTTTATAGATGCTAAATGGACTCATTTCTGCTTCATTAAATTGTTCCTTTTCATCCTCTACTCCTCCAAATCGACTTTCTAACCTTTCAGAAAAATCGACAGCGTAATTTGCTCCTTTTCCGAATAACCATATTAGTACAAATCCAAACAGAAAGTAATAAACTAATCCAAACAAGAGGAAGGCAACGAATACACTCATACTATATAGAAAGGCTAGGGGAGAATTTATAGTAAAATGGCTAAAAAATGCTAAACCCATTAAACCAAATAATAATGAATTAAAAATCAGAATATAATATCCCGGAGCTCTTTTTCTTCGATGGTTGATACTCCAAAACGCTTTATTCGGTTTATAAAACAGCCAAAGTAGTTGCACATACCATTTATCGGGAGTTTGCCATTCTGCTTCTATCCTTTTAAATATCCAGAAATTCTCTATTCGTTCAAATCGTAATCGTTTACCACAGAACGCACACACATATGAGTCTTCTCGATTATCATTTCCACATCGAGGGCACCTATTTAGGGCTGTTGTTGCCATTGCCATTACGCACTTTTTAAATTTTTATATTAAACATATAATTGTAATTATTTATAAACTTCTACTAATACGATTTCTTCAATAAAATTCAATAAAAAAAGCATTTTCCTCTTTTCTGATTTTATATGCTCTCTTTGTAAATCTTTTTATTAATTCTAAGTTTGTTTTAGTATGATTAGTTAGTTCTAAAACTTTAATTGTAGATGGTTTTTCAATATAGGTAATTAAAGGGATAAGTTGATCACTTAGATAATTATCAACGGGAACATCATTATCAATATATTCCAAAATGCTTCTAATCGCCATTTTTCCTAATCGTTCTGAAGAAAGTTTACGTTCTCCTAATATCGTGCCAGAAGATATATAAGCATCATTATATGATTTAGCCCATAAGCATAAACCTACCCCTGGACTTAATGAATCAACCCATTTTTCTGTTAGAACCAAATCATATTCATTTTTCCCTTTCAATGATGATCTGATAGAACTTTTTATTCTTTGTGGGATATTACTTTTATTTTGTTTCAATTGATTGGTTATGATAATTTCTCCATAGATTAATTCAATTTCACCTAAAGTAGTCAAATTTAGACTATCTAAATTTCTCTCTGGTGGTGTTATTGAACATTGTATCTGAGCACCACCTTTAGGATAAAATCCTTGCTTTAACGTATTTATTTCAATATTCAATCCTGACTTTTTAAATAGACGGTAGGTTACGTTTTCTAAATAATTAATACTTGGTGCCCATTTACCAAATGTTGCACCACCTTTAACTTTTAAAATGATTTTTTCATGAGATTTCAAACCAAGAGAAGCTATCTGGATAGGCTGGAGTAATAATCCTATACTTGCTGCTGTAGGTATATCGATTTTTATATCTTTTTTTATTACCTTGGTTTCAGGATGGAATAGTAGTTCAGTTGATCCTACATCACACTTACTTAATCTACTACCAGTCAATTCAGCAAGAAGTCTTAATCCCAGTAAATGTTGCATTCTTAAGCCAGGTTTAGGACGATTAGCACGTATGTTTTTAATGCGAATTGGAGTGTTGTAGAGTATAGAATATGCTGCGCTTAATCTAAGGATTGCTCCTCCTCCTTCCCCGATTGCACCATCGATTTCTATTTCATTTTTATTACTCACAGAAATCTACTCTTCTTGATATAAGGATCTAATTCTTTTAAGACCATCAAAATTTTTTATTAGAATGGATATTTCTTTTGGAACTAATTGTGTCCAAGAATTATCCTCTTTACTTATAAGATGTCGAATATTAGTGCTATTGTATTTTTTTTTGAAAATTCCTAATTTATTTGCAACCATATAACCTTTATTTTTGAATAATTCTCTTACCCATTCGCTATTAGAATATACAATATTTATATTTCCGACGATAGTTATTACGTGATCAACCCATTTCTGGGCGTTAAATATATCGGGAATTTGATAAATAGTATATCGATTTGGATTAACGTTTCTGGTTTCCATTGCTTTTTTAATAAAACTAACGCGTTCTTGACCTGTGAAAGGATCATTTTTCTTGTAAGAAAGCTGAGAACTACCAACGCCAATTTTTAATTTATTATGTCTTTTTAAAATATAATTTATGATATAGATATGGCCATGATGCATTGGTTGAAATCGACCAATAAAAAAAGCAATGTCGCTTTCAGGTTTATTGATTTTTATAGGGGAAGCAGTTCCATTAAAAATTTCATTTATATTTTTAGTGATAAGTTTACTCCATATTTTCTTTGAATAATCGACAGTATCTTCATCTTTTAAAATGGATTTCAATTCCTCTTCCGTATAAAACCTACTTTTATTAGTATCCAGCTCTTCCTCATTGGGAGAAAGCTTTATATCTGAATCTACTGTTCCTAAAAATATGTAAGCAATTTCAGTGACATTCTTATTCTTTTCTGGTGATAAGGAATAAAAACGTACATTTTTTACATTCTTTGGATTTATTCCAAATTCTTCTTCTAGTTCTCTCAGTGCATCATATTTAATATCTTTTAAACTTAAATTTGGCCGATATCTTACATGTCCAGAAGCAGAGTCAGTATAATATCCGGGAAAGGTCTCTTTTGATTGACTTCGCTTTTGTACTAAATAAAGTTTATCAGAATCCTTTGATTTAGCAATTATGAAAAATCTAATTATTAAATGACTTACTCCCTGCTGATGTGCTTGTCTTCTATCTAAAGGAAATATATATTTTGAAATTTGTCCTGAGTGTAAAAACTTTATATGCTCCTCTGCAATACAAGCAATAATCTCCTCTTCCATATTATCCCCTTTTTATAATTTAAATCGAATAGTATCTCCTATGTTTAAATTAAGCTTCACTGCAGCATTGCTTTGATTCATTGAAATTTCAAGATAATCTGAAGATCCTTTAAGAAAAATTAATTCATTAGTATCTGTAGCTCTATAATGGGATTGAATGATTCCCTGATATTCATTTTCATTGATTTGCACGGTTAATGGTGAGCCTTCATGAAGTTTGAAATTAGTATCTTTAATTTGATCTTTCATAATTGGAATATTAGTTACTAGATTACCAAAGTTATCTATATATTGTATAGTACAGTCTATGGTTTTATCTTGTAGTGAGATTTTATATGTGATGGGAAATGGGAATAGATTCTTCGGATTAAAATTAGGTCCAAATTTATTAAGTGGAATATTTTTAGAAAGGTAAGCACTGACAGGAGCCATTATATCACGTCCGTGGAATGTATTTGAAACTGGCATATGGTAAAAGTTTTCATTTTGAATATGAATACAATCTTTAATTTCATTTTCATTAAAAGCGAGCCAAAAAATTCCATTATCAGGACCAATAAAATAATGATTTGAACTTGTTTTAATTGCTAAAATCTTTCTTGAACTTCCAACCCCCGGATCTACAACTACAACAAAAATAGAATTTTGTGGGAATAGCCTATAAACGGTTTTGATGATGAAAGATGTCTCGATTATTGAATAGGAAGAAATTTGATGGTGTATATCAATGATTCTTGCTTTAGGATTGATTCCAATCATCACCGCTTTCATAGCGGCAATATAATGCGATCCTTTTGGTCCAAAATCGGTAATTAAACCAATAATTCCATTGTGAGTAGTGTCCATCTTTTAATTGTTAGGACTGAAAAATAAAATTAGATACTTAATCTTTGAAAAGATTATGAAGACTTATATTTTTCATCAACTTTATAGAACTCTTCCAATGCTTTTGATTTCAAGCGATATTCCTCCTCTTTTTCAAAATCAACCAATTTTTTTGATAATTCGCTCGCCTCTTTATAGGCAGTATAAGCAGAATGAAAATCTTCATTTCTTAGGAAGTTCCTTGCCTCTTGGATTACTTGTTCTCTTTTTTTTGAGAGATCAGGAATTTTCTTAGAATAATTAGCCTTCTCCTTTAATGATTCTGCAATATCCACGATATACATTTCTTCAGCTATCTCTGATGCTTTATTAAAAAATTTTGTTGCTTTTTCATAATCCAATTCTTTTAAAGCATTATTAGCAATATCATAGTGTTCACTAATTTTCTCATGAACGCCCTCTTCGACTTGCTTTAATAATTCCTGAGCAATTCTTCTTTCTTTTTTACCTCCACTAAGCATAAATTTTGTAATATTAATTATACTATTTTTAAGTGCTTCTGGTTTCAAAAGATCTATTAACGGCTCCAGATGTTCTATATAAATATCTTTTAAAATTGATTCAAACTCTTCCTGGGATAATTTTAAGAGTTCTGGTCCAAGTATCTCTAAAGCTTCCGCTCCTTCCTTCAAAGAGGCCCTAAATTTCTCTGGCTTGTCATTTTCATCAAGTAAAAGACCTATTATTACCCCCGATGCTTTTCGCCTTAATTTTCCTTTAAATTTATATAAATGTGAGAAAATAATATGATCTTTTAGTTTTAATAAATTATATTCATCTTTGGAATGATCTAAGTTAAGTCGCAAAAATAAATCATTGGTAATTTGAAAATCTGATTTCCCTTCTTTACGAAAATACCCCAATACTTTATAATCTTTATCTAAGGGCAATATTATAACAAAACTTCCTACTGGCATTATTAATTACTCTCTATTAATTCTTTCTTTTTCAATTAAAGGTTCTAATATTAGAAAAATATGATCATTTATTCTTTACAACTAATGATTCTATTAGTTTCTTCACGAATGGATTGAATAATATTTAGTAATTGAGCATAATATAAATTATTCGACACGACCTGTTCTGCCTGTTTTATCATCTCTATTGCTTTTTTCTCTTCTTCCGTGATAGATTCAATTGATTTTTTTTCGTATAATTCCTTAATCTTAGAATTGAAATCATCTGCAATTTCTTGAAGATTTTCACTCGACTTCATTCGGAATTGTTTTAAGACTTCTACTATAAGGCGAATATTCTCATTTACTGAAATAGTTTCTTCTGAGAATTTTTGGGACATTGACTGTATAGCAGTACTCATTTGATTAATTTGAGCGATAGTCCCATCTAAAGATGCAGTAATTTGATTTATTTTATTAATCATTTCATCTAATAATCTTTCAGCCAAACTTTTCACCTTTGTTAATTAAGTTTGTTATATACATTTATTTTATACTTTATTTGGCATTTGTTCTTTCAAGTTTTTCACAGAGCTAATAGCTTCTGCAAGAATTAAATTGACGGTATCTTGATTTAATACTTCACTTGAGAGTTTTTCAAATTCTTCTAATTTCTTTATTAAATTTGTGAGAGCATCTAATCCAAGTCCTTCTTGTATTTTTTTCAACTCCTCCTTAGTACCCTCTCCTATATTTTTTAGGACATTTAAATGCTTATCTTGTGTAAGATTAATTTCATGTGAGAATTCCTTTAGTTTTTCATTTAAATTAGTAATTTTTTGTTCTATGTTTTGATTAAGTCCATCTAATGAAGTTTTTAACCCTTGAATAGCTTGACCTAACTGAGCAATTCTCTTATAAATATTTTGGAGAAGATCTGTCAACATTTCTGCCAATTGAAAGTACACCTCAAATATTTTATTTAAAGATAAAAAATTATGTAATATTTGCTTCGATTATTAATATAGTAGATTAATAGAATAAAAAAATTTTTATGTTTTTATTCTTTTTGACTTTATAAGATTGAGTCCCTAGTAAAAGTACATAATAGGAGCGCAATCAAATAATATTATGGGCCATTAGCTCAGATATCTACGAGAGTTTATCTCGTTAACTAAAATGGTTAACAAGGTTTAATAGAAGCTTGGTCAACAAGCGCAGGTCTTATAAATGACACACAGACATACAAAAGCAAGCAATTGTCTGTATTTAGTAAAAACCTGAGATCCGGGGTTCAAAATGATTAATCATAACCATTATTCATGAAATTCCCCGATGGCCCATCTTTTATTTATCCAATACAGTATCAACTAAATTCAAAACCCATTTCTTAATCTGCATTAAATTTTTTAACAATCCAGGTACCAGATTGTCTGGGAATGGTTTTTCTTGATCCAAAGTTTGGACATTGGTCATCCATTTATTTAATGCTAATTGAACCAAACTTGAACCTTCAGCTTCCATAAACATCGGAACAACCGCAGCACTTTCTCTAGCATCCCCTATTGTGAAATAAACTTTCCTATTTATTTCATTTAGCATAACATAATTTGCACATTCATCTAATTTTCTTTCAACTAATATAATTTTAAGAATTTGACTCTTTAATTCATTATCTTGAGAAGAGAAAGAGATTTTTCGTTTTTCAAGTTTTGGTTTAACCTCATTTAATAACTTGTCTCCCGTAGTTCCTTCAGGAAAATATTTTGTTAAACGTAATCCATCATCTAATGCTTCAATAAATGTAAACTTTTTTGTGTTTGAATAGAAAATAGTCTGAGAACCCTCTTTGGTTTCATTTGCCGATTGCTTTAAAAAAATATTTCTCATACCTACAGAATTGGTGGTATGGTATGCTAATTCAAATAATTGCTTTGGAATTAAAGGTTCATAAGGTATTTTTGTTTGAGTAAATGCCCATTGAGTCCGAATAACGTTATTAAACTGAGTTAAAAGTCGATTTTCCATCGTTTCAAAATTCCTATCGTTATTATTATATTATTCTACTAGTTTTTATTTTTATTTTTTTTTATTGTCAATTAAATAAAAATTAAGGAGGAATTTATGATAAGATTTAATAGAAAAATTAAGGATATGTAATATTAATCTCATTTTTTGCGTATTTGAGAATAAGCTTTTTCAAGACGCTCAATTGCTAATAGTATATCTTTAGATTGAGCTCCAATTGCCGCATTCATTACAATATAGGGTTGACTATAATCTTCACAGCAGGTACCAAATGCTTTCTCTCTTGAATTATATACTCGTGGCCCAGTAACTCTCAAATTATACAGAGCACCTCCTAATGCAGTTAATTGTTCTTTTTTTAAATTATTTAATGACATCGCTACTGCTACCGGATTAAATATTTTTAGGATCCTTTCATCAAGTTTTTGTGCAAGAGTTTGGAGTTTCTCTTCAAGTAATTTACGATTTTGTTGCTGCTCTAACAACATTCTTTCATAGCCTTTAACTCCTAAAGATAACATAGAGATGAGAAAATTCACTATAGGTGTTGCAGAAGCTCTGCCAGCGTATGCTTGACTTATTTGTGTAATAATTTCTTCCCTTGGTGAGGCAATTACCGCTCCCCCTATTGGAGTAAGTATGTTTTTATCAGTTGATTGAATTACAGCATCTACACGGCCAGCATCTATACCTGCACGTATCAATTTCATCCATTCTGGACTTTGAACACCATATGCGTTAATTACAATATGGACCAAATTCTTATCTTTTGCAAATTTACTTATCTCTTTAATATCATCATGCTCTCGAGGTGGGAAAAAACTTGTGACGGACAGCACAGCAAAACAATCATCATCATAATTTTTTATAATATCCTCAATTGGAATCCTTACAGCATCATCAAAAATTTTTCCCTTAATAATTTTAGAGCGAATTCCCATCAAATCTAAAGCTTTCAAGAGTGATTTATGATCTACTTGAGGTACTAAAACTTTCCTTTTTCGCAGAAATTTCTCCTCATTCCAATCTGGCTTAAGAGCGCCTAAACATAATGCTAAGGACATCCCAGTACAGAGTGGAATGACTATTGCTTTTTGAATATTGGGCAAACCGAACTTTCTAAGAAAATCTCTGGCTAAATAATTAGAAATTTCATACATAATTGACCCACCTGGAGCTTTTGGCTGAGGTGCGGTTAAGAATCCACTTCTACCCACACCATGACAGAATCCTGAGGAAGTAAGCAGATGCAGTCGAGAAGCAATTCTAGCCTCTCTTTCTCCCACCCTTGATGCTTTATCATCTTTATCAGTATCCATATTTGAGAGAGTTTGTAAGAAAAAGTTTATTTGTTCCTCACTCCAAGGATCAATAGGCATGCTCTTTTGTTCGAATAAGATTCGCATCGGATTAAGAAAGTTATTTAAAACCAAGTTGCCTCGATTAAGCATATTCTGAGGGATGGAAGTGTTTTCAAAATATCTAATAATGTTATCAAAATCAACCAAAAATATCACCTTATACTATCTTTTAAAAAATTGGCGGCCCTCGAGGAGAGTTTCGAAAGTTAGGAAAATCCTAGCTATTATCGAACTCCTATCCCTCCGCAGGATAACTAGGTTTGAAGCCTAGCGTCAGAGACCACTTATCGTAAAAAACCGATGAGGTTTTTAATTCCGACCGTCAAGGGCCACTAAATAATGAACTATGTACAAGTACATTATATTGTTTGATTTAAATGAACTTTATGGTTTAATTTTAAATATTTATCATTCATTAATATTGGAAAGATAAATGTTCCTCAAGAAATTTGCCATCCTTTATAATCTGGATGTCATCGAACCACAGAGAACATTTCCTCATGATTCCATCTACATGACCTGAAGATTGCCAATTTGCTCCAGTTTCCTGGGGATATGGACTTCCAAAAGCTATATGAACCCCTGGAAATTTCTCATCTTGTAAGAGATTACTAATTAAGTCAACAAGTGCAATATTTGTACCACATGCGAATTCTCCTACCCTATTACTATTTTCGTCGTTTCTTAAATATTCTTTGAATTCTGATAATAGATCTTTGTTTTCACAAGAGATATCTTCTACGATTGCTCTTGAGTTAGCGATTGGGATTGAAATAGGCGTGTCTTTCAGATCACCATACTTTTCATTGAAAAAATCACCTAGTGTACCATCCACCACCATTACTCCTTCAATAGATTTCGGGCACGTAAAAACCTCTCCCGCTGGTAGATTCCCCCACATTCCTTTATGCCATAGTAATCCTGTATCAGGAACCCATCTTATTTTATTAGAAAAACTTGCTTGAATATTTGTACCATTCGGAGTGGTCACTCTTGCCTTTTTAGTTTTTACTGCAAATCTCATTATCGCAAAAGTTAAACTCGCAATTTTATAATAATCTGCTTGCATTCCAGTCATCATAATTTTGTCATTGATATTTGGCATATGGATTTCCCGTCCCGAATTTTTAGCAAGCAATAGAAGTGGCCCTCTAAACTTTTGGAGCTCTCCTGGTTTAGCTTGAGCCGCATAATATGTTACATCACTTTTCTTTACATCAACTTTCACTTCTTTAGGCACATTATTTAATGGTCTTTGCCCATACTGCTCTAAAACATGAAATTTAATCTTAGAGGTTATCTTCTCAGCGAATTCTCTAATTACTGATCCAATCTTAATGGTTTCATTATCAGTAATAATGGTTGCTTGTTCATGTGGTAGTAACTTAGAACATGTCTCAACAATAGTCTTTCCTGCATTTTTAAATAATTCTTCCATTCTAATATCCTCTTATTGAATAATTCTGTCTTTAATATCCTCACATCTTATCCTTCTACATCCCGGAGTCATAATACCTAAGTCATAGACCCTATCTAAATAATTAACGATAATATGACTCGTTGCTCCAAAAATTACATATACCTTATTATCTAGGGGTTTGTATTTAAATTTCCCTACTCCAATTAATTCATTTTTAAGTTTATAAGTTCTTTCCTTAAAGTTACGCTTATTGGCAAAAAAAGTAATTGGAATTTTCACAATTTCTTTTACTTCCTCGTCCTGCTTTATTAATTTCTGGTTCTCATTGATAATAGCAACAAAGGTAGTAATAATGAAACCTTTAGGAGTGAGATGATCATCAATGCAACCTAAAATTTCCACATTCTGTCGCGGTACGCCTAACTCCTCTTCTAATTCTCTTAGCGCAGTATCAAGGTAAGATCTATCATAATTAGGATCGAATTTTCCTCCTGGAAAAGACATCTCTCCGGAATGTTTATCGTTTTCTTGTTTAGTTCTTCGGATTAAAACAAGATCATAGGGCTTATTTTTGTAAGGAACAATCAAGAAAATAACAGCAGAGTTAATAAAATTTTCATGATGCATAGTTAATCGTTCAGGATCGTCTAGATCAGACAGTTGCTTTCGAATAAAATCTTTCTTGAATAAAAAATTCATAAGTTCCATCTATTAAAATTTTTTTTTAATTTGATCCCTATATTTTATATACTCCTTGAGATCCTTAATCTTTTCTAATTTAAATCGTTTTAATCCTAAATTGGACATAGTGATGCCATAAACAGTCTCAATAAAATTAGAAATCATATACGCTGTAGCACCCCAAATTGTATACTTTTCATTCGACTCATTATCAATATAATTAAAATAGAAAATTGGGAATTGATTTCCTCCTATATCTATTGCTTGCTCTCGGAAATTCTGCTTTTCAATGAAAAAATCAATTGGCACTTTTAAAATTCTTCTTACTTCTCCGTCTTCCTTTACTAATTTTTGATCCTTGTCTATAATGGCGATGAAGGGTTTTATAATATATTTTGTCATTGTAGGAAAATCATCCAAACAACCAATTAATTCAATTTTATTTTTTGGAACTCCAATTTCTTCCTCAGTCTCTCTTAATGCTGTATCTAATAATGTTTTATCGATTTCAGACTCAAATTTACCACCCGGAAATGAAATCTCTCCTCGATGTCGAGTTCCTCTGTCTGTGCGATGGATTAAAATTAGATCATATGGTTTATTATTATAGGGAATAATAGAGAACAAGATAGCGGAGCTAGTGAAAAACTCATCCCTAAGAGAGATTCTCAATGGTGAATTGCATGGAATTAATTTGTCTCTAATCAAAGTTTTGTTAAAAATTAGGTTAGACGAATTCATTAAGTTAAGGTAAAATTTTAAGATGTTAAATAATTACATTTCATAATATTATATTGTAATAAAATTTTTAGAAAGCTGATAAAAGTTGAAACTCCCTAAAGAGCTTAGAGAAAAAAGAGAACTCAAAACTACAGTAGGAAAAGAAAAAAAATGTTCTATCAAAGGTTGCGGTGAAACTGCAATTCGCTCACTTTCAGAAAATAAGTGGAAAGATTATGTAGAAAAAGCGGATTTAATATATATCGAAAATAAGCAACAGAAAATTTATTTATGTAAAAATCATTACAAGGAAGCTAATAAATTCCGAAAATCACAAGAGAAAATGTATCAGAAGAAGGGCTTTTTAGAAGATTCTGAAAAAACAAGTCCTGGACGAAGATATGATTAATCTTTATTCTATCATTATTATGGAACTAGAATCATTTGATCATAGAGCATTGTGAAATCTGCAAACTGCTGTTCAATTATTCCTATAGTCAAAAAAGACAACGCTAAAAGTAGTATGATGAAACCGATTAACTTTTTTCTCATGTTCTATCGATCCTTAAAATATTCTAAATTAATTAAAAGTTTAGTTTTATTTAGTTAATTCTACTAAAGTAGCAATTTTCGAATCTATCTTCTTTAATTTTAATTCAAAGTCTTTATTATTCTTATTATATTCGTCTTCTGAGATCTCTTTAGCCGAATACCGTCCTTTATTAAGGTTTTTCTCAGTTGCTAATTCAGCTTTTTCCATCTTTAACTCCTTTATCCATAATTTCATACCGGTTATGAGATCTTCTTTTTCCTTTTCTAAATCCGATTTTTCTTTTTTATATTTCTCTCTTAAGGTCTCAAAAGTATCTTGGTCAATCTTATGTAATTTATATTCCCTTGATAGATTTTTTAATTGGAAGATTTTTGTTTCAATATCATTAGTAATTCTTTGGACTATGAAGGGTTTATCTCTTTTTTTATCAATTTCTGCTTCTTTTTCTTTATATTCATTAATGAGTGATTTTATTGCATTGACTTTCATATTCACCGTATTTTTATACTCTTCATCGACATCATAACGCGGATCCTTTAGAGATTTTTGGATCTCTTTCAATTTTTCAGAAAGTACTTGCTTATTCACCTGAATATCATTATAGTCTATATATAATATCATTTGCTCCTTAACCTCAAATGGTAGAGGTTTTTCAATTGATTTCTTCTCTTTTCTACGCTTTTTACCCTTTTTCTTTGTCTCTTCTTCACCAAACTGCTCTTCGATAACATCACTCTCAATTTCTTCTTCCTCTAAGATATCCTGTACCGTAACTTGTTTCTTTGGTTGTGTTACTGATCTTCTCTTTTCTTCTATCCTAACTTTGTCATCCTTGCTGGATTTTGGTAAATCTCCGAGAACAGGCTTTCCACAAATGATACAGAATTTGTCAGAAGATTTCAAGGGATTCCCGCAATATACACAGTACTTCGACATGATTTTCACTTTTTTATATAATTAACCATAATCTGTATTATTTATCTATAAAATTAGACTTAATAAAAATATTATATAGTCCAATACTTAGAATTCAAATGATTGATTTATAATAATTTTGTTCTAAAGCTGGATCAATAAAAAACATTCAATAATTGGAAGGGTTGTCATTTATTAATAATATCTATGAACCGTTCTATAAAGAAACGCAATTCTTTTTTTACAAAATATAAATCATAAGGTTGATGAGCTTTTATTATTGAAAGATGATAAGAACTAGAGCTTTCTTTCAATATTATTGTTTTGAATAAGAAATGATGTCCTAGTTTCTGAACGAGAATTTGATCATCTTCATTTAAATTTCCCAGATTAAGAAAACAATCATTTAAAGTTAAGAAATACTGAATACTTTCCTGAAGTAAAAATTTAGCAGATTTATTTTCAAAATATGATCCCACAATGAGGGAATTATCATCAATAATCATTAATCCATCGCAATTTAACTTTTTAGCAAACTCTTCAATTGATCTTTGAATAATTTGCGTTTTAGGGTAAAGTTGTAATAATATTTCCGAAACTGCATTCATTAGTGAATATAAGTTATAAATAGAAGTTTGAAAGAAACGTATTTTATTATTTTTTGCGATATCTTTTATTTGTTTAGTAAGATTAGTGATTATCTCTTCGACCTCATTTGGTTTACATTTAAGTAGTTCAGGATCACATTTATGAAAGAGAATATTAATAGGTGGATTTATTTTTAACCTCTCGAATTGATAGACTACATCTTTAAAATAACTTAAGGATTCAGGTATTCTAGCATGATTAAGGATATCAATAACATAAATGGCTACTTCAGTTCCATCAAAATAGAGATTTGGGTTTTTAATGTAAGAGATTCGATATTTCTGTTGCCCTCCTAAGTCCCATTCACTTATATCTTTATCAAAAAGTTTAAAAATTCTTCTAGAAATTCCTTTTGTTGGTTCAATGTTAATAATTTGTGAAAATTCTCGTTTAAGTGCGTGGATAATGCTTGTCTTTCCTGCCATATCGAGACCAGTGAACAAGATTTTATGCATCCCTATTGATTGGTCCTTTAGATATTCCAAATGAATTTTATCTCCTCTTAAATGATTTACATAGATAACTACTAAATTAAATATATTAACTTTAGGGCTAAAATTATTAACATAAAGATAGTAAATAAACTGACTTTTTAAAAATTAAACCTTTAGCCTTTAAAATCTTAATGAATTTAAGTTTTGAAAGTATAATTTAACATAGGATAAAATAGTAATAATTTCTGAAGTGATTGCTATAAGTAAAATAGAGAATAAAACCTCTGTTCATATTGGTTTATTTGGACATATTGATTCAGGTAAAACGGCTATCGCAGCCCGCTTAAGTGAGATCATATCTACTGCCGGAATAGATGCCCATCCACAGAGTAAAGAACGTGGTATCACTATAGATTTAGGTTTTACTAGCTTTATCTTAGAAGATTTCTTAATAACTCTAGTTGATGGTCCAGGTCACGCAGATCTGATCAAAATAAGCGCCTCATCAATTGAAATTATTGATTGTGCAATAGTTGTGATTGATATAAATAAAGGGGCACAAGTTCAAACGGGCGAGCACATAATTATGATTGAGTCACTCAATATCAGAGATATAATAGTGGTATTAAATAAAATAGATCTATTCAGGGGAAATATTGATGATGAAATCAAAAAAATAAGAGTTTTTTTTAAGTCTACTTCATTCGGTCCTAATATCCCAATTTATGCTGTTTCTGCCAAAGAAAATAATGGATTCAATGAACTAAAGAAGGGAATTCTAGATAAGATAAAAGATTTGAAAATTGAAAGAGATTTTAATGATCCAATAATTATACCTATTGATCATCATTTTTCTATCAAAGGCAGAGGAGCTGTTATAACCGGTACAATATTGAAGGGTCAAGTAAAATTAAACCAAAAATTAGATATTATTCCAGTTAACATCTCGGGTCGAGTTAAATCGATTCAAATTTTTCACTACAATGTAGAATCTGCAAAAGCAGGTGATAGAGTAGGATTAAACTTAAAAGGAATAGAGGTTAAGAAAATATACCGTGGATGTTATGCTACGAATGATACTAGCCAATTTGATCAGAGCAATATTTTAGAAATTGAGGTAAACTCCAATACACTTTTTAAAAAAGAGATATATTTTGGTACTCAAGTGCATGTTACTTTGGGAATGTATACAACCGTGGGAAATATATATCCTTATTACGAAATTGATGGGAAAAAAATTCAATTAGACTCAAAAGCGAATAAAAAGAATTTTAGGGCTTTCTTATGGTTAAATGAAAGTGTTGTAATAAGTAAAGAAAAATCTGTTTTATTATTAAGTAGATTAGACCTCCCACCCACCACTTTACGTATAATAGGTTCTGCAAATCTTATTACTATTCCAAAGGAGACCCCAACATTGTATAAATTTAAAATCAAAAAAGGAATTATTCAAACTCCCGAGCATAGTCAAGGAGTTATATGTAAAGGATTAGCAAAATCTCTTGAGGGAGCAAAAAAAATTATAGGACGGAGACTAGAAAGTCCTTTTACGAAAATCATAAGCCCATTTGGAACAAAAGGGGCTGTTATCATCGGCGTGGAGAAAGATGCTAAGTTAGATATTAAAAAGGGAGATCCGGTAATTTTAAAAGAAATAAGAAGTTTTAGACTCAAACCCAAAAAAGATTTATATTTGCAGAATTAATTTATAATAATAAGTGAGGTACCAAAAATGGAAAGAATAGAAGCGACTGAAATTGAGATTAATAAAGATGTTTTAGCAGAGTTAATGAAATTCTTAGAGAATTTAGAAAGTTCTACAGATTTAGAGGGAACCGCAATTGTGTCTAAGACAGGATTACGAATAGCAAGCTCAGAAACCGCAGATATTGTCGCTGATATTTATAGTGCCAGCCCAGCAACTTTAATCTCTTTGGGCGAAAAAATAAGCAGCGGATTAGGTCAAGGAGATCTAAAAGAAATCGTTATTAGAGGCGTGAAGGGATATACAATTATCTTAGTAGGGGATGCGGATAATAATTTCATGCTTTTTACCAATTGTAAAAAAGGATATAAATTAGGATATTATTTCCATAAAATTAGAAAAGCATTCAAAGAAATGGAACCTTTTCTCAAGAAAATTGAGCAAAAAGGAATGAAAGGTTAATTTTGAATCTTTTGCAGGAAATACTAAATTTTATATATTAACATGTTTCCAGTGTATATTATCTCCATGATTTAAATAGTAGTCCGCTGCTCCAACTCCAGCGAACAATCCATTTACATAATATACCCAATCACCAGTTACACCATTAATACCAACAACCAACGCTCCGTTACTGAAGAATGAAAATTGGACATCACATTTCTCTTCAAGAGCATCTAAAACAGATGTTTGATATCCAAAAAGAGAAATATTTTCCCAAGAATCTATAGGTTGGCTTACATATTCAACAATTAATGTGATATTATATACTTCTGAGAGAGGACTAGATCTTCCTGTGACATTATCACCGGGATTAAAAAATGGAAGATAAAAAAGACTAAATATAACTAGACCTGTAAAGCTAGAAACTGCTATTATGGCTACTAATATTATTTTAAATTTTTTCTTCATAATAATTGCTATAAATTGAAAAAATATTATAAATTAATTTTCATCTTCCTTCTAAGACTAAATATCGCGATGGTCATTGTAATTAAACCAATACCCACGGTAAGAATAAACGGAAAAGAGGGAATTGCTGGTTGAGGCTGAGAGTTTTCATTGCCTAAATCTAGATGATAATTCTCTATCGTCATCTCTAAATGATAATTTTGTCCAACAGTATTAACATACAATAGTAATCCTGTATATTTTTCGTAGATTAAATGGGTATTTTGAGGAAAGGACCCTCCACATTGAAAGTGCATGTCAACTGTTAGATCCGTTTCTTCATAAGTAAATTCACGATCAACAGTAAACCACGATGCGGCCAATACTTCAGCTTCAATATCATATGTATCATTATCCATCATAGGTAAAAGAAATCCAGAAAGGAACCCTGGGAAAGAAATTAGTAGTGCATTAGCACTTTCGGTATTTGAAATATTAGTCATCTGCATAGTAATATCAGTCCTAACATCTCCTTCGTATACAACCTTAATATCCAACCAAGGTCTTCCCGTTGCGTACTTGAACGGATCAGGATCCCATAATAACGGATCTCGATGATATAGTCCAGTGAAGTCGACTAATATATAACCTCTTTCCGATCCAGTGGCAAATATATCTTTATAATTTCCCCATAGATCGGTCCATATTGCCCATCCAAGGGGTTCAAAAGTATTAACCTGGTATTTGTATTCGGTTTCAAAGTCAAGTGAATAATTGTTTAATGATATCCCGAGTTTATAATCCCCTCTTGTTGTGTTAGCTTTGATTAATATTCCAGATTTCGTATCATAAGTCAATTCAGTCATCTGATTTTGAGTAGTTCCGTACTCTTCAAAACGAAAATAGAGAAAATTATAGGTCTCCTCTATCGTAATATGTGCGGTTTGACCCGATGCACCTTCAGCTTCCAATGTAGCGTTTGCTTTTATCCATTCTGTTTGATTATTCGGTATGATAAAACCAGATTGAAATTTGGCGAATCCTAAGCCTAGATTTCTAGCAATTTCACTATTTGACACGTTAGATAGAGAGAAATTGAGGATAGCTTCTTTGTAGATTTCTATATCAAACCATGGCATATGAATATCTGAAAATACATCCCCGGATATATCGTCAGGATCTCGATTATAAAAACCAGAGATATTGACTAAAATCTCATCATTTGTAGTAGATGCCCATTCACCTTCAGCTCCACCAGAAAAATTTAACCAAGTTGCCTCCTTTCCAAATCCAGTAACATTGTAACTATAAATCCCATCTAAATTCAATTTATCTGAATATTCTGGAGGGATAACTCCATTAGCTCTACAAGTTGGGATGACGAAGCTAAATATTCCAAATAGTAAAAAACTGATGTAAATAAGTCCAATGACTTTCTTAGTTACTTTCATAGTAGTTTGATTTATTAGTATTTTTGATTATAGGATAGGTTTCCTATATTCTATATTATGAAATATCATTTATTATGCTATTTAAATGTTTTTTATTACATTATATGGTTTTTTTATTAGCTTAAAAAAATAGGAAAAATCGCCTTATTTTTAAATGTTCTAACATTGAATATTATATGGTATTTCATTTTAAAACAATATCTTCCAAGCTAAATTCATCTCGAGAAACATCTAAAGTGAGAGAATTAACTCAAAAGGAAAATGATAAAAGAGGATATGAAGAATTTAATGTTTCTACTACTGAAATAGAAATAGGAAATCATTCAATTTGGCGTCAAAAGAAATCATTTCGAATTGCGCTAATTAGCAACTTTTCTGCCTTAGCTGTTGTATTAGGCTATACACTTGCTTACTTACCTAACATTGAGTTATTTACATTATTCATATTTTTATCAGGTTTTATATTAAGTAAAAAGGAGGGCTTGCTGGTTGGATTATTGAGCGCACTAATTTTTACTTTCTTTAACCCATTGGGTACCTCTCCTCCTCCTTTATTTATATATCAACTAATCCACTATTCGTTTACAGGTTTTTTGGGAGGCTTAGTTAATGATTATTTAAAAGCTAAGACATTTTACAAGCCATATGATGATCTATATACATTTCGGATCATGGTGATTTTAGGGTTAACTGGGGGTGTTATTACTTTTTTTTATGATATTTTGAGCACCTTAATTGGTGGAGTTTTAGTTTCATTGAAAATTGAATATTTTATTACCTCATATTTAACTGGAATAGTCTTTACCTCAGTCCATCTTGTTGGAAACATCCTAGGATTTGTTTTTTTACTGCCCGGATTAATTCAATTAATTATAAAATTTATTGATTAATTAATTATAAATTAGATAGATTTAAAATTAGATTTATTCTGCTTCAGAAAGAAGGGTGACCTTTCCGCCGGCGGCCTCAATCTTTTCAATTGCTCGTTTAGAGGCTTTTTTGACGGATAAATTGACTTTTTTATTAATTTCTCCCCGACCGAGTATTTTCTGGATGTTTAGATCGTCTAAATTAATGGTATATGTAGTACCTGATTTAGTAGCTTTATTATATTCGGTAAAACTATCAATTTTTATATCTAAATCTTTCACATTTAAAGTATTAACTTGATAGATCCTGTTTATATCTTGAGGGCGTTTAAATCCTTTTTTACCTAAACGCCATTCTGGATCGGGAAATCCTAACTTTTTCTGCTTTAAATAATAAGACTTCATGGCTTTTTTTAGTTGGGTCGTTTTTCCACGTCCTACTCTTTGTCCTGTTTTTCGATGTTGTCCGACTCTCCCGTATCCAATTGTTCGAGTTCCTCTTTTTTTTTGTTTTTTACTTTTAAATTTTCTCATTTTCTTCACTCACCTATTTCTTAGAGCATTTTATAGATTAATTCATTGATATAATTTTCAACGTAACCAAGAGTTCCTCCTTCTTTATAGTGCTTTTTTATATTTCCTTTATGGCCTCTCTTCGGAGGATGCAATCTAAAAATTGGTTTTATTTTATTGAGATCCTTGGAATTATAGTGAAGTTCTCCCTTAAATAACGCTTTTGCGAGTGCTTTAATATTATTATACCTTGTTAAATTTTTGACTTGTTCATCTGTGAGTGGATTATTACCTTCAACTCTCCCTCTGACTCGTAATAGCCTAACTAATGTTTTTTCATCTATCTCTCCGTATGCAATGTAATCCTTACATTTATTAAGCATACCAATATAACTCGGTTTACCCCAAACAAGAACACCATGGTTTATTTTATGCATTCTTAGCATTTTCAGTGTATCAAGGATTTTCCTATTCATCCCAGGGGATCCTCTGATACGTACTGCAAACATTAACTTTGGAATTTCTTCTTGATTTATTTTAGCTTTCTTCTTAATAATAACTTCATTTTCTGCCATCATATACACCACTCATTTTTTAGAGATTAAAATTATACTTGTGAGCATTCTTTAGAGCAGCAAATGTTGCTTTAACTAGATTTTCACTCGTTCTTGTGTCTCCAAAACTTTTACTCCAGATATCTTCTATTCCTGCTAATTTTAAAACTTGTTTCACTTTATCTGCACATGCTAAGCCGACTCCTGCTGGTGCGGGGATCAACCTAATTCTCACTGATCCACATTTACCCTCGACTTTGAATGGTATACTGTGGGTATGACCACAACCACACTCACCACTTCCACATCCTCTTAGCACTGGAATTACAGATAATTTTGCTCGGTCAATAGCTTTTCTTATAGCAGGTCCTACTTCTCGACTTTTTGCTGAACCTACTCCAATAAATCCATCTGCTCCAACAAGTACTACTGCCTTAAATTTAGATCTTTGACCACTGGCAGTCATTTGTTGGACCATTTTAATGGTTACTACATCTTCTCTGAGTTGTGGTAAAAGAACATCAATGATTTCTTTTTCTTTAACAACCAAATTGTTAGCAAATATTTTATCAAGCGTAATCAGTCCTTGTTGCACTAATTCACCTAGCCTTGTTCTTGGAACCCATATCTCTTCTATACTTCTACTTCGACTCATTTAGATTCATCTTTTAAACATTATTATCGATAATTTTTAGCGTATTTGAAAATAGTTGTCCCATTTTTAATGGATCTATTTTCTTCTTTTTTAAATATCCTGAGAATCTCTGCTGATATGTTTCAGGATCTTCATTTTTTAAATATTTCGCATAATTTTCAATATGAGAACCGCTGATTCTCTCTTCAAAATTATCTGGAAAAAATTCTTCACGATAGGGAATATCCATACCAGCTTTTAATAATCCTTTAAATGCTGCCAATACTCGATTATGATGGTAAAAAATTCCTAGATCTAAGATTGCATCAGTAATATTTTGCTTTTTTGCACGTAATCCAGCTAAATATCCAGTTAAATATGCCGCTGGAATATTTCCTGTGTTAGCCTTCCAATCAAAATTCTTTGATAATTCCTTAGAAAAGGCGGAAACTAATATTTTATCTCCACCTGGTTTTGATTCAATTAATTGGACTATTATATTATTATTGGATGCTCTAATGACGGCTCTTATTGACTTTGATCTTATGAGTTTCAATCTACGATGATAATCTGTTTTTCCTTCATACCTTCTTCGTAATGGTCTCCTATATCGCGGGCCTTTCGCCATTTTTATCGTCCTCTTTTTAATAATCCTTTTTCTTTTATATATCTATTCATTTGAGCAACGCTGTTAAACATTCCACCTTTTACATTCATATATAATTTCCTATAATTGGCAATAGTAATTTGTTTTCGGCCTCTAAGCTTCTTTAATTCATGTCTTTGGGCTCGAACTCTTTTCATCCATGCTTCTTTCTTTGGAGTTCTCGCCGTCTTTTTCCCTTTTCTTTTACCTAATCCTCTCGCAAGACCTCTTTTCTTTCTTTGATGAAGTAAATTCTTTCTATAATTAGATATTCCTTTCTTATACTTTTTCTTAATTATACCATCTTTAATTAAGCTCCGAATGTCATCACGGGTTATTGCCATTTTGATCTCTTCAATTAAGTAGGGATCAAAATAGACTCTATTCTCCCCACACTTTAATATTTCAGCTGCCATTCTTCTCTGTGCATTTAAACTCATAATTATCCCCATATCCATTAATTATTTTTAATCCTCATAATCTAGAGAGTTTTCCAAATCTTCTCCTTCTAGGAAATCATCTTCTAATTCTTCTATTGGTGATTGGAGCATTGATTCAAAACTTTCTAATTCTCGTTGAGATATCCCCATATTTAATATTCTAAATCCTCTATTTTGAGCATATTCAACCAATGAAATTCTCTTTTTAGTGCCTAATTTTCCAGATATCTTTATTGCGTGTTTTCTATTACTTAAACCTTTAAGATCATCAATTGATGAAACTCTAACTTCTTCATATCCTGATGGATGAAGACCTCTCACTTTCTTAGGGCTCCTATATCCAACATTTGGTGATTTTACTCCTGATTTGGTTTTCTTTCTTGTTTGGGAGTCTATACCCCTAGCTTTCCTCCAAGATTCTTTTACTCTTTTATATCTCCAAGACTCAACCCGGCGAAATTTTGGATTTTTTCTTTTCTTGTTTTTCCTGAGTTCCATTAATCTATTCTTTTCCATTAGCTTTGACCTTTTATTATTTTATTTTCCAGATGATGTGATCTCCTATCTGTTTTTTATAGAGATAGACTCCATCTTGAAATACTCGGGGATCTTTTTTTTTAATTCTACAGCATCTCTTAAGGTTAGCTGCGGTTTGCCCTAACATTTCTTTATCGGGGCCAATCAGGATTACATCATCGCCTTCTATTTTTACATCAACATTATCTAAATAGTTAGTTACTCTTGGGGCTCTTTCACCCAGAAAATTAACTACATGAAGTTCTTTCTTTTCTGGTTTGGCCTCCACATTACATGGAAAGTGAGAATAACAAACTTTACAAAAGTATTGATAATTGGTTTGGACACCAATGATTAAGTTCTTGATAATGTTTAAAATCGTACTTGCTAACGCTAGAGTTTCACCTTTAGGAAAGTTAGTTGAGATGATAAATTTTTTATCTTCGAGTGTCATATTAATCCCTCTAGCATGTGAGAAGTCCTTAGTTATAGTCCCATTCGGACCCTTAACTGTGATTTGGTGATTTTCTGTTAATATCACCTCAACATCTTCCGGGATGTCTAATTTTTCCTTATAAAATGCTGTTTTAACCATTAAAATCTACCAGAATATCTACTAATATACATAACATAACGTTTGTCCACCAATATTCCTCTCTTCTGCTTCTTTCATTGACATAACACCTTGATTTGTGGACAAAATGATAATGCCTAATCCTGGAGCAGGCAATAATCTCCTTTCTAAAGCTTCAAATTGAGAAACATAATAACTATTTCGGATCAATCCTTTAGCCTCATTAATTTTCCCAAGTAATGCAATCTTAAATTTTCCTTGCCGTCCATCATCATATCGTTCAAATTCACCAATATAAGCTTTGCTTTGTAAAATTCGGAGAACTCTTTGAAGCAAATTCGATGCTGGACTTATTATTACCTCTTTTTTCCTTGCCATTTCAGCATTCTTTAACATATTCATGCTGTTTGCGATCGTTTTAGTCATTTTATTTTTCCTCTTATAACATTCATTTAAGCTTAATTTTATTGAGTTTTTTATTTATTATTATTAATCATATCTATGGAATCCTATATCTTTACCAATTTCATAGAAACATCTACGACAGATATAGAGACCATATCTTCTAATAACTCCTCTATGAGTTCCACATCTCCTGCAGACTCTCTGTCCTTTTCCTATATTTTTACCTTGAGGCATAATTATCATCATTCTTTTTAAGCATAATCCAGCTCTATTTTTTCTACAATATCTACTCCAAAATTTTTTTTAAGAAAATACTGTGCTTCATCTCGAGATACATAATGATGAGATGGTACCTTAGTTTTTTTCTTTCTACGATATCTTACTCTCATTCCAGGTCTAACGATTCTTCCAACAACATTTAACCCCCAGATTCCAATTTCTGTTTCATAATCGATTCCAGGAATAGTGATATGTTCCGTTATTCCGAAACCAAAATTTCCATAGTTATCAAAGCTCTTCCGTAATATTTTATTATTTGTCACAATGAGGAGTCTTTTCAATAATTTCTCTGCTTCTGCTCCTCTTACGGTCACCATTGTTCCTATTGGTCTACCCTTACGCAAATTGAATTCTTTAACATTCTTCCTCGATAATGTTTTCACAGAGCTTTTTCCTGATATAGTTTCTAATACTGTTGAAGCTCTTTCTAATTCCTCTCCACCTGATCCTACTCCAATGTTTAATACAATTTTCTCTAAAAAAGGCTTCTTCATAGGATTTTTCCATATCGTAGCATATTCTTTTTCTTGAAGCTTTAAAGCCTTCTTTTTAGCCTTAATAGACATTTCTTTATCACATTTTTTCTTTTTTTATTATTCTAGACTAGGAATACTGATCTCGTAATTTTCCTCTCCAATAATAAAGGTATAATCATATAATGTTTCGGTGTGTTCCGAATTATGTTGAATAGATACTGTGCTTGCGTTTGGTCCAAAACGTTTCAATATTTTGGTTATTTTTCCTACCTGTCCTATATTTTTCCCAGACATAATCAATGCTAAATTCCCTTCTTTAAATTCTAATGATTTGACAATCTCCTGTTCTGGTACAGTAATTTTTAACACATCCATACGTTTATAGATATCTTCTTTGGGATTTTTAGGATTGCTAACCTTTATCAAAATATTTCTTCCATCATGTAAATTTAATTGAATATGACCCCCCTTTAATGTTGTTTTAGCTGAAATCCTACATAATTTGAAGTTACTTTCGTCTTCTTTCATTTCATGTAAAATTAAACCATAATGGGAATCAGGTAATATTCGATAATATTTTTTTATTTTTGGTATACTAAGCACATCCATTAATCCTACTGGATAGCCTGTATCTCTAACTACCTTCCCGTCAACCATAAAATATCCTTGACCAATTAATTTTTTTGCCTCGCGGTGTGTTGTGACGATTTTTAATAGGTCTCTTACAATATGGAGTAAAGGAAGGCAAAATCGACTTGGGTGTGGTCCTGGAGATGGTTTAGCAAAAAATTTTCCATGTTTTCTCTTAATCTGTAGAAATTTTGGGGTATTTAATCTTTTAAGAGACTTAGTTCCACCATGGCGCGTCATTTATTTCTCAACCTCCTCCTTCTGTTTCTTAGGGCCAGCTAATAATTCTTCTTTAGAAAAGCCAAATACTGCTTTCCTTTCTATTAGACTTGCTCTCCAAGGATCCATCTTTTTTTCTTTTATGAATTTGGTAATAATTAAATTCGAAATATGAATTGAGGGATTAAATTCAGTGCCATCTGATTTTTCAAATTTAGCTTCTTTGATTTTTGCTCTTTGATTTTTTGTGATTTCAATTACCTCACCTTCGAAATCTTTAAACTCTCCTTTTATAATTCGTACATCATCTCCCACTCTTAGTGGAAGAGTTTTAATTCCATATTCTTCTCGGATAAAATCAGCTACCCGGGTGGATAATAATTTTGACCGTTGATGACTCTTATAATTGAAAAGCGCTTTTCTTTGTTTTCTTGGTTTTTTTGATTTTATTTTCATAATTTATCATTTTGATTTATAATTAAATGATTAATGAGGATATTGAAGCCAATCTTGGATATAGTTCTGCTGCTTCCCTAGCAATTGGGCCTCTTATCTCTGTGCCTTTGGGTTCTCCTTCTTTAGTAATTAACACTCCCGCATTATCTTCGAAGCATAAACGTGTTCCATCAACACGTTTATAAATCATCTTCTGCCGAACTATAACTGCCTTCATTATATTACCACGATATTCTGGTTTCCCTTTTTTTACGGTAACTGAACACACAGAACCTACTGTTGCTTTGGGTAATCTCCGTAATCGAGTTTTAGAATGGTCAACATTGATTATTTGAGCAATTTTAGCACCTGAGTTATCTGTAATCAAAATTTTAGAACCGTTCTGTAGTCCATAACTCGTTCGCGACTTAGCAAGGGTCTTGCGACCCAGTTTTCTCCTTGTTCCCATTTAAATGGCACCACTTACAATTTTTTCTAATACTATAAATGATTTAGTTTTGGAAAGTTTTCTACTTTCCCCTACTCTCACCATATCTCCAACATTGATTTCATCTTTTAAACATTCAGGCAAATGACATGAGAGACGAGAATTCCGACGCTCATATCGCTGATATTTTCTTATAAATTGAACATAATCTTGTCTTATCACAACTGTGTTTCTTGATTTTTTACTTACCACTAAACCTTGGGTAATTTTACCTCTTATTCGTGTAGAGCCATGGAAAGGACAATCCTTATCATTACATTCTCTACTTTTTGGAGGATTTACGCCGGGTATACCAATATTTCGAACACTCATAATATTACTTCAACCACTTTTTCTTTTTCAGACTTCTTAATCTATTTTCAGGTTTACCTACAATCATAGAACCATCAACTTCCAAAAGATCATTATCAACTTTAAACCTGAATATGTAATCTTTTTTAATATATTTCTTAATTTGATTATTTTTTTGTAATATGACTAAATTTTTTGTTTCGTCTATTATAATACCATTTATTGGATATTCTGATTCTTTTATTTTTGATTTACGCTTCAAAAATACTTCAAAACCGATTAAATCATGATATATTAAATAATTAGGACTAATCATCGCCTTTCCTCATTCTTAACAGTTAATATTCTTGCAATTTGCTTTCTAAGCATTTTTGCTTTCGCAGGATTATCAGAAATACCCCCACCTGTTTGTTGGCTATAAAGCATCATTAATTCCTCTCTTAAGGTCAGCAATGTGCGTTCTCTCTCTCGCTTATCCATCTCTCGAATTTTTTTTGCGGTTAATATATCCATTTTCTAATCCCCTCTTTTCGTTTACTTCTCAATCTCTTCATTTTCCGGTTCTAAAGATATTTCAGAAACGTCTTCCTCATCGACCTCATCAAGTATCTCTTTATCCTCTTCACTTATTTCTCCTTCTTCCTCCTCTATGACATATTCTGCTCTGGTTTTTGCCATCTTTGCTTCAGCTTTTTTTTGTGCTTGATTAAGTAATTCATCCTTAAGTATTACTTCATCTCCCATTTTAGTATCTGCACGCATAATTTTCACTATTATCCCTAATGTCCCACTTTTTTGAATACATTGGGCTATACCTTTATCCACCCCTTCTTGTGCGGGCTGTCCACTCTTTGACATTGTTCCTGCTCTAAAAATCTGTGTTCTAGCTCTTTGAGAGGTTACTTTTCCCGATATAATAATTTCGACGCCTTTAGCTCCAGCATCCATAACTTTTCTTAAAATGTAATATCCTGCTCTTCTATAATGACGCCCGCGATCTAATGAATATGCTAACCGTTCGGCCATAATCTGGGCATCTAAGTCGGGATTAGGAACCTCTTCGACCTCTATTTGAGGCATTTCAAGACCAAATTTTTCTTGTAATACATCAGTTATCTCTTGTATCCTTTTTCCCCCTTTTCCTATTACGAGTCCAGGTCGACTCGTTTTAAGGGTAATTCTTACTCCAAGGGGTGTTTTTTGAATGTCAACACCTGCAAAACCTGCTCTAACTAATTCTGAACGTAAATATTCATTAATCTGCATTAATTTTATACCATTTTCTATGAAAATTTTGGCTAGTGGCAATTATCTCATCCTAATTTGTTTTTTTTTACTTTAAGATTTTTTAACTTGGAACTTCATAAATAACAATTTCAACATGACTTAAATGATGATATTTTGCCGTGGATCTACCATGAGCACGTTGGATATAGCGCTTGATAATTCTTCCCCTATGGGTTGCTGAATGAATAATTCTACAGAGTTCAATATCTAGTCCTTTATATTCTGCATTAGATTCCACTGCTGAGAGTACTTCATAAATACGTGCTGCAGCTTTTTGTGGATATTTCCCGGCATACCATTTGAATTGCTTTAAATCTTTTTTGTGTGCTTGCTTTTTTTTGTGTCTCCTATAAGGAACTGATTGTTTTAGCTGAATTACCTTTTCTAAAAAGCTTTTAGCTTCCTCTACCTTCATTCCTTTAATTACCGCACAGATTTCTCTTGAATCTTTAGGTTTAATCCTCAAATCCCTACCTGATGCTTTTGCGATTCTATCTGCATCATATTTCTGCTCAATAAAAGAATATCCCCAGTGTGGCATTTTTCATCATTTTTTTTATTCTAATTATAATAATCATTATTTTAATGGAACATATTTACTACTTCTTGTGGCTCCGATACCAGGAGAACCATGTTGAACGCGTTTACGGGTTGAGGAAAACTCACCAAGATAATGTCCTATCATTTCTGGCATAATTTCTACCACTTCGAAACTTCTTCCATTGTATACTCCGATCTTTAATCCCACCATCTCTGGAAAAATAATCATATCCCTTACATGAGTGCGGGTAAGAAGATCTTTTCCTCTTTTCTTTGCTCTATAAGCTCTTCTTAATCTCTCCAGTAATTTCTTTTGTCTGGGAGGCAATCCTCTCTTTAAAGACCGTCTTGCTCTTGCGGGAAGGAGTTGAATAAACTCGTCCATATTCATTTTCTTTAAGTCTTCTAATGTATGGCCCCGAAAATGGAATCTTAAGCGATCTCTTTCTTTGTCAAGGTCTATTTCCTCTTCTTCTTCCTCTTCTTCTTCCTCGAGTTCTTCCTCCATCTCTTCTTCAATTTCTTCCTCTATTTCTTCTGATTCAAGTTCTTCTTGTTCATCTTCTTTAGGCTCTTCATTCGGAGACATCTTTGCACCAATCTATTTGTTCCGTTTAATATATTTTGTTATTTTTTTCAATTATATTTATTACGTGTAATGATATTAGTCATCAATTAAATTTTAATTTTATTAAAACAAGGGGGGGAAAAAACATAAACTTTAAAAGGTTAGATAATGGGCAACGAAGATTTACCTTAAGATCTCCTATTTGCCAATTTTATCGTTTCTTTTGACCAATATTTTTGACGGATTAAAAAATATCATTGATAATTATTGGGATTGTATATTCGTTTAATATCTTCCTCATCAAAAGAACCACTCCATCGTTCCTTAATAGAAACGAAGTCATTAGGATTCTTATTTGGATTAATGATGGAGTGATATTTCAGCTTTTCGTTAGTGAACTTTGTACCATCCTCCACAAAATAATATACTCGGTTATTATTCATAATTATTGGCTTTCCACCTAATATTTCCCATTCTTCAGATCGATGGGTGTGTACTTGAATCGAAATTCCCATTTCAGGTTTAATGAAAATGATATTATATTCTGGATAAGTAAACTTAATACTATACCATTTAGATAAAATATCAATATAACCCGAGTGTACAGAAAATTGCTTTACAAATTCATTAGGATCAAAATTTACTTTTTCAGAGTGTTCATATTTATAGGGATCATAGATAATTTCATGGTCTGATACATCATGGTTATATTTGATATTAGCGAGTTCTTCTCCAATATTAATTATCATATAATAATCTTGAGATTTGATATCAAAGGTCAGCTGTTGCGCATGCTTAGTGATAAGTGAGGTTCCATTAATGATCATAAAGTCATTTGCGCTATCACAGTTAATTGATGAGCTTAACTTTTTAGAATTAGTTTTTCTCAAACATGTGCCTCTTCCAGGCAATAATTTTTCTTCTATCATAAGATTTGAATTCACTTAATTGTATGATGAGTGATTTCATTATATTTCTCTTGAATTTCCATGGCGCTAGGCATGGATTTCTGGGCGCCTTTTCTAGTTACTGCAATTGAGGCTGCCGCAGTCGCATATTTCACTGCACTGATTATATTTTCTCCTTGGGTTAATTTACTCGCTAAAACACCATTAAAACAATCCCCGGCTCCAACAGTATCAATTGCTTTAACCTTAAGTGCTGGTACTTTAATTGCTTCTGCCACTTCTGATTTATAAATCAAGGATCCCTTTTTCCCTAAAGTTGTTATTATGGTTTTTAGACCTAAATTTGCTAGATTTTGTGAAGCTTGAATAATTTTGTTGTCTTGAGTTTCTGTGAGTTTGTTTAAATTAAGTAAGGAATGAAGTCTTATCAACTCACCTTCATTAGGAACAATAATGTCGATCTGGGCCAATAAATCCTGAGGAATAGGTTTGAGGGGAGCTGGATTTAATATTTTTATTACTTTTCCTTTTGATGCGATTTGAAATATCTTTTTTATAGTTTCCATTGGAATCTCCATTTGGACTATGAGTGAAGTGGCATTTTTAATGATTGTTTCATTTTTTTCTATTTCACTAGGTTTTAATTTGACATTTGCTCCTGGCGCAACGCTTATCATATTCTCTCCATTCTCATCAATCATTATAAATGCAATTCCGCTTGCTTCTTTTTCATCTCTTATTATGTAATTTACGTTAATGCCTTCTTTTTCTAATTGAGAAAGCATACTATCTCCAAATAAATCTTTCCCAATTTTTGCAATAAATATTGTTTTAGAACCCGATCTTGCTGATGCGACTGCTTGATTCGCGCCTTTTCCTCCTAAAAACTGTTTAAAAGTTCCACCGGTGACTGTTTCCCCCTTTTTAGGTAAACGCTCTGAATAAATATTCATGTCAATATTACTGGAACCGATTATTAATACATAAGGCTCTTTAGTTGACATATTAAATAGTATAATGAATTAATTATAAAAATTAATAATCTAGACACTAATTATGAATCATTTTACTTAAAAGCAATTAATACCTTTAATTTAAATTTTAAGCGTTTTTAAGCGAAATTATTTATTTTTAGACCTTTGGTTAGCATGTACAAAAGCAAATGGTTTTAATTCAATATTATTTTAACAAAAAATATTAGATATATTCTTTTTTTTTTGAAAATAAATCTACAAAAAAATTTAAAATGGTAATTATTATGGCTAAAGATAAAATTATCGGATTTATAGTCATGATTCTCGGCATCTTAATCGCCATTGTCTACACCATGGGAAGCGTTATAGACCTTTGGTTCTCAACGTGGGGTGGTGACCCTCTTTGGGCTCATAATGTGTTCGGAGAATTTATTGGTAGCATTCTAAGCTGGGAACTCTTTGTTGTATTACCTTTATGGCTAATTGTAATCCTTATTTCCATCATCGCTATCTGGATTGGTTACAGCATGCTCACTACCCCAGCACCAGTTCCTCTCGAGGAGCTAGAAGAGGAATTAGCCGCAGAAGAGGAAGCCGAGGAAACTTCATAAATATTTAATATCTTTTTTTTATTTTTTCATTTATCCACAATATTTCAATTATCTGCTATATGAAATGAGTTAATTAGTCCATCTTCGTAACAAATTATCAACATTTTAGTTGCTGGTTCATACTGTATCGCATTTACACATGATTTATAATTAATACTAGATCTTATGGTGCCATTTTTCTCATCTAAGATTAGTAGTTCACCTTGTGTTGTTCCAATAGCAATAAAACTTTGACCTGTTATTTGAAATCTTAATATTGCTTCGACATTCTTATTTTGTAATTCCCAAATAGGCTCTAAATTTTGATGAATGCATAGCAGCTTTGAAGTGAAATTAATTTCTTGAATTGGTTTAGAGTGATCCAGATACTCGAATGAGTAAGAACTTACTAATAATGAATCTTTAATTGAACTTGGAAACGAGAGACATTTCCAGACATAATCATCAAACTCAATAGTCTTAATCTCTTCTTGAGATTCCTTATCGATAAGGTGAAGTTGTTTATCATCTCCTCCACATATTATCAGTATTCCCTTATTAGAATTAATATAATCAACAAACCGAACTTTATCTGAAAACCGTTTAAACCATAATAAATTTCCATTAATGGCTTCAAATACTCTTATAGTTCCATCATTTGCGCATGCAAACACTTCTTTTTTATTGCTATTTTTACGATCTGCCCAGATTTTGGCATCTTCAATACCATCTTCGAAAAGTTGACCCCATACTAATGATCCATCATTACTGTTCAAAATTCTGAGACTTCTGTCAAGAGAATAAGCAATGATTTCAAGAAGTTCATCATTAGTTATATCCCCAATTCTAAAGCCGCTAACAGAAGAGCCAAACTGATGTGCCCATAAAGGTTCTAACGTAGTTTGAGATGATATTTGAAAGATTCTTAGAAGCCCATCCATTCCCCCAAGTATTAATTCCTCGATCCCATCATTATTTAAATCATAAATTTCTATATTCCAGATTGGTGAATTTTCAGTGATTTCTTCTTCAATTAACAATTTACCATTTAAATCTAAGGCTAAAATTTTTCCCGATTTCGTGGATAAATATAGCTTTATAGTTTGTTCTTTTGTAGGACTACTCAATTTTGCTCCGAGAATCGACTCCTTATATTTGAAAGTCCATTTTTTTTTCAACTGCATTTTATTAAATTATAAATATATCATGATTTCTATATTTCTTTTCATGATTAATTGAAGATTATAATTGACATAATATTATATAATAAGTTGATTTAGTTACGTTTAATATCTTAATTTATTCAAAATTAATAAATGGGGATAAAATATGTCTGAAGAGAGAAGAATCGATTATTTTTCTGCAATCGTGCTTATCTTGAGTATTATCGCACTAGTAATGCTCTTGATTGGTCCATTTGGAGGTTTAGATATTCCACTTTACTCTTGGAATGGATTTTCTTGTCTTTACTGCGAATATTCTACAATTTTAGATTATATCATGCAAGTTTTCATAGTAATTTTATTAATCCTCCAAATAGTAATGGCGATTAATAATTTAATTCCACAGCCATTCATTCGGGAAGATTCACCGGTTGGTTTCCTTGGAACCTCAATGTTTGGTATTATATCATCAATTTTAATTTGGGGTTTTGCAATTATTGGACTTATCTCTTTCGGAGTAACGTATGAATATACTGATTGGTGGATGGATATTGGTTTTTATGGACCTGTTGTCGCAGGATTAATAAGTATGATTTTGTATATCCTAAAACATCTAAATAAAATATAATTCCTTTTTTTTCTATTTATTAAAAAGATATTAAAATGAATCAAGATAAGAACGAAATTTATATTTTTTATTTTATTCTCTTTATCAAAGATAATTTTTTTATCATTATATCATAAAAAAAGGAGAAATTAAAATGAGCTTTGGAATCGAAATTGATATGGATGCTTGTACTGGATGTGGAACTTGCTATGAAGTTTGCCCAAGCGAATGTTTTGGGGAACCTGAGGGCGGTAAAGTAAATATTATTGAAGAAAATAGAGAAGATTGTGTGGGCTGTAGAGCCTGCGAAACCCAATGTCCAGAAGAAGCAATTACCATAACAGAAGACTAAAATCTGTCACTTTTTTTTGACTACTTTTTTTTAATTTTTTTTTATTATTGTTCGTGAAATCTGCCTTTTACGAATGTTCCGATATATCTCTATATTGTGCTAATATATATGAGAAAAAGATAAAATCATTTACCATAACAATATTTTGCCACAATTTTTACAAGTTCCTTCATTGATTTGCTGATTTAAACACTGGTCATGGTATTGAGTTCCACATGCTTGACATTTAAAAATTTGGCCGCTATATTCTGCAAAATCATATCCACAATATCCACACTTCTTCCCATATGAAAAATCAGCACTATTAACGTCTAATTTAATAATTTGGGAAGTTCCTGTAAGTCCTACATTGGTAGTTGTTGGATCGACATATGTATTTTGATTACTAGAAAGACTGTATTGCTGGTTTGAATCAACTGATGGAGTCTCCCAGTCAGAAACATAACCTTGATTAGGAGTTTTCTTAATTCCCATTTTTAATGATATTCTTTCATCAAGAATATTAGTTAAAATTAATGCTGAAGCATATTTACCTTTTACGTTCCCTTTCTGTAAATGAGTGTGTGAAATTAGGTGAATAATACGACCTCCTGTTTTTCCATAATCGAAATAGCATAAAACTGGAGCCTCTCCCCATTTTGTTTTTATTTCCCATGATGCAATTAAAACTTTTACAGCAACTGGATTAAGCACCTGAATTGGAAAGCTACGATTTTCGAGCCACCATCGAAATTCGGTTTTTTTTGTATTTTTTGCTGAAGGTTTATGCCATTTATCGAGCTGTATTTCTGTTAATACACCCTCTAGAAAGGGATGTTGAGGTTCAAGAATCTGACAAGCAACTACCGCATCAGCGGTACGATTTCCATTCCATCTTATAAATCCGGGAAAAATTACTTCAATAATATATTTTATTGCCCAGTCAGTAGTTATTATCCATCCTCCATGATTATTTACATAATCACTTATTTTTGAATATGCGGAATGAGGTATCTGATCTCCAGGGCATCCAATTAGAACTACATCATAATCAGTAAGATTTTTTTTCATAATATGCTTTGGCTTAATTGTTTCATGGACAGCTGCATACATATGATTGACTACTTTCTCAGGTTTTTCATACCGACCTTCTACAGCAAGAATTTTTCCATGACTTTCAACTGCTTTCACAACATCTTTTTTATCCAGAGCTTCCATTTTTCTACGTTTAACTTCTGAATAGAGATCCTTCCAACTACTCATTTTGATGTCAACCTTAAAGATTTTAAATTATAATTTGTTAGTTTTATAAGTAATAAAAGATAATTCCTATATATATTTTCATTTAAAGCGAGAATCATGGAAGAATTAAAACAATTAGGCAGTCCCACCGAATTCTGGGAGTATTTTTATGAAATTTCTAAAATTCCACGTTGTTCGGGCAAGGAAGAAAAAGTAAGGGAATATATTAACAATGAAGCTAAGAAGCTTGGATTTAAAACAGAAATTGATGATGTTAAGAATCTCCTAATTAAAATTCCCGGCAAAAATGATGATACGATAACGGTAGTACTCCAAAGTCACATGGATATTGTATGTGAAAAAAATAAGGATAGTGATCATGATTTTGCGCATGATCCATTAGATTTAGAACTTATTGAATTTGAAAATGAGAAATGGGTTACTGCAAAGGGAACTACTTTAGGAGCTGATAATGGGGTTGGAATTGGGTACCAATTAGCGATCATGAAACAGATCTCTGAGAAAAAATTAAATTTGGATAAAATTAATCTAAAACTTCTTTTTACTGTTGACGAAGAGATGGGATTAAAAGGAGCAAGTCAATTAAATCGTGAATTTGCTAAGGGAGATTATTTAATTAATCTTGATTCTGAGGATGATAAATCTTTTACTGTAGGATGTGCAGGTGGTATCCAATTTAGAACAAGGTTTAAACTTTATTCTCGAAACTTCGTAGATGAAGAATATGTTCCATTAAAAATTCAAATAAAAGGCCTTTTAGGAGGCCATTCTGGAGTAGATATTGATAAAGGAAGAGGCCATTCTGTTAAAATTATAACTCAAATTCTTTGGAATGTAAATAATGAATTTGAAATTAAGATAAATTCAATAAATGGAGGTAACTTATCTAATGCCATTCCAAGAGAAGCTCAAGCGATTATTCTTATAAAAAGAAACAAAAAGAAAGATTTGACTGAGTTTGTTGAACAACATTTTACGGAGATAAAAAAATTATATGATGGAATCGAACCAAACATGAAATTAGAAATTGACGAAGTAGATTTGGGTCACAATTTCAAAGTAATGGAAGAAGATTTCCAAAATAAGCTTTTAAATCTTTTTTATATGATACCTACTGGCCCAATTTATTTTCATCCACGAATAGAAGGACTAGTTCATACATCTATGAATTTTGCAACAATAAAAAGCCAAGAGCAAGTAATAAAGATTCGTATCAGTATTAGGAGTATCAGTAATTACGATAAAGAAATTTTACATAATAAATTATTAACTCTAATGAATTTATCAAATTTGGAATATGAGACATATAAATATGTAAAATATCCTAGTTGGCCTCCTAAATTTGATTCAAAACTAAATTCAATAGCTAAAGAAATTTATATGAATTTATATAACGAAGAGGTCGAAATAGAAGCAATTCATGCAGGTTTAGAATGCGCATACTTCAGTGATTATTTTCCTGAAATGGAGGTTATATCGTTTGGACCCGATATAAAAGGAGGGCACTCACCCGATGAAAAATTACGCGTAAAAAGTGTTCCAAAAATATGGAATATTTTAATTAATTTGCTAAATAAATTGGATTAAATTTTCTGAAAATTCTGATAAGGCGTTTTAATGAAGAATAAAATTTTAAAGTGAAAAATATTTATAAAATTAAGAGATATAAAATTGTTGTTATCATGGAAAAAGAATCGAAGCTTAAAATTAAATCGGAAACTGATGAAATTCTCGGATCAGAAACTATATTTGAAAAATTAAAAGGGAAAACTCCTTGGATTTTTGGAAAAAAAATAAGAAAACCTAAACTGGTATATCCAAAGATCAAGTTACCTCGAATGGATATGCCCTTACCAGCGAGATCCTTAGTTATAATTATCGTTTATATAGCACTGTTTTTACTTCAAACCGGAATAGTATACATTGTATTTAAGGAGCCATTAGCCATCGGGGCGGATTCAAGTGGTAATCCAGTAATTCTTTATCCAAGTATTCAAGATGCTTTTATTATTGAAAGTATTGTTGCCTCAGTATTCATATTCTTGTGCTCTGTAGGATTTGTTATGCTATATCAGGCTTCGAAATATGTCTATAATAAAAAGATTGCCATTAGAATCCTTGTATTAGGAATTCTCCTCATAATCTCTACATTTTTCGCTTTACAAGCGATGATTACCGTTAAATTAGGAGAATCTTTATTTAATGTGTAATAATAATTAAATTGGAGTTATTTTAATTCAATTATTTTTACTTCATCATAATCCGTTATAATTTTGTATAATCCTCTCATTTCCTTATCCAAATCAGAATCTCTTGAATCAATCCAAAGAAACTTATTGGGAATACTTAGGAGTTTAGCTTTGGTTGCAATAATTATGATATTACTTAAAGATATACGTTTGAGGATTTTTGGTGTAAATTGAAGATTTCCTCTTCCAAATAAAAATCCTTGTCTCCCGATAATCGAGACAATAATCTTAATTGGTCGATTTTTCACATAGTTTAAAATCTGGTTTTCGTTTAAGTCATATGCAATTATTTTTTTGTTATAAAGTAAATCTACTCCTAATAATGTTTTTTGAACACCCAATTTATCTGTTATTGCCTTAACAGTTGTTCCAGGTCCTAATAAATAATATGTTTCTTTTTCAAGATCTTCAATAATTTTATCAGCAATTCTTTCTTGATTATTTTGGTCAGTATCTGGTGAGCCCAATTTCGAATATTGGCAAAATTCGGGTGAGTGTGGCGTAAGGAGATACCCATATAATATGGAGACAAGTTCTCCCTTTCTATATGCTTCTTCATCTATATCTAAGACTTCAGATTTAGTTAATGATAATTGATCCCATAAAAATTGTACTACTATATTAGCAGCAGCAGTAGGATTTATTGCAAAAACACTAGAATAGATTTTCACCCCCGATGGTATACCTAAACAAGGTCTATTGTCCCCAATTACATCCAAAATGTCTCGCGCTGTACCATCTCCTCCTACAAACAGAATAAGGTTCACATCTTTCATTGTTTTTATTATTTTGGTCGCTCTCTTAGTATGCTCTGAATTTGTGTCATAAATTCCATTTCCTTTATTAAAAATGGAATCAGATATAAGTTCATAAGCGAAATTAAACTTTTTGATTGAATTCTCACCCATATATCCAGGGCAAGTTATAAATTTAATTTTCGATTCAAAACCCTCGAGAGCTTGTAAGAATATATCTGTTCTCTTGTAAGCATTAGGTTTTCCCCCTAGTTCTATTGCTTTTTTGAGAATATCCTTACCATCAGTTCCTTTTAAACCTACTGAGCCACCCATTCCTGAAATCGGGTTGACTATCAATCCTAAGATGAATTTATTTGGATTTGACATTTTCATTAAAAATAAAAAAAAGAAAAATTTGTGAAAAGATTAAGTAGCCTTACTTTTGCGTTTCACAAAAAGCATCATAATCGGCTGCGTTATGTAAATTAGCTTTTTCTGCGTCCCAATTTGAAGGTTCAATTATATATAACCAAGTTTCAAAGGGAGCTTCATTGAGCTTTTCTGGTTCATCCATTAAATCACTATTAACTTCTTTTACCGTTCCAGACACAGGACTATAAATATCGCCAACGGCTTTACTGGATTCAACAGTTGCATCAATTGGATCAGATGATGGCTCATCGCCGTCCATCTTAACTTGAGTTAATTCCGCTCCTTCAAGAGCATCAACATCAACAAATGAAATTTCACCGAGTGCTTCAGCCGCAAATGCGGTAATTCCAACTTTACCCGATGAAGGGTCAAACCATTGATGAGTTTTAGTATAGAAATAATTTCCAGGTGATCCCATTCTTTTTTCACTTCTTAGATTTTAATTTTTTTAAAATTTAATAATAATTGAATTAATTGATAATTTTAATTAATTATATAATAGATTTAAAATTTTTTTATTGAAGAATAATTTTCATAGAAAAAAGGAGTCAATTGGTTATATTGATAAGAAGAAAGGTAAATTTCTATGATGAGTTTAAGGGATGGTACAATACTATTAGCAAAGATTTTAATTATGATGCTCAAAAAGATAGTTTTGCTCGAGATTATTTATCTAATATGATTATGAAAAAAAATAATTGGAACCTAGAAACTGTCCTCTCATCATTTCAAGACGATTTATTAAAAAAAGAATTTATTTTAGTTTATGGATGTGGACCATCACTTGAAATGACATTAGATTTTCTTTTAAGAAATAATGTAGACCTGAATAGTGAAAAAATTTTTAATATTGCCGCAGATGGAGCATCTAGATTATTAAAAGAAAGATATATAAAGATAGAGGCAATATTTAGTGATTTAGATGGAATAACGACAAATGAATTTATTTATCCAAATTTCATTGTAGTACATGCGCATGGAGATAATATAGAAAAGCTTAAAAGATTTGAAAATGAAATACTTGAATTCGAAAAAATTATCTTTACTTGTCAAGTTGAGCCTAATGACTATGTAATCAATCATGGAGGTTTTACTGATGGTGATAGAATACTTTTTTTCTTGCGCTCATTGTTAATACCTTTTCATAGAATCTTCCTGATTGGTATGGACTTTATGAACAAAGTGGGAAAGTATAGTAAAGTTGGATTTCAAAAAAGTCAAAAAGCAAGTAAGAGTAAACAAAAAAAGCTCAGATATGCAGCTAAACTTATTGATTGGTTAGATGAGTATATTGAGAATGAAATTTGTTATGTAAATTCACAAAAAACTTCTAAGAGATATAAAAATTTAGATTTAGTACAATTTTTAAAAGAGTTTAAATAGATAGGATATTCAAATTTTATAATCTACTATACCATTATCCGTTAATCTATAAAGTACCTTCTTTTCTGGAAGATATAACGAATTTACTACATGAATATAACCGAAATCTTTTTCTTTATAGCTTAAGTAAAGATATTCCGAAAAATAATGATTTAGAAATTGATTACCAACGGGTTTTTCTTTAATTAGCGCATTTTTATTAAATATTGGAGATATTTGAGCAGTAGCTATGGTAATTAAATTGAACTCTCTAGTAAGTGAATTTAATTTCTCTATAATCTTTAAAAAGTTAGATTTTGCCTTTTGAAAAGAGGTAAGGTCGTTCCCTTGTTCTAAACGATAATAATTGTTAATTGAGTCAATAAGAAGTACTTTAATATCTGATTTATGAATAGTTTTTCTGAGGCTATTGAGTTTTAATAAGAAGACATCATTGCTCATTATTTTTGATACTAAAATCGTCTTTAATATTTTATTAAAATTTAAACCTTGGGAATTTGCTAATTGTTTTATCCTTTCTGGTCTAAAGGTATTTTCTGTATCAAAATAAATGACGTTAAAATTATTTCTATACGCTTGAATACATAATTGGTGGCATAATTGTGTTTTTCCTGTCTTATATGATCCAAAAATTAAATACAAAGTTTTTGAATGAAATCCCTTATCTAAGATATTATCTATGTTTTTTGAGCCAGTATTTAAAAAAAAGGAATTTTTCTCTTCCTTTCGAATTTCTTCACCAATTTTATCAAGGATAAAAAGTTGATTTTTATTGATCTTAGATGAGTTGATAAATTCTCTCATTGTATAAAAATAATAATCTTATTAACTAATAAAAAGAAACTCACAATAATATATTTATATTAAATTGACCCATAAATCGAAAAATTAATTTGAAATTAAACATAATTTTGAAATTGTATTGGTTTTCATAAACCCTAGAATTTTAGAAAAAAATAAACTTTTTAACGATGGCTAAGAAAAAAAAAGAAGTGTGTCAATATTGCGGTAAATCGTTTGTATATCTCAGCCGCCATAAATGTAAAGTAAAAGATAGAATCGAAGGTAGTGAAGAATCGGATAAATCAGAATCGGAGAGAAGAATTGAGAGAATTGAAGAGTGGAAAAAAGATTTCAGCCGGAATCTTAAGAAAGATGAGAAAAAGATATTAGATATTATCAGAAAACATAAAAAAATATTTTTTAAAGATTTAATGGCAATATCGGGTAAAAATCGTAATGAATTAGATAATATAATTGATATTTTATCACTTCAGTCTAAAATAAAAGTAACACGAGAATTAGTGGATGCATCATGGACAAAACATATTTCTTATATTGAGGAGATCGATGTTCAGGTAAAAGATATAAAAATTGACAAATCAGATAAAAATTTTATCATTGAGATGTTCTCTTATCAACCATGTTTGATATGTCCTTTTGCAAATAAATGTAATGAAACCAATATGGATAATCTAAATCCACATCAATGTATTTGGTTAACTGAATGGATTTATGCATTAATGAAAGGAGAGAAGTATCGTATTAATTTTGATGAGATTGAAACTGAATCTTATGAATGATTCATTTTTTATTTAATCCAATGATATAAATTTCGTTACTTTTCTTACTAGAAGCTGTTGGTTTATAGCTTTTAATAAAATGAAATTTATCTTTCATAGATCGATGTACTCGTTTAAAATCTTCACCTTGAAAAATTTTAATGACAAAATTTCCCTTGCTTTTCAATAAATATATGGTGTCAAGAATCTTTAAACATAAATTGGCTTGTTTTACTTGATCACTAAACTTATTACCGGATTTTTTGATACTGGCATCTGAGAGTATCAGATCAAATTTATCTCCAGCAAGATAATTTTGAATAGCCTCTATAGCTGAAATTTTTGTAATTTCTAATCTCATAATGTCGACATGTTCAATTGGACTAATTTTTTTAAGATCGACCCCCAATATCTTATAATCCTTACGATGATAATGGTTATCTTGATACTTTATGAGGTTTTCTTCGGCAAATTTCTTTGCAACTTGTAACCATGAACCAGGAGCACTTCCAATATCTAAGATATAAAAGGCTCTTTTGAAGATATTATATTTTTTTTGAATATCAAAGAGTTTATAAGCAGAACGGGCTCTATAGCCTTGCTTTTTCGCTTTTGTATAAAATTGTTCGTTTTTATGATTTGTTGTATTCTTATCCATCTGCAACACTTAATTGTTTATTTTTTTGATAAGTCAAATAAAAGATTTTTTAATTCGGATAAATTAATATTACTCTTGATGGCTAAATTATCAAAATGTGTTCTTGATGCCGTAAATTTCTTTTTATCAATAGCCTTAATGATTTCATCTAGTTTCGGAACAAAAGGTAATTTTAATTCTTGACATAACTTATGAATATTATAATAAAATGGGGGCATTTTTACCTCTTCTAAAGCATAACTGAGCTTTTTATCGATTACTTTTTTATTAATATAATTTTGTTGTTTATTTAAAGAAAGGAGGAGTCTAAGAAAGTCCTCATTATGTAATTCTCCAATCCAGAGGGGTCCTGCATATTTTAATGCTTTAGATCCTTTACATGATGGACAATATTTAGGTATCTGTAAAATGTCGTCTGAAAAAGAAGACCGATACCCACACGACGTGCAATGGAGAATATATCCATAATTGGAGAAGTTATGTATGATTTCTTTTTTCTTTTTTACAGTAGAAATAAAAACTCTTAAAAAGTGATTTGAATAAAAGCTAAGGAGTGGAATTATACCTAGATTGTTAATATTTGCTAACCGAGAAATGAAATAAACTAAGATTCGCGCTCCAATTTCTTTACAATATTCAGTATGGAGAGGTTTTGACATATATTTTCGTATACAAACGTTTGGTTTTACTCCAAATAACACAGCGGTATCTGTAGCGGTTAAGCACAACAAGCCATCTTTTTTTTTAATAGCTTTAAACGCCATATCAATATATGAATTAGGTGTTCCAAATGGATCAATGGATATTATGTCTGCCCTTTTAAACGTATTATTAGAATGATCTTGATTGTGAAATTCGGAAAATAAAGAATTTGCATCCTTTTGAGAAACATTTACCTTTGAAGCATCAATTGCATTTAATTTAATGTTTCTTTTAATGAGATCAATTGCCAAAGGATTAATATCATTGATATACACTTTGCTTAATTCTTCATGCTCTTTTAGCAATCTTATAGATGTGATTCCAGAAGCTGCCATTGAGTCGATAAAATTGAAAGTGAGTAAATTATATATATTCTTGTATGCCCCTACTACTAAACTCGTGATATCCCGATTTAAAATCATTTTTTCATTATAAAAAACATTCATGGATTTTGAAGGTATTTTAACTGAATCTTGTTTGTAAATGAAAAATTCTACAGATGCTTCTCTCTTCTTAATTAGCTTATTTTCTATCATACTAATATATAATTAAGTGCTATTTTACAACGAGCGAAATAATTCAACTAACATTTTACTCCCAACTAAACCCCCAGATTCAAGAGCATGAACTTTTTTTACATTTTCTTTGGTTAATGGCCAAAAATCTTCTAAAATCCGTATCTTATCAATATTTTGCTCATTACCAATAGCTAAAAATTCACCTCCTAAGGTTTTTATAATAAAAGCTAATGGAGCCCATTCATAATAAATCCGAATTTTAGGTTTAGGTGATGGGAAGTAAGCATATACACCTCCATAATGAATAATGGCATGCAAATCCCCAACAAAACTTCCACTGTAGCGATCTTTTACTTGGTTTTCGATAAGAAGCTTTTCAAAAGAGCAACATTTCTCTGACCAGCTGTTAGAATCACCTCCTAGACATCTAATTCCTCCTCTTCGATTATTAGGCAATTTCTTTAACTCATAGAAGATGTAATGATAAAATGTCATACTATAAGGAGAAGTGTCTAAAATGAATTCCGCTGCGATCCCATTAACTGCTAAAACCAGATTTGTGAAAATCCCATATAAGACATAAAAACTACATATGATGTGTCCTTCCTCATTATATACTCCAATTATCGTCCCCACAGTTCTATTTACGGCAACATTAGAGGATCCATCAACAGGATCTATAGTTATACCAAACTTACCATTTCCTATGACGGGATCGGCCTCCTCAGAGGCGATAAATAAGAAGCTAGCATCTCTCTCCTGAAGAGCTTTTAGAATTATACTGTGAGTTAAAATATCTTCATGAATCTGTAATTCATCATAAATGTTCTTACTTTCATTTATTGGAGTTTCAATGTTCAATCTCTCCTCAAGCTCCCTCGAAGTTATACCTCTTTCTAATAAACCTCTAATTGGAATTGTTGCTTCAGCAATAATATCAATGATTTCTATTAAAGCTTGCTTATTCGGAAAATAATGAGGTAAATTCTTTTCAAGCCAACGTGTTAATTTCATTTTTTCAATTTTAGTATTTTTTGGCAAGGATTACAAAACCTGTGGTCTTTTCATTATTTTTAATTGTGAGCTTATTTATAATAATTAAGGCTTTATAATTTACAAATTTTTTGTCTATGAGATTATTTAGTAGAAGTATTAAAAAATCGAAATTACATAGAATTTTGGGCAATTTTATTCTAATTCAAATCCAAATTTAGTCAATTTTGATTGGTAAATTATGAGGTTTTTTTCAGGATGCGCAGAAATAACAAAATTTCGATAATTAAGCTTTTTATGTCTATCGATTTTAATTGACAGATCTATCCAGTAATCCATCACCTTTCCTCCACTTTGAATCTCAATAGTTTGATTTTCTTGTTTTAATCTTCTCAGATAATTTACGATCAACACATCAACAGGATAATTAATGTTTAAATGGCTTAGTGTTGCTAAAATCTGATTTAATTGGTAATTTAAAGCCACATTTTTATTTTTATTATTTTTCCTTAATTCCATTTGATAAAGATTAGTTATAGAATCTATAATAACAAGAATATTTGCTTTTTCTCTCTCATTTTTAAGGTTAATGATTATTTGTTCAAGTTCTAAAATAAAATCAAACAATTCAGAGAAATTTAAAATTCTGTAAATGACAAAATTATTTTTTACTATATTATTATCAAATTTTTGAATTAAGGTTTTTAGTTTTTTTAAAGGTAAATTTTGCTTAGTGTAGATATAAATAACCGAATTTGCTAATGAACTATTTAATAAAGCTGTTTGAAGTGAAAAGGTAGTTTTACCAACTCCAATTTCCCCCCAAACAGACACCAAACCGATCTTTTGATCATATGATTGAATCTGATTATTAAGTTCCTTTAATGGAAAAATCATTATCAAAAATTTTAATTTTATTATGAATTATAATATTAAATTGAGAAGCTCACCTTTATATATATTAACTGAGGATTTATCTTTTTTTTATCGAATTAATAAAGAATTAAATAAGCTGAAAATTCCTTTCAAAATATTGAATCTAAACAAGATCAATTCAAGTTATCATAGCGTTATACTCACGACGACTAAAGAAGCATTATTAATGGAAGAAAAAGGGAGCAAAGCAAAGATTTTAGCCTATTCGGATGAGGAAGATTTTGAAAATTATATTATTAAAATAATAGCTGCAGTAAAGATAGGATATAAGGACTATTATTCTGAAATTCTTTTTTCAGTAGATCCAGGAAAAAGAACGGGTCTAATGATCTTTTTAGATGGATATTATTTATATTCATATTGTTGTTTTAAAATGAATGAAGTGGTTGGCAAAATAACGAAATATATCCAATTTTTCCAGAGCGAGAATAAAAATGATTTCATAATTACCTTCAAACTAGGAAATGGTGTATTACGATTAACGCTCAATTTAATTAAGCAAATTTTTTCAATATATAATGGAAGGAAAAACGTGAGGATCTTTTTAATTGATGAATTTAAATCTTCTAAGATTAAAATAAACCAAAAGAATAAACTCCATCATGTTTCTAAAGATGAATTATCTGCTTTAATATTAGCTTTAAGAGATGGTATTGAAATCAATGAAAATGAATACTTTAGTCTTGTGAAACATTCTTATAAAAATAGGAAAATTGAAGTTGATAAGGGAGGAATGAAAAATGTGGAAGGCGTATTTGATAAATCAGCCGTAGCAGAGATAGTTATAAAAGTAATTGATGGAGAACTAACTCTAAAAGATGCCTCTAAAGAGCTCAAGTTACTGAATCGAAAAAAATAATAAAGTTTAATTTTTTCTGATAATTTCTGTTCTTATTAAATAAGGGGATAAAAGGTTCTATGAGAAGGATTCAAGCTATTGATATTTTTCGAGGACTATGTATCTTTTATATGACCTTTGGTCATATGATGTATTGGTATTCGGCAAAATCTAGTTTCTGGTTATATGAGATAGTTTGGAATTTAGGAGCTCCAATAGGAGGGGGAGGATTTTTACTTGTATCAGGAATGAGTGCGATGATTTCTTATAAGGTCAACTTAGAAAAAGCTAAACTATCTGGTGATTTCAGCATGAAAAATAGCAGAAATCAATATATAATTCGAGCTTTAATTATTTTGGTAATATCCTTCATCTGGAACTTTTTTGGAACGTTATTTATGGGTGTACCGGGAATTTGGATATGGTTTGTTATCCAAACAATATCCATCTCACTTTTATTGGCTTGGCCTCTACTAAAGACATCCCGTTTATTTAGGTTATTTATTTGTTTTGCTTTTTGGATCGGAAATGAATTTATTATTGTATTGCTAAAGCCTTTTGAAGGCCAATTTAATTTCTTTGGAATCTTACATTTTATACTTTATAATGTCCCAGAACAGAATGTTATCTTGGCTTACTTTCCTTTTTTACTCGCGGGAACAGTAATCGGAGATATCCTACATGAAGCATTTAATTCTGAAAATATTGACACTAAAGCATATTTAAAGAGACATCTAACGATACCTAGCTTGATTGGGGGTTTAGTACTCATCATTTTCGGAGTTTTATTTCAATTTCCTAATTTTCTAGATAAGAGAGCATTCTCTTCACATATGTTTATTTTTGGAATAGAATTGTTACTAATCATCTTATTAGTATATATTAAAGATTTAGGCGATCTTAAATTAAAACGGAGTTATTCGGTTCTTAAATACTATTCATATTATTCTTTTACTATATTTCTTGCTCATAATATCCTCTATTTCCTCTTTCCTCCTATATTGAATGCCTTGGAGATCATACTCTTAATTATACCGATTATAACTTTATGGACTTATTTATTTCGGATAATTTATAGAAAATTAGGAAAATATGCATCTCTAAAATTTTTTATTAGTAAATCCGCTGAATATTTAGCAAATAAAATCTAATTATTTAGTATAAAGATTTGTGTTTAGAAATGAAACGTTTAAATAGCATCGATATATTCAGAGGGCTTTCTATATTATGGATGTTTTTAGGCCATCTATTACATTGGTGGTTAATTGAACAGGAAGTTTGGCTATACGATATCGTTTTTATTATTTTTGATCCTATCGGTTCTTCTGCATTTATTTTTATCGCAGGATTATCAACAGCCATTTCATTGAGATCACGATACTTAAAAGCAGAAAAATCTGAAAATTATAATGATAACGTAATTAAACGGGAATATCTCTTTAGAGCATTATTAATCTTCATCGTTGCTTTAATATATAATGCAAGTATAGCATTAAGTTTATTAAATCCTGGGTATATTTGGACTTGGTTTGTGTTATTAACAATTTCAATTTCACAATTTATGGCATGGCCATTATTTAAATTAAAAATTTTCTATAGAATTATCATTGGAATAGCTATTTGGATTCTAAACCAATTTTTACTAGTTTCATTATTACCATATCAAGGAAAAGCGAATATATTTGGGTTTTTATTTCATATCTTTTATCATTCTTTAGATCTTGATGTGATCCTTTCATTTTTTCCCTTTTTTTTATTTGGGGGTGTCCTAGGGGAACTTATCTTCAAAATTTATCAAAAAAAGGATACTGATCTAATAAAGAAATCATTAAAAAAGAAAGTAATCTATCCGGGTTTAATATTTGGTATTGTTTTAATCATTTTAGGAATATTGATAAGATTTCCACAATTCCTCGTTAACAGAAGTTTCTCATGGATGATATATACTCTTGGAATAGATATTTGTTTACTAATTATTTTTTTAATATTTGAGGAGTATATTTATTTCAAAAAAAGAACGAAAAATGGCTTTCTTTATTACTTTTCATATTACTCTCTCACAGTGTACCTAGCACATAATATATTATATTTTCTTTTCTATCAGCAATTAACAATAGCAACTATCTGGTTTTTCATTATAGGAGTATATATAGGAGTCGGATATTTGTTAAAAGTGCTATATAATAAATTTGGATCTAAAATTTCTTTAAAATATCAATTAGGTCGAATGGCCAGCACCCTTGCTAAAGGAAAGGTCGCATAAAAACTTGATATGATTTTTATAAAAATATTCTTTTACATTGGATTTTAATCTTGTATTTGATATTTCTTTGAAAATTCACAGAGTTATTAAAAATATAATTTATGGTGTTTATATAAACTCCGTTATTTCCCACAGCAATGCCTCGATCCATATCAAATATGAAATAAAGAGTAATTATTACATTTTTAGAAAATTTTTCTCGTTCTAAATGAATATCATGAATGTAGGTATCTGGGAAGAATGAAAAGATTAATCTAAGTAAAGTTGGTACTTCACGAATGACAAGTACTTTAAAATTTTTCAATCGTTGTCGCAATCGGTTTAAATTTTCCCTGGCATTAAAAAAATCTTCATTCTTCACTAGGAAAAGAAGATAATTGTTTTTTATTATGATGCTAACGGGTTCAATTCGAGTAATTTTAAAAAAATAAGAGAGGTAATATAATTCTTTATTGTAAAATTTCCTTTTTAGAGTTACAATTTGAGAAAAAAAAATCTTACTATTAAGAATACTCATCATTACACTTCTAATTTTTATTTTTAAATTTAAAATTCGAGAAAAAATATTGAAATTAGCAAAAAAAAGTATTTATTATACAAAGATTTGCACATAAATAGAAATCATCTCTATAATTTAAAGCAATGAAAGAGCGTTTGGATATCTTATTAGTTGAACGACGTTTAGTAGAAAGCAGAATGAAGGCAAAATGGTTAATAAAAAATGGTTATGTTTTAGTTAATAAACGAATAATTAGAAAACCGAGCAAGAAAGTAGAAAATTCTCTTAAGATTTCTCTCAAAGCTCCATTTCCATATGTTGGAAGGGGGGGTTTAAAATTAGACGTAGCCTTAAGTGAGTTTTCAATTATAGTAAGAGAAAAAGCATGTGCCGATATAGGAGCGTCAATAGGTGGGTTTACAGATTGTCTTCTCAAGCATGGAGCCACAAAAGTCTATGCAATCGATACTGCCACAGATCTTTTACATCCATCGCTAATTTGTAATAAAAAACAGGTGGTTGCTCTTTTAGGAGTGGATGCTCGAAAAATAACTACGCTTGGAGAATTGGTAGACATTATGACTGTGGATGTTACGTTTTCTTCATTAAAAGATCTATTACCAAATGTTATAAAATATGTCAAATTAGGAGGCGATATAATAGTTCTAGTAAAACCGATTTTTGAAACAAATTTCTATAATAAAAAAAAATTCAGAATTATTAAAGATAATAAAATTCTTTTTGAAATTTTAAAAGATCTCCTTAGTTGGAGCACGAAAAATAACCTAATTCCTAAAGCCATCATGAAATCTCCTATTTTAGGAAAGGGGGGATCAATTGAATTTTTTGTGTATTTTAAAGTTGGTAAAGAGAACAATAATAGAAATTACGAAGATATAATTAGAAAATTATTATGATTCTTCTTCTAGAAAACTCAGTTTAATTTATTGGATATGATTGAAAAAGTTTACCCCACTCGGTTTTATTAAACTCCTTTATTCTTTTTTTACCGATAGTAGGATACCATATCATATCATGATAAATTTTCGAAGCTAAGGTGGGACCTAAAAAGAAGAGTTCATTTTTGAATAATGGATAAATGAATTGTAATGGCCCTTTCCTTACCATCTGATCACCCCAAATCACCAAACTTCGTTTTACTTTAAAATGCCAATTAATATTCGATATATCTTCTCCAACAATTTCAATTTGATCTATATCACCGCATCCTAATCCTTCATCGTGCGCTAACTTAATAGCAGGCAGCTTGAGAGGGTCAAATCCCATCATTTTAGCCACAACTGCATCCACTGCTACTTGATCATATCCTGCGAGAAGATAATTTTTAATACGCGGAATCATAACCCTTGGTCCTGCACCATCGCCACAGACCGTACCATCTACAACGGCTAAGATTTTTGGATGAATCTGTTTCTGAATAATCAATAAATCTACTAAAACTTCAGACATAAATTGGTGTGAGAAATGTCTTCTTTTAGTTAATAAGCCACCAAATGCGTTTTTCATAGCACAAGTAATTCCCCCATTTTTCATCTCTCCTTGAGTTTTTTGAAGACTTCCCCCTTCTGCTCCTGTATGGCCATGAGTTTTCATAGTAGGAAGGTGAATGATTGGTTTTCCAACATAAAATTTCGGTATTTTAAATCCTTCTGGAAAAATTTTAGAATCTAAGGCAAACAATTGCTTATTTTTAAACCGCAGGAATTTGGGTCGTAAAGATTTATAGGATACAAACGGGATACGTGTAAGTGGAACAAACCATACTCCATACTTTTTAATAATTGGATTCCATTTATTTCCTTTTAGTCCTCTTTCAATATTTGTCACCACAGTTCTATTTTCCGCTGTGAATAAGTTCTTTGAGTTATAACCGTCCTCAACCATTGTTTTTAAAATACCTTCTAACTGCCAAGGAGGTGTAGAGCATGCAGGAAAGAATTTAGACCAACTTAAATTTAATTTAATTAAAATTTGTTGATCTTTATTAAAATACTCTTGATATTTAATCAGATGCATTAATCTTTTGTAATCTTCCAAGATATTCTTAGAACTAGTTTTTGTTATGAATATTTTAGCATCAGTGTCAGACATAATCACTAAAAAGAAAAATGATTTAATATTTTTACTCTAAATTCTTCTTAGAGATAATAGTAAAAATGAAAAATTAAGATAGGAAAATTAAAATTTAATCGGAAATATATTCCATTCCTTCATAAGATTTTTTAGTTTCAGTATTAAGGGGACGACAATAAAAATAGTGATCTCCACCTAAATCTACTCGAACAGGATCCTCAATACCGCATCTATCATGCTCATCCTTTTCGAAACATCTTGGATGGAATGCACAACCAGATGGAGGGTTGATTGGACTTGGAACATCTCCATCTAAAATAATACGGTCTGTTTTTGATGATGGATCAAAAGTTGGTCGCGCTGACAATAAGGCTTTTGTGTATGGATGTACAGGGTTGTAAAAAACTTCATCAACTGTTCCGCCCTCAACGAATTTTCCTAGATACATAACTTGGATTTTATCTCCAATGTGTTGAATGACACTAAGATCATGGGTGATAAATAGATAAGAAAGGTCAAATTCTTTTTGAAGTGATTTTAAGAGATTTAGAATTTGAGCTTGTACGGATACATCGAGGGCAGAAGTTGGCTCATCTAAGATCATAATTTCCGGATCACATGCTAGAGCTCTTGCAATTACGATTCTTTGCTTTTGACCTCCTGAAAATTCATGAGGGTATCTATCTAAATGTTCATTCTTCATTGAAACTGTTTCAAGAAGTTCTAAAACGCGTCCTCTTATTTCACGTCTTTTTTTCATCCCCATTAGAAGCCTTAATGGTTCACCAATGATATTCACAATTTTCCATCTTGGATTAAGTGAGGAATCTGGATCTTGAAATACCATCTGAATTTTTTTTCTATACTCTTTATTGAAATTATCATCTATTCGAGTGTTTTTATACCATATTTCTCCTTCTGTTGGTTGAACGAGATTTAGAATTGTATTTCCAATGGTTGTTTTACCACATCCACTCTCTCCAACTAATCCTAAGGTCTCACGTTTATACATATCAAAACTAACGCCATCAACAGCTTGAACCACTCCAACTTTACGTTTTAATAACCCACCATAAATTGGATAATAGGTCTTCAAATTTTTAACAGATAGAATTATATCCTCTGATTGCTTTGATTCAGTTACTTTTTCTTGACTAACTGTCATTTTCTCAACTTATTTTTTTTATTGAAATTATACACGTTTTGATAATTTAAATTCATCAGTTTCCCAGTCATATTTGGGAGAATCTTTATATTTTGGATCAAATAAATGACACGCCACAAAATATCTATCTTCGATTTCGAGAAATCTTGGTCTAATCTTATCGCAAACTTCTAATCGCGCGTCACATCTAGGATGGAACCTACATCCTGAAGGGGGATAAATCAAATTTGGAACCATCCCACGAATCGTTAACAGTTTTTGATCTCTCTTCTCGATGCTAGGAATTGCCCCGATTAATCCTTTAGTATAAGGATGCCTAGGTTTCTTAAATAATTCATTCGCTGTCGCATATTCTACAATATTGCCACTATACATTACGGCAACTCTATCACAAAGCTCAGCAATAATACCTAAATCATGAGTAATTAATAGGATTGAAGTTCTATACTTATCTTTTAATGTTTTCATTAGTTCCATAATCTGAGCTTGAATGGTTACATCAAGAGCGGTAGTGGGTTCATCTGCTATTAGCAGGCCAGGATTACAAGACAATGCCATCGCAATCATTACTCTCTGTCTCATGCCTCCGCTTAATTCATGCGGATATCTTTTTAAAATTCCCCTTGCATCTGCAATTCCAACTTCTGTAATAATATTTGCTGACCAATCTAAGATAACATCCTTAATTACAGGAGTGTGTACATTTTGTTCTTTTATTTTTTTAATTTCGCTTTTAAGTTCGGCTATTTCATCTTCATCCGTTAAAGTTTTTAACCGCTGCTTTAAATCTTTAACTTCTGCGAGATTTTCTTTTCGTTTTAATATTCTTTCATCCAATTCTTTTTTCAAATCATCTTTTTGATGTAAAATAAAGACTTCGGAAACTTGGTCTCCCACTGAAAAGACGGGATTTAAGGAATTTAAGGGATCTTGAAAGATCATGGTAATTTCTTTACCCCTAAACTCTCTCATTTCTGTTTCTGTTAAATCAAGTAGGCTTTCTCCTTTGTAAATAATCTCACCATCAACTATTTTCCCGGGTTCTCTCACTAATCGTAAAATAGAGAGCGCAGTTACTGATTTTCCACAACCAGTTTCACCGACTAATCCTAAAACTTCGTCTTTAAAAATGTTAAAAGTAACTCCATCAACGGCTTTCACAATTCCTTCTTCAGTATAGAAGTAAGTCTTAAGTTTCGTTACTTTTAATAACTTATCAGAGTCATCACTTTTAGCTTGTGAGTCATCTACAACATCATTTTTGATTGTTGAATTCAATTATATCCCCTTTTTTAAACCAAATATTTATTTTATAAGTTTTTCAATCTTGGATCTAAAGCATCCCTTAAGCCATCCCCAAGTAACATAAAACCGAGGACCGTAATAATTATCATAATTCCAGGCCAAACAGATGCCCATGGAGCATTTACTAAATGGCCGCGTCCGATATCGATATCTCGACCCCATTCAATCAAATGTGGATCACTATAACCTAGAAAAGCAAGCCCTGCAAAACTTAATATTACTCCTCCAATATCAAATGTAAACGAGATGATTATTGGTTGGATAGTGTTTGGTATTAGGTGTCTGAACATAATACGCCAATTTCCTGCACCTGAGACTCTTGCCGCTTCTACATAGGGGAGTTCTTTTGCTTGAAGAACACTTGATCTGATTAAACGCGAATAATAGGGAATTCCTAAAATTCCGTATGCTAAAATGATATATTCCATTTTACGCCCTAAAATTCCTACTAATACTATAGCAAAAATTAATCCGGGAAATGCAAAGAATATATCCGCTATTCGCATTATCAGGGTGTCAACCCAACCCCCAAAATAAGCTGCAATAACTCCAAACATAACACCTACGACCACACTCAATGTAATTGAGGGTAATGCAATGGTTAATGAGGATCTAGCACCCCATATTATACGTGCTAAAATGTCTCGTCCGAAATTAGTTTGACCTAAAGGATGCGCCGGAGAAGGTGGGTCCCAGGATCCTGTGATTTTAGCATCCGCTTCAGCGAATGTGTATGGTGATATCCAAGGTGCAAATACAGCAAGGGTAGCAATAAAGAGAATAATTACTATCCCAATTATCGTGAGAGTGGATTTTAATCTCCTAATAAATTTTCGTTTACTTATTGTTCTTTCATATAAATCTTGACGGAGAGTTAATTCCTCAATTCGATAACCCGGCATAAATAAAAATTTTAGGTTGTTTTTAACCCAAAAAAGAACTTTCTTTACTGCACTTGGTTCTTCTTCCTGGAACAGTTCTTTCTCAAGGATTTGTTCTTGTGTCATTATTTTCACATTTTATTTGATATTTTTCTTATTTTTCACATTATAAATAAATTAATATTTAATACGAGGATCTAAATAGGCATAAATTAAATCCGCAAATAAATTAACTACAATAAATATTACGGTTATCATAAATACAAATGCATTGATTACATAATAATCTCGATCTACAATAGCACGCAATAAAAGCTCTCCCATTCCATGTAAATTAAAGGTCGTCTCTGTTAAAATTGCACCTCCAAGAAGGCCTCCGACATTTAATCCAATAATTGTTACGGTAGGGATAAGAGCATTCCTTCGTGCATGCTTATTGATAACTACTTTTTCTTTACAACCTTTTGCCCTTGCGGTACGTATATAATCTTGTTGCAAAACTTCTAACATACTCGAACGTGTTTGTCTTGTTATAGATGCGAGAGTAATAAACGATAAGCAGAATACTGGAAGCGCTAGATGATATAAATAATCTGTTATCATGTACCATTGACCTGAAAATAAAGCATCTATTATCCTAAAACCGGTTATAAAGTTTGGTTCAGGATAATTTAAGGTTTTATATCCGATAGCCGGGAATAAGCCTGCTCTATAGGCTAAAGTTAATTGTAAAATAAGACCAAGCCAGAAGACAGGTATAGACACGCCAACCAACGCAAAACCCCTTAGGATGGTGTCTCTTGATTTATTACGATGGGTTGCAGATATTACACCAGTTTTAATACCTATGAATGAAGCGATAATCATCGAAAAAATCGTTATATCTAGAGTTCGTGGAAATCGCTGCCAGATTAAATCCCATACTTCTTGTCCCTTATTTATGGAGACAGAAACACCCCAGTTGCCCGTAAATAGATTCCCTAAATATATAAAGAATTGTTGCCAGAGTGGAAGGTCAAATCCAAGACGATGCATCTCAGCTAAATATTGCTCTTCTGTAAAAACTTGCGGAAGATGCGCGGTAACTGGATCGCCCGGCATCATTCGTGATAATATAAATGTTATTAATAAAACCCCAAATAACACAGGAATCATAACAATTAATCTTCTAATTACGTATTTTATCATACTCATTTTTTATCACATCTCTTAAATATCATCCTAACATTCTTATTTATTTTGAAATTTATTAAATAGGCTCAACAATCTTTATTTTTTTCTTATATTCCTTATATTTTTCTTTGAGCATAGAGGCAAATAGTGCAGTACCGAAGTTAATACCTAAAAGCACGAGAATTGTCAAATATCCCTCTAAACTCGCAAAGAACAAGGGTATTATTATGAGATTAAATCCATTAATAAACCATGACCACATCCAAGACATCCCAATAATTATGGGAACTAGCATTATACTATTTCTTATGCCATATTCAAAAAATGCTTCTCTGAATACCACGAAAAAAACGATAGCAATAAGAATTATAATTGAAAAGTATGAGTTGGGATTAAAAAACACTTTATTTAAAAAAATTATATCCAAGCCAATCGTTTTTTCAAAAACGTTAGCAATGTAACCGAAAAAAACAAAATGTACGAGAAGAATTGCAACGATAAAATTACCTTGACGAGCTATTTCTATTTTTATATTTTTCATAATAATTACTTTATATTAATATCGTTTAAATTAATCGTGTTGGGAGCCAATTTCTTTACTTTAAATTTATCAATGATTGGTTCTTTATTAATTATTCGATTCTTTATCCAGAGACTCATAGGCAATATCCTTTCTGGATGTTCTATGAGAATTTGTTTATTATAAGAAAAGCATTCAAATAGATCATCATAGATAAGGTAGGGTACAAAATACTTTTTCAGATGTTTATTTATAGAGAAATCAAATGTTTTAACTTTTATGATTTCTGGGTGGTATGTATTCTTTTTCTCTTTGTATAACTTGACATTTTCTTCAGAGTTATCTTTTTTAATAAAAAAAATGTTATCCTCGATTATATCTTGAGAATGCTTAATCATTTTCGTACAATATTCTAAAATCAGATTCAAATAATCATCATCTTCAATTTGAATACCTTTAGAGAGTATTTTGTTTGCAACTTTTAAAAATTCTGAAAGAATATATGAAAAAGTTTCTTTTAAACTATAGATTTCTGCATTTAGAGATGTTGATTTTTCAAACCATTTGATTATTGTTGTTTCTTTAAGAGTGCGATTAGTCATTTCTTTATACTTACTTTTAGAATAAGAGATTAAATTATGTAATCCTATTGAAACGAATCTTTTCAAATCAATATTGAATTTATTATTCTCGGTATTAGCATTCTCAATACTTATATCAGGTAAAATAAAGAAATTTGATTGTCCATTTGATAATTTATCTATCCTCATTGGAATTGGCATAATTGGTATTTTAAAATAATCATTTGGTATTAAATCAAAAAAGAATCCAATAGGAGCCAAATCAGATTTGAATGTTTTTAATTTTATCTTATTAGGAAGAACGGAGGATCTTGAACTCATTAATAATTAATCCTTTTAATAAACCAATTTTATTTCTATAAATTATTCGTAAATTATTAAATATTATGATTTGGCCTATGAGATTTTTTAAAGATCTAAATATTTTACTTTTATATTACAAAAACTGAAGTATAGAAACGCTATATATTATCTTGAAGTATTATAAAAAAAATCAAAAAAAAAAAAATTAAATTAAATTTATTGTGCTATTTTAAGCACTAAAATAGCACGGATAGAAGTAGTTGTAGCCCATTCCATTGCTTGGATAACCTTCTAACGTGAAGAACCAAGCGTCATGGTTTCTACCGACATAACCGAATGCCCAGGGCTGTAGGTCTTCCACAACATATTGTTGTAGATTCTTGTAGATCAGTTCTCGTGCTGTTTGGTCGGTTTCTTCAAGTCCAGCTAACATATAAGCTTCTAAGGTTGGATCATTAATCTGAGCCGAATTTGAAGACGAATAATTAGCCATTAATGAATTGACATAGTTGCTTGGATCATTATAGTCTGGCATCCATCCAATAAACCATATTTGTAATGCATTCCATCCTCTTAATCCAGGATAGCCTTCGGCAGTTAAATCTCTGTTATACAGACGGTCAAGATATGGATCCCATTCTTGGCCAGCATCTTCCACATTAATTCCGATATAACTGAAATCATTTTCAAGTAATACTAACATATCTTCTCGGAATTTATTTCCTAGATTATATGTGAAGTTTACCGTCAAGAAGGGGGTACCTGATTCGGCAACAGCAATCCATTCTGCATCTGTGGTAAAGCCTACTCCAAAGCCCATTTGGGTCATAAAACTTCTTGCCTTAGTAAGGTTTAAGACTGGTACATCAAATGACCAATCGGCATATTGAATTCCTAATGGGATTGGTGACTTTAACCTTACTGCTTCGCCTTCCAAGAGCTCCTCGATCATATAATCATAATCAATTGCCCAGGACATCGCGCTTCTCCATGTTTTATTTATCATTAGATTATTGAAACCTAAATATTGGGTTATAGTACCAGGTCCAGCCTCGTACAGATCAATATTAGGTTCGGCTCTCATAGTATCATAGTAAGAGGGATGAGGTGAGTCTAGAATATTAACATCTCCGGCTAAAAGTGCATTATTTCGTGCATCCGAATCTTGAATAACGGAGAAGAATAACTCTTCTACTGCACCAGCGCCTCTCCAATAATCGTCATTTCGTACAAATTTGGCTTCTACTCCCGCAATATAATATTGGAATTTCCAAGGTCCGGTTCCTGAAACTGTCTCGGCAGTAGCTCCAGACATACCTTCACTGATGTAATCATCAGCTGGGGTAATACTTGGATCTAACATCATCGACGCAGTAAAGGTCATAAGAGGTAAGAACACACCATATGGTTTGTTCAATACGAATTTGACGGTATACTCATCAATAATTTCTGTATGGTTTAAAACAGAAGTTCCATCAGGCCACTGATAGAGACATGTTATAATAGACTCACCATAGACGGTGGATCCAAGACCAGATCCAGGTTGAGCACCGGTTAAGTTCGTCAGATAGAGTAACCTATCCATCGAGAATTTAACTGATGTGGCGTTAAAATGATAACCAGTGTGAAAATCTACGTCTTGTTGAAGGGTTACCGTAAGGTTGGCACCACTCCAAGTACCAAAATCCATTGCTAGTCTTGGAATCATCGGTACATCTGGATGGCTTAAGTTATAGGCCCATAAGCCTTCCCAGACTTGATAGGCGTAATCGAATGAAGCACTATCCCACATATACTGTGGATCTGAATCAGCAGGACCGTACATTGTTCCAAATATGATATTGGAAGGAAATTCTGGTGGTAGTATTTGGAGACCTAATTGTACTCCAAAAATTATGTTTCCGACACCAGATGCAACTAAAGCAATAGCAAGGACTATAATTGCTACGTTCTTTTTTTCCATTTCCATATTTTTATCACTTAATATTTGTTATAAATCGATTTATTTTTGCTTAAATTTTGCGTTAATTATTTTGTTAATTCAAAGGTTTATAAGTTTTACTTTTTTTAAAAGCAATGTTGTTTATATTATAAAATAAACAGATAAAGCACAGATAAGTTTATAAATTTACTTTGATTCTCCAGCCCAGAAAGATTCTATTGAAAAATTAGGAAATAGATTAAATTTGACTATTATTATAAATAAAGAATTATTACTTGATTCGCCAATAATTAATCATATTCATGCTTTAGCTTTTGATCGATCAGCGGGAAGTACTGGAGAGACTAAAGCTATTAATTATATTCAAAAGGATTTATTAGGTGAAAACATCAATTCTAAGGTTGAATATTTTTCCTGGAGTACCCCTATAAGGATATTAATGAGAACGGTATACTTGATGGCATTAGCATATTTACTTGTATTTAGATTATTCTTAATTATAGTGGCTTTTTATTTTGGAAAATATTTATTTCAAAAAACAAGGAGATATTCGTTCACACATCGTGAACAATCCAAAAATGTATTAGTGAAAATTCCAGCGACAAATAAAGAGTCTAAACCATCATTAATAATCTTTTCAGCCCATTATGATTCAATATCTTCACGAATTCCTCGTAGGATGCAGGTAATTCTCTCACTGATAATTAAATTAATAATCCTTCCATACATGGGCTTATCGATATTTATCTCAGTTTGGTTGGTTTTAAACATTTTTGCAATAACTGATTTCAATCTTTTATTATTTTATCTTATCACAATATGTTCAATAATCACTTTAAGTGTATTAGTTCCCGGTTTTTTGGTAATATTTTCATCTAACAAATCGACAGGTTCTATAGACAACGCAAGCGGTGTTTCTATTTTAATGGAATTGGTAAAGAAAGTTAGTGCCAATCCACTCAGAAATTACGATGTGTTATTCATATGGTTTGGTGCTGAAGAATGGGGATTAAAAGGTTCAAAAAAATTTGTTTCAAAATATAAAAATAAATTTATGAAGAGTTATGATCTTGACCATTCAATTCTTATAAATATCGATATGGTCGGATCATATATTGGATTACTTGATAAATATGGAATTATTTCTAAAAATTCAATAAATAAGAATTTAAATCAATTGATAGAGAATACAGCAAAAGAATTAAATTTGCCAATTGCAAGGTATGAAAAAAAAATAAAACCAAAAAGTGATTACATACCTTTCAAAAAACTTCAAAGTAAAACTAGTTTTCAAATAGCTTGTTTTCATTCTGATAAAGATTCTATATATATTCATTCAAAAAGCGATACTCCAGATAGATGTTCAAATGAAATTTTAAATAATTGTTTAAAGATATGCTATAGAACCATTGAGCATCTTGATGCTAGGAGATCGTGATTTTTTAGAAGATATATATTATTTTTCCTCATTTAAATGAAGATTAAATAATAAAAAGATCAAAATAAAACGACCAAAAGAGTATTATAATTAGGCATGCTCCTGCGATTATTATTCCTTTATCAAAAAAGGCTTTTTCCGTTCTTCGCGCAATCTCGGGTTTTGATGAGGTTAGATACATATATCGCATGATTATATATAATGAGATTGGAATCGTAAATATCGCAATATATTCATATAAATTTACCGTTTCTGGTTCGAGTAGTTTAAATTTTAGGATTAAATACAAGGCATAGGTCATAAATAGAGAGGTTGCGATAATAGTGTGAAATTGATCGAGAAGTTTAAGAGAATATTGACCATAGATTCTCTTATGTTCGACAGCCTTGTCTTTTCCGAGGTAGATTAGATCTCCTCTTCTTTTAGCGATACTTAAAAACATGGCAATCTCGAATATAGCTAAAAATAACCAGGCTGACACATATTCATTGATTAAAGCACAACCTGCTAAAGCTCTCCATAGATATCCACTTGATAGGACAAGAATGTCAATAAACGCATAGAATTTAAATACTAGATTATAAACTTGACCGGTTATGATAATCGCAATAAGCATGAAGGCATACATTAAATTTGGAACAAAAAGAACTAATCCTAAAATCATAATCAGAGCCAATAGGATCAATATTAAAATAGCTGTGAATTTAGAAACATCTCCAGAGGCAAGTGGTTTTTTTCTAATTTTTTCTGAATGAATCTTGTCATTTTCGATATCTCGCAGATCATTAACAATATAATTGAATGAAGATGAACAGCATAGCAAGATAAAACCAATTAAGAGAGAAAAATACAGAGTAAAGTCAAATAATCTTTCACTAAAAAAAATACCTACAAAAATTAACCCATTTTTGTAATATTGCCTAATTCTTAATAGATGCAAAATATTTCTTAACTTGCTTGCCATAATAACTTGTTTAAAAGGACATCGAAATTAAACTTTATTAAGGTACATAATCTTCTGGGGCTTTATTCTTTTTTGAATTATATATCCAATTTTACTGAATAGGCTTGTCTCACGCTTCTTCTGAATTAAGGCAGTTTTGTAATCAAAAGCGATTGCCTCAATAGACTTATACGGGATCTCTATAAATTGACCAAAAATATTTTTAACCTTTAAAAAAGCATTATTGTGGTTTTTTACCATTTTAGACGCCTCAGTTTTCAAGGAACTTATGTAACCGATTTCAAAGTTGTTTACCGGTTTTTTAAGAAATATTTGAACCCTACATTGTTTTTTAATCAACCAATTTATCATATTAATTTCTGAATCCCTAAAGATTCTATCTTTTCCAATGACTATAGAGATGTTCCTTGGCCTAATTATAATATCACTAAGCTTTAAAGATAATGGAGGATTTTCCTCATTAAGTTCCTTATTTTTCAGTTTTATTTCGATATCATCGTAGTTTTCGTTAATAATTATTCCAGAACAGTAAACAATCTTGATTTTTCCTTTTTCTTTAAAAAATAACTCATTATCTTTGTAATCATTTAAAATGTGGACTGAATGTGGCAAGTTCGTATCTTTTATTTTCTTTTTGATGATAGAGTTATCTTTTTTGGCAAAAATATATTTTGCATGATTATAGCCCTCATTCAATTCTATATCTTTTAATATAAGAGGAGTTTTATTATCAAGAAAGTATAGGCCATTGATAAGGACTCGAGTTGTTTGATAAAGTGATGCATTTAGTTTCAATTCTCTTTTATTTTTATTATCATAGACACTTAATAAATCGATTTCACATATATTATTATTAAAAGATACATCCTTCAAAGTTCCGAAAATAATCTCATTAGTGAGTTTATTTCTAAATAGGAAATCCTTGTTTAGATCAAATTCAAATAAATCCTTTCGATTAAGATTATTGATGTACTCAGATATTTTTTCGATATTAAAAAATTGAGAGAATTTTTGAGTAGCTATTTGATTAAATATATTTCTTTCTGATTCGAATTTGATACCATATTTTCTAATTTTTGATTTTTTTAGACAGATTAAAGGTAATAAAGCTTCCTTTGAGGAACTTAGATTCTCTCCTAAAATAGCGACCACTCTGTAGTATGTGGGGGGATGAGAATTCAAAAAATTACTAAGAAGAGAACTACGTGATGGTTTTACTAATGAAGAGTGTATATATTCTGCAGTTTCTATATAGTTTAAGATTTGATGTTCTTTATTTATCTTTTCATCACACAATAACATCGTATTTAAGCCAATTTGTCGCCCTGTTGCATAAAAACTCTCTAAATTATAGAGTGCTTTGACTAATTCTTTCCCATAACCCCTTTTTTTCGCATACTGGTCCGCATTTCCTTCTAAAAATCTTACAAAAATATATATCAAAATATAAATCGCAATATTAACAATAATAAAACCGAAAAAGGGAATTTGGGGGTTTCCAAAGGTATAATCATAGAAGGTTGCAGGAAAACCCAACAACATCCTAATTATCAAATCAACACAAGTAATTGTGGTTAATATTAAGGTATGATTTTTCTTGGAATGAGCAAATTCGTGAGCCACAATTCCTTTAAGCTCATCTTTAGGAATTTGGGATTCATTCTCGGCAATTATAGCGATTCTTCTATCTAAAAACGATCCATATGCCATAGCATTTAAAATAGGATATTTTCCTATTCCTATTTTTACATTTTTTTTAATTCCCATATGATTTTTAACTGAATTTATTAAAGAAATTAAATTTTCATCCTTTATTGCCTTAATCCCTAGTAGTTTATCCAAAATTGGTCCTGAAGCAAAATATATTAGCCAATTCACTATAATCAAAACAAAATAGATGTTAAAAAATAAATCGAGTAGATTAAAATTAGAAAAATCGAGAGGCTTTTGATTGATGAAGTTCAAGGGGGTATATTGGTTGATAAATACAACTGCTAGCCATGCTATTATATAAAGTAAGAGAGTCAAATATTCCGGTGACATAAACCTCCAAATAACTATATATCTTCGTCCAAATAAGATAAATCCTAAACCTAAAATCACCCAAAAAGAGAATGAGAATGATGTATTAAAGATAAAAGGATTTTGGAGGTAAGAAGATATAATACCAGAAATAAAAATTAGATTATAGGTAACTAAAGAGATAATTAATAGTTTATTTAGAACTGGATAATCTTTAAGTTCAAAAATTCCAAACCATAAATATATAGAAAATCCTCCAATTAATGAAGTAAATATATCTTTTGTGAAAAAAAAGATTAGAAAGAAAAAGAAAAGGATTGCTACTAAATCACTCATTTCACTTCTTCTTCCCTGTTTTGACCAACGAAAAATTTCTTCTAGAAAAATAAAATATATAATGAACATTGCGAAAAATGTCCAATCTTGGATAAGAGCTAAAATGTTAGTTAATAAAAAAAAAATGAATAATGTTGTGAAAAATGAAAAACTTAAAACTAAAAAGATGATGAGTATGATGTATCTACTTATTTTTCTCAAATAAAAGACCAGATAAATTTAAAATATATTCAAATCAATTTATTAAAGTATCGAGAAAATTTTAATTTTAATTTTTCAATTTCATAGCATTAATTTCCTTCCAAAAATATCGAATTGTTAAGTAATACCAAATCAGTAAAACAGGAATTACAAGGAGAAAAGATATTACTAGATTAGTAGGAATAATTACCCCAAAGAGGTTAAAATTTAAAAAATCAATTGGCATGATTACTAAATCTATAAAAAATAATAAAAGGCATAAGGCAGCTAAAAGAATTATCATTAATATGACAACTCCTCGAATTTGAGGATATTTTAGCAGTAAGATGATGGTGAAAATTCCAAAAACTGTAGTTACTATCAAAATTATATATATATTGATAATTCCTATGCTCCATGACATCAAAAACGTAGCAATTATCGAAAAAAACCCGCATATAATTGAAATAATATAGAGATTATTAACCAGATGATTTTCCTTTAACGGCCCTCTTGCTAGGATTAACCGTGGTAAAGTAAGTGGTGCCTTTCTATGATCGGATGCCTTAATAGTATCATCTTTTAACAATATGATATCACTTTCTTTATCTTGGATATCTGAACTTTCGAAAAAACCTTTAAGCGAATAGAGAACGTAAAAACTATTAAAAACGTGAATTAAAACCGCGCAAAAAACAGCTGCTTCGAGTGAGGCAAATAAAGCGATACATGCTAAAATGGATCCCATTGCTAGTGTTCCAACATCACCTGGAAAAATCTTTGCAGGATATTTATTGAATATAAAGAAGGGAGCTATTACACTAATAGCACCTATGGTAAATATTATTGCCTCAGCAGAATTCCAAAGCAAACCACAAATGAATAAAAATATCAAAGCAATAAGACATGAACCCGAACCCTCACCATTATAGCCTTCTAACATGTTTACAGTATTCGCAAAAATAGCTATAATTAGTGGAACTAATAGTGGATAAATTACAGTTAATCGTAACTGACCTAAAAATGGTATAACCGGGGATTCAATTTCTATAAATCTATAAAAATTTGCTATGAAAATTATCACTCCCGTAAGAAGGGTTAACATAATCTTATAACGGGAACGTAAACGAATTCTATCATCAATAAACCCTATAATTCCTGATACAATGACAGTTAAACAAAAAATTAAGATCTCATTGAAGAACTCCGGAAAAAAAATCATAAGAAAGATTGACACAATAGAGAAGCCAAAAACGATACTAATTCCTCCAGATTCAGCAACTTCTGGCTTTGAGTTTTTATGGATGTCATAACCAATAAAATTTTTCTTTTTCATGAATCTTATTATAAATGGTATCAAAAAGTAAGTTATTATAAATCCGATGAAAAATATTATACCTAAGTTTAAAATTTCTATAAAGCCCCAGTTTAATTCATCTAATCGAACCATTTTTATTTATCCATTTAGAAATTTAAAGTAACAATAAAGAGAAGAATATTTGTTGTTATTAAATATTTTTTCTTCGATAGAAAAGTGAATAAATAAAAAATAGCCCGGCACGGATTCGAACCGTGGTCACGGGGTTCAAGGCCCCAGATGCTTGGCCACTACACCACCGGGCTTTCATAAAGCTAAACTTAATTCTGGAGGTTAAAAGGTTTTAAATCTTGTTTAAAAAATCCTTTATGTAATAAATTTTTATTGGTTTTTAGGAATTCTATTTCTAATTCTTTATCTCGATATTCATCTGGTAGCATTTGTGGAATAGTATCGATTATAGGAAACCATCGTTTACATTCGGGACAAAGCAATACCCCTGTTTCAATCTCAATTTCGAATTTAAATTTATTAATAATAACCAATTCTGGTAATAGAGCATCCAAATTATTTTCTGTTGAATTTTGAATTGATGTTTTTAATTTATTATAAATAGTAGTTCTGATATAATTTAGTAGAGTTTTGCTACTTTCAATTCCAGAGAGATCATGTATATTTTCCAATTCATCAAGACTTTGTTTAATCAGTTTAAGATATGAAATTAGTGGTGTTTTCTCCAATACAAGATTATCTTGAAGATATATTATTCCATCAACGGTAGAAATTTTGATTACATTTTCTGATTTAAGTTTTTCAAGGTTTCTATCTTGTATAGTCTCTAACATCGAGGTGAATTTGTCAATTCTAGATTCATAAGAAAAGATATATAACTCTAAGGGATACTGTTTATCAATTGGACAAGCTAATATATCAAATAACCATGGCTTCATTCATTTTCTCCCATAAAATGGATATTTTATAATAGATAGCTACGTAATTGTTGAATTATCCTATCGATTGTTCTATCAATCTTTTTTCTTCTTCTATCGAAATCTGTCGATAATTTTTCGTATGCGGCTTTTGAGGGTAATCGTCCTCTTTTATACCGCGTTTCTAATAAGTTTAAACTATCATCTACGCTAATCCTTTCTGCATCTAAAACATCCAATTTCTTTATTAGGTTTTCGAAAGTTTCATTAGTGTCCATAAGGACTTTTTTGAAAGGTAATAATTCTTGTTTTATTTGTTCAATTTTTAGAGTATTTTTGGATAAGATATTGCTATAAGTTTTTTTAGCCATTTTTTTACTTTTTGCTGCTTGTTCAGCTCTTCGAATTTCCAATGATAATGCATTTTTTTCATCATATAATGAACAAAATTCACGTATCTCACTGAATGGAATGAATTCTCCTCCAAGTTCACCTTCTATTTCTTTTCTTTTTCGAGTTTTAATAATTACAACATATAGGGACATTATTAAAGCAATAATTAGTATAAGTATCAAGGGGCGAAGTAATAAATTAAAAATATCTATTGAAAAAGTGAACTGTACCATAAATCTTTCTATCGGACTTTTATTTTCGGAAATATAAGTTAAAATCGTTGACCCTCGTGATTGTTGTATAGCATAAGGATCTGTGGAGATAAATACTAGATCATTACACCCTTCAATGACTAGATGCACGTTTTCTTCGAGAACGTAAAATTCATGGGTTGTGGTATATAAATTTATCTTAATTGATTGCTCAAACCAGTTTATTGAGCTATAATCTTCAAAAGGTAATTGGTATTCTAGCATAAACTTGTATTTAGAACTGGGAGAAAGTACCGCCCGGTTTCTAGCCAAATTAATTGAAAATGTTTTGATTTCGGGATTCTCTTCGTTTTCAGTAAAAGTAGATATTTCTAAGTCACCAATATCATCAAATACCCGTAAATTTTTTGATAATATTGGAATGTTAATGGAAAGCAATGATATTTGGATAAAACCAATATTTTGGATTAGAATTTCTTCCCTAATTCTAATTAAACCCCATGCAGATATGTAAATTTCTCGAGTTACACTTTCAATTTGCATTTTTGTCACATCCATATCCCTAAAAGAAATTGTTATTTCCCTCTCCTCTTCTTTTAGATTTTCTAAAAAGGGTTCTAAATAATCAAGTTCAAGACTATTAGCTAAATCATATTCATAAATATTATCGGTAATCATATTTCCAATGTCCTCAACTTGTTCAAAATCTATTACTTCAGAAGTTTCAGGCATCCGAAATAATGTTCGCACTTCTTTTTCAGTTTTATATGGTAAAATTGGAAAGGGATTTATCGAATAATCGATATTTTGTTCCGTCGGACCGATATAATAGATAGGAATATTTGCATAGCTATGTGAAAAAGTTATAGTTATGTTTTGTTTTGGAAAAAGTGGTGTGTCAAAATGTATCATAATCATTTCATTATCATTCATAATCAAATTCGATCTCTCAGAGAGCAATGAATGTTCATTTGAACTCACTGATTTAAAATATATCAAATTATCTATTAAATTCAACGGGATGCCAACAAGGATCGAAGGAATTGGATTATTGTAAGTATTTTTTACGGTTAAATCGTCTTCTATATTTATTATGCCAGAACCGCTAACTTCAACATTTCTAAGGATAGTAGTAATAATAATATTTTCAGCTCCTTCCAAACCAGATGAGTAATTTAAATCAGATATTTCGTCAGTATTAACGCCTTGGTTGCTATTATTGATTTGAAATGGCGTAAGCATAATTAATGTTAGAAAAACAATACTTACAAGTAATATTTTTTTGTTTTTATACTTCATAAATTTTCTCGGGTCAACCTTGAATTATCTAAAATAATTAAAACACTTAATAAAAATTTATTATATTTTTTTCTTTATTTCAAAATAAACCTTAATATTTCTGTTAATTTATATTATTATAATTATTGAAATATTATTAAGTGATTTAAAGATGTCCTCACAAAGAGCTCAATCAAGACGGAAAAAAAGAAGAAGTGGAAATGCTCCTATGCCTTTAGCAGGCGCGGGATTAATGCGGTTTTTTGAAGATAGTTCGATTGGTATAAAAGTAGGACCTGTTGCAACAGTTATATTTGCTTTAGCCTTAATTCTAGTTGTGGTTTTCGCTTGGTTAGGTATCTTTAATTGGATTTTTACTTAATCTGTAATTATTTTTTAATTATGAGATTTTCAGAATTTCAAACATTAATTAAAGAGCTTTATTTTGAAAAAGATCATACCAGAGGAATTAAGGGCACTTTTATATGGTTAATTGAGGAAATTGGTGAACTTGCTACATTATTAAAGGAAGTAGATTTAGATGATAAAAAAATTTCAGAAGAAATAGCAGATATAATAGCATGGACTTGCTCTATCGCAAATTTATTAAACATTGACATCGAAAAAGCCTTAATGCAAAAATATCCAAATAAATGTAGTAAGTGTAATTCGATTCCATGTAAATGTGAATAAATTTTAAAAAATAATCATTGATTTAAATTTATTTCTTCAATCAAATGCTCAGAACAATCTATATGGCGAATCCAATATAGATTTTTGGGTAAAATATTATATTTTGGACCATCTGGAATTTTTTCATCGAATGCAAGTTTGGTGAGAATATTTGGCATATTAGCTAATGGTATACCATATATTTTACCAGCATAAGAAAAGAAGTAACTGGTTGTGAAAAATCTTCCAGCATTTATTTCGGTCGGACATATTAATCCACTTTTATCTTCCTTCATATCGACACAGAAAATACCTGTAGCTGTTGAATCGATTGCTAATATCGCCTTAGTTGCCATTTCGTTTACCTTATCATCATGTATCGTTCTAGCTACAATTGGGGTTCCAGTGATGCCTGAAGGTGCAAGATATGGATAAATATATTCAATGCGCTCCCTTGCTTGAGAACATACTAGTTCTCCGTTGTTAAATATACTTTGAAATGCTATATTCCTCCCCGGTAAATATTCTTGAGCTATAAATTCCCATTTTTTACCTCTTGATTTCCAGTATTTAATCCAATTAACACCTGTTTCTATATTTTCAACGGGAGTACTCCCAGTACCTCCAGCTCCTTTTTTAGCACGTATCCATAGTTTCTCTCCTAATTCGTTGAATGCTTTTTCTATATCACTTTCAAGATGATCAAAACGAATTTCAAGTGCTCTTACAGACGGAAACATGTTTTCTTTCCAAATATCTGAACTTAAATATTTATCTTGGCAACATCTTACTGTTTCTTTTTTAGGTAAAAATGTTATAGTATCAATTTTTTCACGATTTTCAGAAATTACTGATACTTCTACATCAGGTTGAGGATGAATTAAGTCTATATCATATTCATTAATTATTCTATTAATTGAAGGAATATAGTCTTTAGAATCAGCTCTAGGAACAAGAAACATTTTTTCAGTCCATGGGTTTGCAAACTGTAGATGGTACTTATTTATATCTGTACCATATAATCCCCTCTTCTGGTTAGCCAACTTCAAAGATTTTAAGAAATTTACTCCTGCTGGACCTCCTGCACCTGTTATTAGTATTTTCTTCATTATTATATAGTATTTTGAACGTATATGTAAATTATATTAAAGAATAAAGCAAACTTTATTAATTTTGGGGATGGTTATTCATTGAGATTTGTAAAATGAAATTGAAATTACAAGGAAAAATAATTAATAAAATCGTTAAAAATAATGTTTTAAAGCTTTTAATTTCTAAATTATTTATAAGAAATTTATCAAATAACTAATAAAGATTAGAAAATGGAGATAGAAGGGAAAAAGATATTAGTAACTGGGGGAGCAGGTTTTATAGGATCTCATTTAGTAGAACGCTTCATAAAAGAAAATGTAGGAGAAATAAGAGTCTATGATAATTTTTCAACGGGGAGAAGGAGTTCTATTGATGAAAATAAGGTAAAAATCATTGAAGGAGATATTCTAGACTTTAAAAAGCTAAATTCAACTATGAAGGACGTTGATATTGTTTCTCATCATGCCGCTGAGTTAGAAGTATTTACCGGAATTGAAAACTCTATTCATGATTTAAAAACAAATATTGAAGGAACTTTAAACGTGCTAAACTCTGCTCTAAGTAATGGAATCAAAAAGGTTATATATGCATCATCTGGTGGAGTATATGGTCAAGCACAATATCTACCTGAGGATGAAAAGCATCCATTAATGCCTCACTGGCCATATGGAGTTAGTAAGTTAGCTGGGGAGAAATATTGTCTCCAATACTATCTTTTACATAATTTAGCAACAGTTTCATTGCGTTATGGAATAGTTTATGGCCCAAGAGAATGGTATGGAAGAGTTTTAACTTTATTTATCAAACGAGCTTTAGAAGGTAAAGCCCCTATAATATTTGGAGCGGGAAATCAAATGAGAGATTATGTATATATCGATGATGCGGTTGAAGCTAATATTTTAGCAATTAAAAGTGAGACTGTAAATGGAAGTGTCTTTAATGTTGGTGGAGATTCATCATACTCTATCGAAAATGTTGCTAAAATCGTTATTGAGTTAATTAATCCTAACATAAAGCCAATTTATGATAATCCTGAGCCAGGAGAATCTAGTAAATATCAACCTAATAGAAGGAGATTACCGGGAGAGTTACAAGATTTTATACTTGATAGCTCTCAAATTCATAAAAAATTAGGGTATAAACCGAAAACTAATTTTAAGGATGGAGTAAAAAAAGAAATTGAATGGATCAGAAATAATTCGATGTTTTGGAATTATAAAGCTCGTGTTTAATAAAGGATAAAGTGAGAAAAAATGATAATTTGGTTAGATTTCTGTGAACCTAAAAGCGTAACAATGTTAAGACCTTTATATGAAAAGTTAGCAAATATTCATGATGTTTTTATAACAGCGAGAGATTTTGATTCTACTCACTTCTTATTAGATAAATGGGGTATTGATTATATTCCTGTAGGAAAATATGGTGGAGGAACTCTAAAATTAAAGCTATTGGCATATTCTGAACGCTTATTAAAATTAACCAAAATTATTATTAAAAAAGAACCTGATTTCTTATTTTGCATAACTTCTCCAGAAGCATTGAGAATTTCATTTGGCCTTCAAATTCCAAACATAATGTTCAACGATGAACCACGATCCTACGGACCTTGTTCCACAACCTTTCCATACGTAAATCAGATTATTGTTCCTAAAACTATTCCATTAGAGTGGTATTTAAATTATGGATTAAAAGAAGAGAAAATAATAAGGTTTAATGGAATTGATGAAGTTGGTTGGTTAAATCCTAATGATTTCAAACCAAACTTAAAATATATTGAGGCACTTGATTTAAAGAAAGATAAGTATGTAGTATGTCGAACTGAACCAACTAAAGCAGGTTATTTAATAAAAAAAATGAAACCATATGAAACTCAATTAACGGAAATCTTACCAGAATTATTAAATCAAACTGATGAGACTAAATTTTTAATCTTGACAAGAAACGAAGAACAATTCAAATTTTTAAAACAATTCTTTAATACTTATATTAAAAAAGATCAGATTCGAGTTCAGAGGGGTTTAAGTAATCTAGCTCATGTAATGTATTTTGCAAAAGCAGTGATCTCCGGGGGAGGGACGATGGTTCGAGAATCCGCTTTATTGGGTGTTCCCTCCATAGAATTCTTTCCATTAGAAACTTATCCACAGGAACAATTTTTAATTGATAATGGTTTTCCTCTGCAGCATATTAAGGAAACTAAACAAATTTTATCTACAGCCACAGAATTTATCATGAAAGATTTTAAGATCGATACTAAAGAGAAAGTAAGTGCATTAGAAAATCCTATTGAAATAGCACTGCGTGAATTTAATAAAAGAACAAAGGTTTGAAAATGAATCGACTAGAGGAATTTCTCAACAATCTAATGATTGAAAGGATCAAAAATTATACGAGAATGGAATTAATCGAAAATGTAATCGATCTTGGTGGCAAAGATGGAAAATTTACTAAGCAAATTTCCAAGAATCTAACAGTTGTTGATTTAGATCCTCAAGAAATTTATGAAAATGTAGATTACATTAAAGCAGATATATTGCAATTTGAATCTGATAATAAATTTGATTTAGTTGTGAGTTCTGCATTTATGGAGCATTTTACTCGAGATGATGGCATAAAGATCCTTAAAAAAATAAATGAACTGCTTACGGATAATGGAATAGCATTTATTACATGCCCTAATGCTTGGAGTGTAAATAGACTTTTAGGGGAATTCATGGGTATGGGTGGTGCTTTGGAATTGTCGGACGGTGATAAAAAAGTAGGTCATAAATATCTTTATAATCTTGAGAGATTGGAAGCTATAATAAAAGAAGTATTACAGTTCATTGATTCAGGTTCCTATTTCTTTAAACCTTTGCCAGCTAATGATATGATTACCTCATTTAATGAAAGTGCCTTCAAGAGCTTTGCTTCTATAACATCAACTACTTATCCAGATTTGAAATATTTTTTAGCTGAGATCTATGTGGTAGCTAAAAAGAAATATTAGTTCAAAAATTTTTTATAAATTTCTTCTAACCTTTTTCCAACAGCGTCCCATGAGTATCTTTTTATAAATTCTTGTGCTTTATTCACTAATTCAGATCGAAGTTTCTCATCTTTAATTAGTCTTGAAATTTCTTCACTTAAACGTTGGGGATTATTTGGGGGAACAAATATAGCATTTTCTTCTAAAATTTCTCTAAATACATCAATAGATGAACATATTACTGGAGTTCCGCATGCAATTGCTTCTAATGGAGTTAATCCAAATCCTTCTGAAGAGTTAGAATAAGTAAGAAAAATATCTGCCATAGAATAATATAAAGGCATTTTCTCCTCAGGAATATATCCTAGAAAATGAATATCTTTATAATCTTCTTTCCATTTATTATATTTTTTTTGCATTTGGAAATCAGGTGTACCCCCAATAACTAAATTTAAGTTATCAAAATCTTTTTTAATTAAGTTATAGGCCTCAATAATATGATCAACACCTTTATATGATGCAATACGACCTACATATAATAAAATGGGACTGTGAATATTTAATCGATTTTTTAAATCTTGAGCTTCTTTAGGATATGGTTTATATTTTTCTTCAATACCGTTATAAATATTATAGATTTTATCGAATCGAATATTAGGAATAAAAATTTTAAATCTTCTTTTAATGTAATTTGAAACAGTTAGAATATATCTTGATTTTTTTGATACTAATTTAATAAGGTATTTCTCTAAAGGGATCAGAGTAAGTTTTGTTTCAAAAGGAGTAAAATCATGAATTGTTGTGATAAATTCTTTAGTACCAGAAAGAATAATAGGAAATGCAGCTTTCGGACTATTCGCATGTATAATATCAAATCTATGAGTTCTAAGATATTGAATTACTTTATAAGTAAAATGAAATATCCAGAGAAATCTTTTTCCTATTAAATCGAATTGAACAATATCAGATTTTTTTAAATCTCTATTCCATTTGCCAGTAATTAGTTTAACATTATACCTTTTTTTTTTAAGATAATCAAAATGAGCTTTTGCAACCTTGGCTTCTCCATCTGCAGTGTCAGGGGAAACTGCCAGAGATATCAGACAAATTTTTAAATTCTTCATATTCTAATAGTATTATAAGTTAAGTTAATTGTTCGTATCCATCTTCAGTCACTAACACTGTCTCTTCAGATTGAGACACATAAATTCCCTTTTCTTCTGCTAATACATAATGCGCTTTTACTTTATTAGTTCTGACTAATTCTTCAAGTCCAAATACAACACCCATTTGAAATTCTTTTGCTAGCCATCTCTCAGCAAAAGGTAATGTCTTATAATTCTTGTTAATAAATCCTAAGATCTGTTTTGATGCTTTTCTTCGTAATGGAACTCTGCCGGTATAGGGATTTAATTCATAAATATAAGACGCATTAGTAGCATGAACAGATCCCCTTCCAGTTGAAGCAAAAATTTCAATAGCAAGAACATCACCTTCCTCAATAACATCACCACCTTGAGATCCTAACTCAGGTACTTGCTTTTTCCCATGTACTTTCCATCTTTCAACTTGGTGGCCACCAAGCTCTTTGATTGGATTATATTTAAATCCTTTAACAATATTTTCTGTTTTTTTCCCAATTTCCCTGGTGTTAATTTCAGGTTTAATCATCATTTTTGCCGCTTCTAATGCTACTTGAGTAGATTGAATGATATTTTCAAGTGATTTATCATCGTTAAAGCTAACTGTAAAGGCAGTATCTACAATGTATCCCTCAATATGAACCCCTAAATCAAGTTTAACTATATCACCTGATTGGATGGCTAAATTATCATCCTTGAGAGGAGAAGTATAATGAGCAGCTATGTTATTGATACTTACATTAACAGGAAAAGCACACTCACCTCCTAAGTCCCTAATCTTCGTTTCAGTGGATTCTACTAAATTAAAAACATTCTCTCCTTGCTTGATTTTTGGATTTATAAATTTTTTTACTTCTTGAGCAATCTTCCCCGCTTTTTTTAATGAAGTAACTTTTAGTTTCCGTTCTTCTTCTTCTTTTTCTAATTCTTCTTTGCTCTTTTCTTTCTTTTCCTTTGAACTATCCTTTTTATTTTCATTCATCAAAATAGAGAAATGTAAAAATTGATAAAAATATTTTTTAATTAATTAATATCAAATTTAATAGATAATTAAAAATAAATAAAGTAAAGATTAATAAATAAATAAAGTTAAATAAATAGATCAATTAAGTTATTAATCAATTACTCTTTACAGTTATTCTAAAATAGAATAAAATATTCTACAAGTTAATCAAGCTATCCTATAAAAAAGTGGGGTTAATTACATTTGTCTGAAAATATAAGCGAACTCACTGATTTACTGAGAAAATTATCTGCGGTTAATTCTGACATAGAGGGCTCGGCAATAGTTAGTGTTCAGGGACTTCCGATATGTGACGTGTTGAGTAGAGATGTTAATTCTGGGATAGTAAGTGCAATGTCAGCAGCAATTCAGAGTGTTTCAGAACGAGCGGTAGAGGAGCTTGATAGGGGAGATCTTAAAAGAATCCTTATTGAGGGGGTTAATGGTATTATTATTCTTTCAAAAGCAGGAGAGAATGCGATTTTATGTACTTTGTGTAATGCTAATGCAAGTTTAGGGATGGTCTTTTTAAATATTCAAAGTGTTTCAAACCGTATTGCCGCACTTTTAGATTAATATTTTGATTTCAATGCGAGAGAGTGTGTTTTTTTAACCTTATGAGTCATATCATCCATTCTTTGAACCCTCATGATCATCTTTTTGCGAGTAAAGCAAGTCTGGATAGATAAAGTTAAACTCTTGACTAAATAATGTATGATTTGACCATTGCTTTTTTCGTTTACTCCAGATTAAGTTGGTGAGAGGGTTATAGTTATCAAGAATCCGATTATTGCCAATAATTGATTTCAAGAAAAAATCACCATCCACTAAATCCGTTAATATTAAATATTTCTCAACTTTGAGATATTGAAACACATATTCGAAGACTTGTAAAAATTCCGCAAGCTCACATTCGGGTAAATATAATTTAACCATCAAACCCTTAACGATGGTCTTTTTCTCATCGAATCCATGAATGTAATATTCACCTTTAATATCATATAAATGGACTAAGTTAAAATATTGAAAGATATTCTTTAAGATGGGGAGAGCTTCACTTTTAATATTGAACAAGAAAAAGTGGATTGCTTCCTTGAATGCGAGATTTTTAAAAGTGATATAGGGCCATACAAATTTGTTTTTGATAAGGAACTTGATCTTCTCAAATATTGATTGTGAATTAAAAGTCAACTTCTTTTTCACATCAACGGATTCACCGTTATAGACTTCAGTCAACAATTTGAATGCCCTTGTATCGGGTCCAGCATATTCTAGTCCATTTGCTTTATTTAATGCTAATCGCTTTAATTCTGAGTTTTGAAAACTATATCTAGGATTAAAAAGCATGTTTTGAACATACATTCTAAAAGTTTTAGAGTCAAAGTACCAACCATCGGAGCCTAAATTAGTATTGAACTGAACAATTTGGGAAAATGATTCAATTTTAAACAAACAATACTCACGAAGTTTATTTTGACCCCGTAGCCAGTTAAGGTAGGAAGTATTCGGGTCATTATACGGAAAAAGATAATTAATCAATAATGAACTGGAGCTATTGATTGAGACGTTATAGTGAATTTTTTGAAAAGTATTAGTGAGCAAGAGTTTTAAATCTATCTCTGCAAAATTAAACGGGGTAATATATAAGAAATACTGGGAGAGCCCAAACTTGTGAAATAATGGTAATAATCGAATTGAATCAATATAATGATGAAAAAATCGTTCTCTTTGGGCGATTTTATACTCTTCCATATCCGAAAAATATTCTTCAAGATGATGATTGAATTGTAACAAAAGACGCAGATCCTCCATCTCAAACGAAATATCTTCTGAACGAAGGCGAGTAAGAACCGTTTCGATAAGTGTTTTCATACCCTTATTCCTCGGCCATAATTTTATGCCATTGACTGAAATCTCAGTAAACGTGGTGGTCAGCTCGCCCAACACTTTTTGAATAAAGGTATAATATTCAGAAAATAAATCACTAGTATAGAAAAATTCTTTTTTAGTAAAATCATAAAAATCTTTTCGAGTAAAAGTTTCTAAAAATCCCGTCCATGGATAGCGTTTGAAAGATATAATATTTTCCTTGAACATACTATTCAATGCTGATAAAAAAATTACTTTTTCATCACTTATCATATTCGGAATATATAATGACAAAGAGATATATTCTTCATCCGTTGAGAGATCAACTGTTTCATAGTAATAGATTTCTGGAAAATAGCTTTTTAGTTTTAGAATCGTCTCTTTTACCTCTAGATTACTTTTTAGGATAATATCCGGGAAATAATGAGCCATCCATGGGATGACTGTATTTATTAAATATGGTTTAAGAATCTGCGGTTCTTTTTTAATAAATTCCTCGAACAAAAGATTAATTGTTTTGTAGGATATCTCGTGAAGATTTGTCCTTGTTTGAAGCTCTCGAATACGTTCCTTCTTTACACTAATAATTTTTTCTAATGCTTCGGGCTTTGCAATGAGTTGTTTAATGGTGCTAATACTGAAGATTTTTAAGTTTGAACAACCATTTAAGAACTTATGAAAAAATTGAAGCCGTTCTACCTCTTTGTGATATTTTTCATTAGCATTTAAATAATCTAAAAACAATTTTTTGAAGTCGTATGAATCTGTATTAATATCACTGAAGACTCCGTTAGTATCAATTAGCTGCAAAACGTTTTCTTTCTCAACAAACTCTTTAAATTGAATAATATTGAACAAATTCGATTTTTTTTCAATAATTCGAAAGTAATTGAGCCATTTTTCTAATTCCTCTATGATATAGAAAAACCCAAAATTGCGATTTCTCTCTAAAAAGCCTTGAAAATCCTTACGAAGGATGGAGGAGACGCGTAAACTCTCTAAACACTCCTCCAATTCTTTAGTGATATTATTTTGGTCAATAATAAAATCATAAAAATCCGATTTTATTATGGAGGAAAGCTCCTTACTCCGGGAAAACCCTAATCCTATATACGAGTAAAATCGAACCCGATCCAAAATCAAAAATTTTAGAAGTGTTAATCGGGAATTCACAAATTTGTTATGGTATTTTAGTGTAAACTCAAGTTCGTAGTCTTTTGATCCATTTTTAAGGTTTGGTTTAAGTATCTGGCCCTCTTTATATGAGTCCAAGAAATAACGTAAATTCAAATTAAAAGTATAATTTTTTGCGAGGGAACAATATTTGTGAATAATATAGCCAGATTGTTCCATTTTATCGAGCATAGAGAGTAAATCTTTAATGTAAACCCGCGGAATTACAAAATATGAAAACATTTCTACCGCAAAATTGGTAATTGATAACTTTGGCATAACGATAAATGGCATTTTATAGATAATTTTATCAATTTGAGCTTTATCTAACTGGGGATTGAATTTCAGACAGCACGCAATTACCGCCATATCCATTGCCTTCCAATCAGAATAATAGCTGGGAGCGATTCGACCAGACTTATTGATCCAGCGAAGATTTTTTTGAAATTTTCGGTAGCTTAACTCTGTTTTAATAATCCCTTGCTCTTTATATTTTGTAAAATATTCATTATATCCTTCCAATGTATCAACATTTTTTGCTCGATAAAATATCTGAGTCAAGACTCGTAGCGATTCGGTAATCTCATTATTATTTATTCGATAGGAGGGTTTTTTAAAAGCCGAATCAAGCATATCCAGTAGTAATTGGGGTACCTCATCAAGATTCAGATTTGAGTATTGCCTGATACATTCAAAGAAGTATTGTAAAGGAGTTTTCGAATCCAATTCTTTTAATTCGAGGAATTTCTCAAAGCGAAATTTATACTTTTCCTTTGAATAGCGAATATATCTTTCTCGAGCATTTAAAATCCATTCTTCAAGGAAATCAAATTCCTGTAAAGCAATCTCAACCAATTGTATAATAGCATAATCAATTAAATTAGAGTCTTTTAGGGCATCTGGAACAAAAGAAAAATAAGCACCTTGAAGTAGATAGTAAGGAAAGAACTTTTGATATTCCTTAAAGAGTTTGATATGGTATATTCCCTCTTCGACATATCTCATCACCCCATAAGAGAATAATTCGCCATCTGTTTCAAGATTTTCAATTTCGTCAAGGATATGTATCCTAAATTTTTTGTTAATTACCTCTAAATTAATATAGGCGGTTAGATGGTTTATTAGGTTAAGGAAAATTTGATAAAATTGATTCTCATCATCGATTGTTGTCGCATTTTTCAATTGATTAAAATTCGGAGGATTAACCAAGCTCATCAACTACTATATTTCATTTTGTCTAGCATACTATATGGAGAGGTTTGTTTTAAGTTTTTTTATCCAATTATATCATTTATCTTATAATTTTCTTCATTTTTAAAGAAAAATTAGATCTATTCAATTGGAAAAGATATAGGATTTGTATATTATTGTAAGATTTATATATAACTTCTTTCTTGATTTTTATAATAATTCAATTTTGTGATATTAAAATGGTTTCACCAATAGGTTGGCTTGATGGATTAACTGCATCAGGTATAATCCTTTCCTCAGTTATTTTTGGATTGTTATCGCTCTATAAAGCAAAAAAATTACATGCAAAATTACTCGCTATTGCCGCTCTTACGATGTTTTTTGTTGGCTGTTTATGGTTAGGTCCTTTTGTAGATTTCATTATGGTACTTTTTTTTAATACAAATTTAAGCGAGAATATATATTATTCTGTCCTCAGCTATACTAATGTCGCTCCGGCATTAATTTTTGCGATGTATCTTGGAGGCTCCCTTCTCTTACCTAAAAGAAAATGGATAATCGTTGGAATTTATATCATTTTGGGAGGGATATTCGAATACTTTCTATGGTTTCAGAATGCTCAGTCATTTTCATATATTCCTCATGAGGTCGGCGATTTAATTAATGCTGAATTTGTACGTACCTATTATACTTTTTACTTTGTTGTCTTATTTTTAATTTCAGCATTAATTTTTCTCGGAATAGGATTTGCAATAAAAGCAAAACAATCAACAGGACAATTACGAAAAAAGTTTTTGTATTTATCATTAGGGTTTATAATTTTTGTTGTATGTGGTGCTTTAGATTCTGTTCTTACCTTACCAGTAGCAATAGGAGTCATTCGAGCAGTTATGATGACTTTCGCTCTTTGGATGTATCTTGGACTTAAAACTTAGAAATTTAATTCATTCAATTTTTCTTTTTTTATTCTTTTTTTATTGTCTGACTTCTTGAATATAATCAAAGATCGTATCTACACGTTCTTTTATAGCACCAAATAAGCCCTCTTCTTCTGAAACAACTGAATTAATGGCAGTTTTTAATCCATAGTGACTTTCAGAAATCAATACTCGTATAGGTAGGGTTAATATCTCACTCATTAGCATCAAAAATTCTTGAACAATTTTAATAATTTTTGGGAATTTTTCTTCAGTCCTCTCCATAACCGATTGTTCAGATGAAATAAGTCCATCTTCTCGTTCTCTTCTCAATTCCTCCCAGACATTTTCCTTTAATTCGGCAAAATTAATCCCTAAATTTTCTAAGGCTAATTGAGCGCCTTCAAATAAATAATTTATATCATCTTTTCCAGTAAATTGTTTTATATTTTCTACCATCTCAGTTGGTGCTAAACCATCGAGAAATGAGATAAGTAATTGATGATAATCATTAATCACATCAATTGGAATAAATAGTAAACTGAATTCTTTAATTTGTTGGAATAAATATCCTGCAACTTTCGAAAAGGTTTCATTCGTAAGTACTTTCTCAAGAATACCACCATATTCATTAAATAGATGGATTGCAAGAAAACCTATGATTCTAATCATGTCATCCTCATAATTTTTAAAATAATCAAAAAAATGCTCTGGTTCCATGTTTAATTTATCTTGGATGATCTCCCGAACCTTGGATTTAATTCCTTCTAAAGGTTCATCAAGCATCTCCTCAATTTTATCTAAGGAAAGAACATCCTGAAGTGTATCAATCATATCCATTTTTGTCTCTTGGACTGCTTCCTCCTCCAAATCCTCTTCAAATTTTACATCTGAATTTAATTTATCCTTTATCTTAACTTCTGAGAGTTTTTTCCATTCTAAAGCATCATATATTTTACATTTAAATTGAAGACACTCTTCTCCTCGTGCCATACATCTTTGTTCAACAATATTTATTCGATAATCATTTCTTTTGATTTTTAAAATAAAATTTGCTACACTTTCAAGCATACCTGTTAATCCACAGGCTAAACCCTCGATATTGTCATTTTTTATTTTTTGAAAATCGAAAGTATCAGCATCATCCATACCGTAGCCAGCACATATTGGGCATGTTTTGATGCGAATAATATAATCATTATATTTTGATCCTTCGTGAGGGATCTCCTCATAGGTTAAATCTCCTTCCGCAATTTCTTTTCCAAAAACAACTACCCATAAGAGTTCAAAATAATCAAGTACTTTTTTTGGACTTCCAGGCATGAACTTAAATACACCTGAATGGCGCTCACACGATTCACGTGCCGCTCTTTTCCCGATTTCTCGAAGAATAGTGATACTATCTTCTTCATTTTCCGTAATTTCGTTGATTTCTTTTAGAATTTCCCTATAAAGAAGCGTATAAAACAGAGAATTAGTATTTCGTCCAAATGCTTTAGTAATTCTTTTTAATAACCATTGAACAGCTCCCATACCTAATTCCCTCCTATATTATATTTATAGTGATGGATACAAGTTTTATTTCCAAGGGATCGCGATTCTGAGACCTCAAATGGTTCTATTGAGAATTCTGGAGTCGGATTTGAGTCTTGGTTGATGATAGAGATGATTTCTGCCATCATTGCAATGATAATTTCACACCCAGCTTCATTAATATCATCAAAATGGTATTTACATAGCGCACAGTTACTATCTTTGACTATTATACTGTTTTCTAATTTATCTAACTCAACTGAAACCCCACTATTTAAAATATTTTTATATAAAGTGGCTAGTATATCCTTAATGTTAGTTAAATTCGCTGAATCGATTGGTTTCCAGTATTTAATGTAAGTTTGAGCAATGTTTTTTCCCATTCTTCTAAGTTTTGTTTTGATATCTTTAACATCATTTAGCTTCATAAATCGTTCTAGATGATAGACTGCATTCCGCAATTGATTCATAGTTGCCTCTGATTGTACTAATTCTTCTCGTGTATAATTCATTATTCACACCTTTTAAGTAATCTTTTAATTAAGTAATAGTTGAAAAATTATTTTCTTTTTTAATATTTTCAATTCGATGAGTATATTATTAGTATGTTTTCACAATGAATAAATTTTTCAATCCAAAAACGAAAAAAGTATGTTAACAGGAACATATTTTCTAAAGTTTGTATATAAGATAAAAGAAAAGAAAAAAGAAATTACATATTAGCAATTATTTCACGAAGGACTGGTTCTCCTGCAGCACCAATCATCATGCCATTTCGTACAAGGGGTTGCCCTTGAACTTGTATTGTATGATCTAAAAGTTGACCATTTTTGAAAAAAAGCAATGTTGGAATCGCAGTTATTCCAAATCGTTGTCCAAGTGGACGATTTTGGTCTAGATCCACTTTTAGGACGTGTATCAATCCTTCCTCATGCAGTTTTTCTAAAATAGGACTGACAAATTTACATGGACCACACCAAACGGTATAAATATCTATTATTACTTTTCCCTGTTTCATTTCATTAGAAATTTCCAAGCCATATTCTTTTAATTCTTCGATATTCAAATCAATGTCTCTCCTTAAAAGGTAAATGATAGAATTATATTTGATAGGTTTATTTGAAAAATCTACTTTTTCTATATTTTTTTTATATAATTCATTCTTTTTATTCTTTTTATTTATAAAAAATCACATTTCAATCATTAAAAGTCATGAATTTCATCCCTTAACCTTTAAGCGATACAAAAATGGTCTTAATTAGTGAGATTTGATATCAAATCTCAAATATGTGATGCACTACTTAAATCAGTTTAAAATGAAAAGAATTAATTTTAAAATAAAATGTTAGTTATAGATACATAAGTTCAGAAAAAGATTATCGATTAAAATGGCTACTATTGATTTTGATTTTAGAAACCAGATTATTCAATCTGATATTGGAAGTACGCTAGCGTATTGTTATCAATGTGCTACTTGTAGTGGTGCCTGCCCTGTAGCACAAGTAACTAATGGACGATATAATCCCAGACGATTAATATTAGATGCATTACTTGGGCTAAAAGAGAAGATTTTTGGGAAAGAGAATGCATTTAATATCTGGGGATGCACTGTTTGTGATACTTGCGACGAAGTTTGCCCGCAAAAAGTTGAATTAACTGAGATATTTACGATTTTAAAGAATATGAGTATTGAAAGAGGAGAGGGTCCTGAATATTATACAATACAAGCATCAACCATCCTAGAAAACGGTAAAGCTATTCCTATGCAACCCGCAATCGAACGAAGAAGAGAACAATTAAATTTACCTCCCGTTCTTCCACCTAATGTAGAAGAAGTTCAAAAATTATTAGAAGCTACAAAACTAGCAGATAAAATCAAAAAAGAAGAATAAATCTCATTCATATACTTATTATCGATATCCTTTTTAGCAAACTTTTTCAATTTTTATTTATTATAATTGAGATGATAATAAAAATGAGGAAGCCAATAATAGGTGCTAATTGGAAAATGTATAGAGGGGTCCCTTCTGAGGCTGAGGAGATACTCAGGGAGTTGGTTCCTAAGGTAATTGATATAAAAAATGTTGATATTGTAATTGCTCCTCCTTATACTTCAATTATTAAAACCATAGAACTAATTAAAAATACATCTATAAAAGTGGGAGCCCAGAATATGTATTATGAGGAGAAAGGGGCATTCACGGGTGAGATCTCTCCTTTATTTTTAAAGAAGATAGGATGTGAATATGTTATTTTAGGTCACAGTGAACGAAGAAATATTTTTAATGAAACTGATGAATTAATTAACAAAAAAGTGAAAAAAGCATTAGAGATAGATTTAACCCCTATCGTTTGTATTGGAGAGCATTTAGATGAGAGAGAAAATGGAAAAACTAAAGGTGTTATTGAAAAACAGTTTGAAATGACTTTCGATGGATTGAATCAAGAAGATATGATAAAGCTTATCATTGCATATGAGCCAATCTGGGCAATAGGCACAGGAAAGACCGCTACACCCGAACAAGCAGAAGAAATCCACATGTTTATCAGAAAAATAATAGAAGATAAGTATAATAAAGATACCGCAGAGAGAGTTAGAATCCAATATGGAGGTTCTATAAAACCATCAAATGCTAGAGAATTATTTAGTAAAGCAAATATTGACGGTGGTTTGGTTGGAGGTGCTTCTTTGCAAGCAGAATCCCTCTATCAAATAATTAAATCCGCTGAGAATTATTAGATTTTATGAACACAATTTTATCCTAAAATTTGATTAAATCTAACAGCTAATTTACCAGGGAATTCCCCAAGATAAGATTGTGGTTCAGCAAATAGTAGATAAAAGTAAGATTGAAATAACCCATCCACGGTGGGTCCAACACCTGATTTTATTATATAAACCCATATTTCTTCATTAGAGGTAAAAGATTGCCTATATATCCATTCTAAGGGTGGAATTTCGGGAATAACTCCAACATTTCTTAGTATAGCATCAATAGTCTGGAAAGAATAGTTATTTCCGTAAGAAAAGATAGGAGATAAATCAAATGAAGTAATAGATATCCCTAGCAAACCATACTTTTTCATCTCATTCAAATATCCCTCGCATAACTTAGATATTTCTGTTTTATGATCGTTAATGCGATCCCTCGCAGTTTTATCGTTTAAAATGTCTATTATTTTATCTTCCTCATTTTGTAAAAGTTCCATGGCAGAATCAAGAGGAATTCTGGTTGAGATAATAGAATCATAAATCAATTTAATTTTTGCTTTCACAGATTTATGCAAAATATATGGTTCAGTTTGAGTAGTGATCAATACATCACCTTTATAACGTGATAGTTTTTTCTCTTGTGCCGCTTTATCTTGAGAATGAAATTCGACAATCTCGATTTTTTTATCGATATTGCGTGCGAATTCAAAAAGAGCAGATACTAACCCAGCATTAAGTTCAAACATACTCGTCCTATCTAAATCCATCTTTATTTCTTTACTATTTTTTGAAAAATCAAAAAATCTTAGAAAAAGATTAACATCCTTCGGAATTTCTTTTAATTCTAAATTATAGTAAGGAAATCCAGTGTTAGTTATGATTGATAATACGTAGTATGTCATTTATCTAGGGCTTTAATAAAAATTTTTTTTTATTTTTCTATACATATAGATTTGAGTTTAGCTATTTAAATTAATGTAGAAATGAAGAGAAGCATTTAAAAGGTTATTTTGAGGATTTTAAGGATCTATTTAATAATGATTGCAGGTCTTCCAGGTAAGGCTTGGAGTGCTTTTTTATTTTTTGATTGATCTTCCTTGATAATATTAATATCACATTGATATTTATTTTTCAAAATAGATTGAATTTTAGTGAAAAAAGAATACTCCTCTTGCATATTTATCGGCGGAACGCTATATTTCCCGAGATTTTTTAGGACCTTTATGACAGTCTGAGAAATAAACTTCCCTTTTTCTCGATTCTCTTCTTTAAACATTAATTCCTTTATAATTTCTTTCTGATCCTTAGTTTTATCTGCTAAAGACAGCAACTGTGATAGAAAGTTATATTTCCATTGATCCGCTATAATCAGATTAATTTCGTCTGGTTGTTCTAATTTAATTATTACAAGGATATGATTAATCGAATCTATAGTATTATTGAGTAGATTCCATTTATAGTCATTTTCGACTGTAAGATATTTATCATCAAAACCTGGCCATTTTGAGATACTAAGGAATGTATTTTTATTGAGATTTTCCCAGATTTCTTCTGTTACATGCGGAATAAAGGGATGGAGTAATATCGTAAATTTTTCTCGACATTCATCAAATACTTCTTGGGATATACCCTCATTTTTATATTTTGAAAATTCAGAAGAAAATTGAATCAACTGGTTGATTGCGTCTCGAATATCTATAGATTCTAAGCTTTCAGAAACGTGTTTAATAGTTTTATGTAAATAATATAAAATTAGGGTATCCCTTATTGTTTCCTTCTTATTGAGATTCTGAGGTTCGTCGCTAAGCATTGAAAAAACATTTCTCACATATTTGAACGCAAAATCCACCCCTTCATCTGACCATTCCAATCCTGACTTAGGACTTGCTCCAAATAGTATAAAGAATCTCGCCGCATCGGCACCATATTTTTCCATTAATCCAATGGGATCAACAGTATTCCCCAAGCTTTTGCTCATTTTAACACTTTTAAGGATGTATTTTGTACCACAGCGTTTACACATCTTATCATCTATTTCGTTTTTCATCGCAAACGTTTCGCATTTGGGGCAATAGGGATGATTTTTGTTGATCATACCCTGAGTTAATAACCGTTGGAATGGTTCATCAATCGAATGGAGCCCTAAATCCCGTGCTACTTTTGTGAAAAATCGGGCATATAATAGGTGAAGTATAGCATGTTCAATTCCTCCTATGTATTGATCTACATTCATCCAGTAATTCGCAACTTTTTTCTTATAGGGTAAATATATTTCATGCGGATCACAAAATCTTAGAAAATACCAAGAACTATCAACAAATGTATCCATAGTATCGGTCTCACGTTCAGCGGGCTTTCCACATTTAGGACATATAGTTTTAAGGAATGATTCACTAGTCTTTATTGGATTTCCCTTTCCAGTAAACTTTACATCTTCAGGTAATTTAACTGGTAGGTCCTCATAAGATACGGGAACAATCCCACATCCTTTACAATAGATTATAGGGATAGGACATCCCCAATATCGTTGCCTAGAAATAAGCCAATCTCTTAATTTGTAATTTATCGTGAATGAGCCTTTATTGATTTTAGTAAGCTTTTCCGTGATTGCTTTAACTGCAGAACGGTTTTCCATTCCATTAAATTCCCCGGAGTTGACCAAAATTCCATCTCCCTCGTATGCTCTAGTCATCTTATTTGGATTTAATGCATAATCAAAAGGTTGGATCACAATCTTTATAGGGATATCATATTTTTTTGCGAATTCAAAATCTCTTTGATCGTGTCCGGGAACTGCCATAACCGCACCTGCACCATACTCATATATTACAAAATTGCCAACATAGACTGGTACTTTTTCACTTGTCATAGGATTAATGGCATATTTACCGATGAATATACCCTTTTTTTCAATCTCTATATCAGTACGGGAAAATTTATCTTGTTTTATAACCTCATTGTAAAAAATATTAAAATTTGGTTCGATTTTTGTTCCCTTAACCCATTTTTTAATCCAAGGGTGTTCCGGTGCGAAAACCATGAAAGTGACTCCAAACAGAGTATCCGGCCTAGTAGTGAAAATATCTATGGTTCTTTCTCCCCCTTCAATCGGAAATTGGATGATGGTTCCCTCTGAACGTCCAATCCAGTTTCTCTGCATTATCTTTACTTTCTCGGGCCAATCAACTTTATCTAACCCTTCCAGTAATTCCTCTGCATAAGTCCTTATCTTAAGAAACCACTGAGTAAGAAATTTTTGATTTACTTCCGCACCACAGCGCCAACATTTCCCAGTTAGGACCTGTTCATTCGCTAATACTGTTTGACATTTTGGACACCAATTCACATAGCTTTCTTGTCTATATGCTAAACCCTTTTCAAACATTTTAAGAAAAAACCATTGATCCCAACGGTAATAACTTGGATCATGGCTAAAGATTTTTCGAGTCCAATCATATGAGAGACCGATTCGTTCTTGTTGTGTTTTCATCAACTCAATATTTGCATCGGTATATGATTCAGGATTCGCACCTTCATCTATAGCTGCATTTTCTGCTGGTAAACCGAATGAGTCGTAACCCATTGGATAAAGAACATTAAAATCATTCATTCTTTTATACCTAGCGTATGCGTCTCCAATAGAGTAATTTCTTAAATGTCCCATATGCAAACCGCTGCCAGATGGGTACGGATACATTTCTAATACATAAAACTTTTTCTTTTGCTCCTCTGGTAATTCAGTAACCTCGAAAATTTTTTCTTTTTTCCATCTGCTTTGCCATTTTTTCTCAATTGCTTTAAAATTATATTCTCGATTTGCCATTCTAATCCTAATACTTTCTTAAAATATACCAATTATAAATATTACCTTGAATAATTGATTGATTAAATTTTTTTGGAAAAAAACTCCTTCTAACGAAAACGTGAGGTATTTTAAAAAATAAAAATCTAAAAATTAGGAGTTTAAATATATATTTCTTTAAGGATACTTGTATCTGTAAAGATGCATGATATCAATTTCTAGTAAAGGGGTTATTAAAGTGAAATTGAAAATTTACCAAGTACTTATGTTTGCTTTAATCGGCTTTATCTCCAGTTTACCTCTCATGAGCATGGCTTTATGCGGTCAGGGGGGTACTGGAGGACCATAAAGAACCAATTTTTATGGTATGGCGACTAGCAAACAGTATTTCCTTTTTTTTATTATATCATCGAACTTAAGATACCTTTACTATTAGTTCAACTTAAAGATTTTTTGGCAAAACTTAATTTTAACCAAAGACTTAGGTACTTAATGGGAGTAGAGAAGATACGAGTATCAATCGGGAGTGCTTCTGTGCTTGGTTTATATGGAGGCGCCCGTTTTAAAGATCCTCCAACAACATGTTATCTTATGACGTATTCCGCTGGAAATGATCCTGTTGGTAGACGTTGCTTAGGAAATTGTGGCTTTTGCCCTCAAGCACGTGATGCAGAAAGTTCACTTGAATTGTTATCCAGAGTTACATGGCCAGTATATCATTTAAAGGAAGTTTTCACGAAATTAAAGTATTTATCTCCAAATAAGCAGTTCAAACGAATATGCGTTCAAACTTTAAACTACACTCAAAATTTTGAAGATTTAAAATACATCATTACTCAAATTAGGAGAAACAACAATACTCCTATATCTATCGCCATCCCTCCTTTTACTGAAGAAAAATTGAAGGAATTAAAACGAATAGGAGTGGAAAGAGTGGGTATCGCATTAGATGCATCAACACAGGAAATTTTCGATAAGATTAAAGGAAAGGGAGTAGATGGTCCATATCGTTGGGAGCACCACTTTAAGACTTTGGAAAATGCATTAAATATTTTTTCCGAAGGAAAGGTGTCTACCCATTTGATTATAGGATTAGGGGAAACTTCTAAGGATGTGGCAGAATTGATTATGCGGTTAAGTAATATGAAAATAACGGTTGGATTATTTTCCTTTACCCCAATTAAGGGAACGAGTTTAGAAAAATTAAGCCCTCCAGATCTTTTGCGATTCAGAAAAATTCAACTTGCACTTTACCTTATTGCTAAAAAGAATCGAACTTTAAACGAGATTACGTTTAATACAAGGGGAGATATTATTAAATTTAATTTGAATAAGGTTGAACTATTGCAAATCATTCAAGAAAGTGATGCTTTTTTAACAACGGGTTGTCCCGGATGTAATCGGCCATATTATACATCGAAACCGTCGGGTCCAATTTATAATTTTCCCAGAAAGTTGACTCAAGAAGAAATGAAGATTATTTATAATTCTCTGTTAAAATATGTGAATTAAATAAACTGTATATCAAATGAATGATTGGAGATTCATCCCACTGGAAACCAAAAATGGTTTTTGGAATATGGCATTAGATGAGGCTATTTTAACATATGCTATAAAAGGGAAGAGTCCTAACACGATTCGCTTTTACAAATGGAATCCCTCTACAGCATCGATTGGAAGGCATCAGAGTCTGTCAGCTGAAGTCGATATGGATGTCGTGGAGAAATTGAATTTTAATGTTGTAAGAAGAATTACAGGTGGAGGCGCAGTATTTCATGATAAAATTCGTGAAATAACCTACTCCATTGTCTGTCCAGTCAATCATTTAAAACTGCTAAAAGCAAATTCTATTCTTGAACAGTTCGAACTAATTGAAAATGGTATAGTAAATGGTTTAATTAATTATGGATTAGAACCAGAAAAAGGAGTTATCCATTGCCCCGCGATCTTTTTGGATGGAAAAAAATTTTCTGGCAATGCGCAAGTGAGAAAAAAGAATTTTATTCTCCAACATGGCACGATTTTGTTGGAGATTGATCCTGAGTTAATGTATTCCGTGCTTAAAGCGCCTTATAATGTTTCTAAATCGAGAATGGTAAAGTCGGTATATGCCAAGTGCGTGGGAATAAAGGAAAAATTGAAAAATTATGAGGAAACGAGTTTTATTAGAAGCTTACGCAATGGATTTGAAAAAACTCTAAAGATTAATTTACAAGAAGATTATTATACTAAAGAAGAGTTGAATTTAGCGGAGAAATTAGTGAAAGAGAAGTATTCTAATCAGAAATGGCTAAAGAAGTATGAATGAAAATGAGTGATCATATCAAGTTATTAAAACGATTTGAATCAAAAACCCAAACATGGTCAGATTACCATGAATTCTTAGATTTACCCGAAAATGAAATTGAGAAGTATTTCAAGCTTACTAAAAACATAACTATTGAGAATTTTGATAATATCCTTAAGATTTACATTCCAAATAAAAGGTTTCCAGCAATTAGCATAACTGGGAACGAGTGTTCTTTAAATTGCGAGCATTGTAATAAAAAGTATCTTGATGGGATGAAAGATATACGAAATGGTGAAGACCTAAAGGATTTTTTATATAAACATTTCCAAAATAGAGGTGTGGGGGCTTTAATTTCAGGTGGATGTGATCTTAATGGCTCAGTTCCTTTATTAAATTTCACAAATGTTCTTAGAGATGTTAAAGAAAATACTACACTAATAATAAATGCTCACACTGGTCTCTTGAACGAAAAAACGGCAAGAGCATTAGCAGAAGCAAAAGTTGATATCATTTCATTTGATGTCACTATAGATAATAAGGCTATTAGAGAGATTTATCATTTAAATAAGGATGTAGATGATTATAAAAACGCTTTAAAAATATTAAATAAATATCATCTGAACGTTGTTCCCCATATCTGTGTTGGCTTATATTATGGAAGATTACATGGGGAATTAGATACACTTAAATTTATCAAAGAATCAGGATTGAGCCCATCTCTAATCGTTATCATTGCGTTGATTCCTCCAAAAGGAAAGGAAAGTAAATTTAAAGAGCCTAAACCCATTGAAATTGCAAAGGTTATAGCGATAACAAGATTTTTATTCCCTAATACTGAAATTTCATTAGGTTGTATGAGGCCAAAGGCAGGAGTTAAGATTGAAACTGAAAAATATGCGTTAAAAGCCGGAATTACCAGAATCGAATTACCCTCGAAAAAAACAATAAAATGGCTAAAAGAAGTCAATCCACAAATCAAATTTAAGTTTTTTTCTTCATGCTGCGCAATACCAGAAGAGTATGAATCTCAAGCGTTGAGTTCAGAGGGAGATTTAAAAATCTATAAATTTTAATTATATGAAGATTTAAAAGGTTAAGAGATTATGAGTGAGAAGATAGAATTAATTGGGATAAAAAACATACCACTTATTAAAAAAGGAGATAACATTGCTGAAACTATCATGCAATCACTAAAAACTGGAAATTTAACTTTAAAAGAGGGAGACATCATCGTCATTGCTCAATCAATAGTATCAAAAAGCCGCGGGTATATCAAAAATTTAAAGGAAATTTCACCTAGTAGAGAAGCCTATCAAATCTATGAGAATATGGTTTCGAAGGCACATAAGTTAAACATTCCAGAGAAGAGCCCAGAATTAATTCAAGCGATAATAGAGGAGTCAAAAGAGATTATTAAAAGTGAGCATGTAATAATCGTTGAGACTAATCATGGCTTTATCTGTGCGAATGCAGGAATTGATAAATCAAATGTCAATGGGAACGATAACGTTACGTTATTACCAAAAGATTCAGATAAAGAAGCAGAAAAAATTAGGGTTTTACTTAAAAAGATGACCGAGAAAAACATTGCGATAATTATCTCAGATTCATTCGGCAGACCATTTAGAAGAGGTGCAGTTGGCGTAGCTATAGGAATTTCGGGAATAGAAGCTCTTTTGGATAAAAGAGGGAGTAAAGATTTATATGGAAAAACCTTACAGAGTACTATAATAGGACAAATAGATAATTTAACTTCAGCCGCTCAACTTATAATGGGGGAAGCAGATGAAGGCTTACCAGTTGTTATTATCCGAGGATATAAATATATATTTTCAGAAGCGGCTTCAATTAAAGAGATAATAAGAGAGAAAAGTGATGATCTTTTTCGAGTACCTAATGAAGAAAAAATAATGACAAAACACTTAAAATCTCGGAGGAGTTATAAATTCGAATTTGAGATTGAGAAAATTACTAATAAAGAGATTGAGGAATGTATTGATATTGCTCGATATGCCCCCAGTGCGCATAATGGTCAATATTGGCGTTATATAATTCTGGAACAAGACTCTATACGAGACGATTTAATAGAAAAAATGAATAAAAAACTTAAAGCCGATTTAAAAAAAGATGGCAAATCAGATTTATTTATTTCGCAAAAAACTAGTAGTAGACGTGAGAAGTTTTTAAAGGCTCCAATACTAGTTTTACTATGCTTAGACACAGAAGAACTTGAAGAGTACAATGATCCAGAAAGAGATGAACTTGAATATCTAATGGGGGTTCAAAGTATTAGTTCATCTGCTACTTATTTTTTATTAGCATTAGAAGCAAAAGGTTATGCTTCATGTTGGTATTGTGCTCCATTATTTGCTAAGGAAATCGTGAAAGAAGTATTGAATCTACCACAATCATACATTCCAATGGCATTTTTTACGGCTGGTAGAGCTAAAAAAGCTCCAACTGTGCCAAAAAGAAAAAATCTAAGAGAAATCATTTTCAAGATATAATATAGATAAGGTGATTTGAGAAAATGAAATGCATTGTGCTTCTTGCAGGTGGTGTAGGTGCAGCAAAATTTATTGAAGGGTTAGTTAATATTGTTGATCCCACTCAATTAAAAATTATCATTAATACCGGTGACGATTTGGAATTATTTGGTTTAAAAATATGCCCAGATATCGATATTATTACTTATACATTGGCAGAATTGGTTGATAAGAATAAAGGATGGGGTTATCAAGAGGAAACTTTCAATTGCTTAGAAATACTTAAACAGTATTATGATCAAGGTTGGTTTAACGCTGGTGATAAAGATTTAGCAACCCATATTTATAGAACTGATTTATTTAGACAAGGATATAATAAAACAGAAATTACCTCAAAAATAGCTGAAAAACTAAAATTAAAAGCCCATCTTATTCCAATGTGCAACGAAGAAGTACAAACATTTATCGAAACGGAAATGGGAGTTATGCATTTTGAAGAATACTACATTAAGTATCAATGTAAACCTAAAGTGAAGAGTATTGAATATCGGGGGATTAAAAATGCAACAATTTCTGAAAAGATACCTCTATATCTTGAAAAGGCAGAAAAAATAATAATCTGTCCTTCAAATCCAATTGTGTCCATTGGGACGATTTTACATATTCCAGGAATGAAAAATATACTAAAAAGTGCTAAAAAGAAAATCTTTGCGATTAGCCCTATTATTCAAGGTGCGACTATAAAGGGTCCTGCGGATAAACTTATGGCTAGTTTAGATTTAGAAGTCTCTTGCGTTGGTGTTGCCAAATATTACCAAGAATTTTTAGGAAATTTTATTATTGATTTAAAAGATTGTGAACAAAAAGAGCAAATTGAAGAATTAGGGATTAAAGCATATTGTTTTGATACAATTATGGATTCTTTAGCTAAAAAGAAAAAATTAGCACAATTTTTAATTGACTTATAAGTAATTTTTAAAATTTATTATGCTTCTGTAACTTCTTCGATGGTTGGTGGCTCACTTACTTCTTTCTTTACATAATCTCCTACCGAAGCTAAAATTTCTTTGATCCTACCTTCTTGTTGTAATTTAATAATGAGATTTCTGTGCTTTATATAAGAAATAATTTTTGCAATAACGGGAAAGATTAGTATTATAGGAAGTAATAGAATAATTATTACTTCTGGAGAGAACATAACAACACTTTCTACGATGGCCGGTGGCATAGCAAAAACTGACTCTAAAAACCACTTTGGATGGATAATAATAAAACTAATAATTACTAATAAAACAACCCGAAAGAGAAAATTCAATAACGTTGAAAGGGCTAAACTCTGTTGTTTTGGAGCGGAAGTTTTTGCCGTTAGAGTGTCTTGAGCCTCAGGATCTTCCCGAAATAATCTATCTATGTATCTTCCGAGTCTCCTCGTTTTAGAAGCTGCCGTCACTAATTTCTTTTCTTCCTCTTCAAGTTTTTTCCTTTCAATCATCTCTTTCACATAAGAAAAAGATTCTCCAGTTTTGGAAAAAAACTTACTAATTGTAGGTTTCTCTTCAATTTTTAGTTCTTCTCTCCTCTTCTTTGCTTCTTCCTTTATTTTCTCCACATTTGCATTTACATAGTGCGATTCACTTCTTAATATATCTAATTGAGCTTCTAATCGAACACTTCTTTGAAGTGATGGTTTAGTGACTGTATCAGTATAATTAATTTGAAATGCTATTTCTAAATAAATATAGGCGACGATAGCAAGGGAAATCGTGGGGCTAGATAAAAATATGAAGATATTATCGATGGGGATTTGACTTAATGATGGATCTAATGGATTTGGAAGATCTTCTAAATATTCTACTTGGATATATAATAAGTCTAACATATCTTTTAATCCATTAAGAATGAGAGGCAAAATTAGCATTGTCACTAAGGCACCAACAGCAATTAAATCATGTTTGGGATTAGTTTTTATAAATGAGCGTATGAGAAAGAAAATTGAAACAATGAATAATAAAACAAATGCTATTAAGTATAAATCTCCTAAAAATATAAAAAACTCGTCAATTATAAGCGTTGGTATCTCATTTAATTCGGGAGGATTCCCGGATGGAAAATTAAACCATAAACCTACGAAATTTTTAAAAAAAACCATAATAAAATTCTGCATAAACTCATATCGGACATTAAAAAACATAAATGAGGAGATTAAGGCACTTCCGAATGCAACAATCAGAGCTAATCCAAAAATTAAATAGCTAATTATGTTACTAACGCTAGTAATAAAAGCAGATAATGCTAACTCTCCACTTTCAGTAAATAATACTTCATCAAAGTGAAAGATGTTAAGGAAAATAGATATAATCAATATAAAAATGAAGATATTGATGATTTTTAAGATTAATAAATAATATCTTGTCATTTTTAATACGCCTTCCCCTTTTTCTTTGCTTCCATATATGTACTTAAGATCTGATTCATAATATCATCCGGACCAACAGTGATTATATTGACACCTAAATTACGTACTTCTTGCTTAATTTTTAAGATTTGTTCCATCATTTCTTCTGAGATTGCTTCTGCTAAAGCTTTATCTGTTGCTGACAAATCCACCTCATGAATTTCAAACCAAGGACTAAACGGATTGATTAATATAATGGTATGATTCATAGGAACTAACTTTCTTATTGCTTTTCCGATTTCTTTTACTGATCCTTCCAAATCAGATATGATAAAGACTAAGCTTCGTTTTTGATATCGTCGATTTAAAAAATCCATTGCTTCTACCATTCTATTTTTTCCCTGAGGTTTAATTTTTGCCACAAAATCTAATACTTGATAAAAGTGATCTTCACCACTACCAGGTTTTAAAAATTGAAAATTTTTCTTATCGGAAAAAGTAAAAACACCAACTTTGTCTCTTCTCGTTAATGCTACTTTTGTTAAAAGCATGCACGCTCTTATTGCATATTCAAACTTGGTGTTTTCTATTGATCCTCCTGCCATTGAGTTTGAGGAATCAATTACAATCATTACTGAAACGTCTCTTTCCGTTTCGTACTCTTTGACAATCAAACTACGAGTCCTTGCACTTGCTTTCCAATCAATTAGTCTGAACTGATCACCAAATACATATTTTCTCATTCCATAAAATTCTGAGCCTAAACCTTTTTGTTTCGAACGTTGTAGGCCATAGTTTAATGAGAGGGATCGTTTTGAGCCCAAAATTTCGATTCTTTTTATATCTTCATAAGGCGGATATACCAAGATATCAGATACGCTATTGGGTACAATTCGCTCAACTGAATTGAATCCTAACCGGTCTTTTATGGTGATAGAGAGAGGTCCTAGTGGATATTCACCCCTTACTTTTGGTTCGAGAACATAAGAAAACTTGATTAAACCTTTAGGCTTTAAACGAGTCGAAATATAGTTTTCACCTAACACTAATCGAAATAGTTCGGGATTATAATAATCTCGAATTTCTAAAAAATCAAAACTATTTTTGCCCGTATTCTCGATAATGACTTTAACATGTACAAAATCATCTTTAAATACTTTTTCCTTTTCTAGTTCTCTATGTACTTTCAACTCCTCAACATTCATTTGCCAATAAAATAATGGCAAGCTAATAATTGTGCTGAATAGTAAAAGAATAGCAAAATAGATCAGAAAGTAATTTACAAATGCAAATCCTGCAGTTAGAAAAAAAACTGCAAATATAATTAAAATTCTTCCTTTTCCTCCTAACATATTATTCTACCATTCTTTATTTTTTAGACCTTTTTATTAACATTATGTTTTTTATTACTTCAGAAAAGCTATTTGATATTCCTTAAATTGGGACAGGTATTTCCTCAATGATTCCTTTTATAACGGCTTTAACATCGAGACCTTCTAACTCTGCTTCTGGTTTTAATAAGATTCTGTGATTTAACGCGGGAATTGTCAATGCTCGCACATCATCAGGTGTTACATAAACTCGACCTAAAATTGCTGCTCTTGCTTTGGAACATTTCATCAAAACTAATGAGGCTCTTGGTCCACAACCTAATGCGATTTGGGGGTGATTTCTCGTTTTTAAAATTATATCTCTAATGTATTTTAAAATTCTGTCATCTATATAGACCATATTCATTAGTTTTTGAGCTGCGAGTATTTCTTCTCCATTAGTTATTGCTTCTACACTTGGAGAATCTCCAGATATTTGTCTTCTCATAATATCCACTTCTTCATCTTGCTCAGGATAATCTAGCCAAAGCTTAAACAGAAATCGGTCCACTTGGGCCTCAGGCAAGGGATAAGTACCTTCCATCTCCACGGGATTTTCAGTTGCAATGACAATAAAAGGTTTCTCCAGCTCTAATGTCTGACCCTCAATAGTCACTTGCCTTTCTGCCATTGCCTCTAATAAAGCTGCCTGAGTTTTTGGAGCACTTCGATTAATTTCATCAGCAAGAACAACATTTGCAAAAATTGGTCCCTTTTGAAGTACAAATGCTCCCTCGTTTTGATCAAAGATTTTTGTACCCGTAATGTCGGCAGGTAGTAGATCGGGTGTGAATTGAACTCTTCGAAACGAAATTCCTAATGTTTTTGCAAAGGTTTTTGCCATTACAGTTTTCCCCAATCCCGGTACTCCTTCCAATAAGACATGCCCATTGACGAGGAGGGATATAAATAGTTGCTGTAATATCTCCCCATATCCTACAATAACTCTGGATACCTCACTGAGAACTTCTTGAGCTATCTCACGGATCGGGCTAACATCTAATGCTTCTCTTTCATAATATTTTGCTTTTTCTGGGCTTTCCATATATATATCACTTCTTTTTTTATTATTATTTTTTTATAAATTATTTACAACCCATTCCATTTCAAAGAATAGGTCTTCAAAATCTTGTTCATTTTTTACTTTACTTTTACCTTCCTTTATTGCAATTATTCTATCCATAAATTTGCTTATTCTTCTTGTCTTTAATTTTGTAATATTAGGTTCTTTTGCGATCTTCATATCAATTACATTTTTAGTAGTAATTTTTCTTTCTACTAATAGAGTGTTAAGTTTGCGTTCTAATCTCCGATATAATAAGACAAGTGCTTTACCATACTTACCTTTTTCTCGGTACCATTCAATTTTTTCAGCAAAAAAGGATGAGGTTCTGAACCTTTCTCTTTCCTCTTTTTTTTCTTGTTCTTTTGCTTTCTTTTTACGAGCTTTTTCATCTTTTTTAGGAAGGTATTTCCTTAAAGTATAGATTGCTATAATTGGATAAATCCAACTTGTAATTGGATTCGTGGAAAGATGCACTATGTACTGTAAAATAACCCCAAAAATACCCGCTGATGATAAATCACTGGAGTATTCAGGTCGTATATGAGCTTCATCAAAAGCGACCACCCAGTCATCCGTTTCGCCGAATGTAAGCCAATTGATAATATTAATAGCGAATTGGCGATTTTGGTATGAAGGATTATTGATCAACTCATTATTAAATAAGCTAGCATCGGCCGAAATAAAGACTCGTCCATTTCCTAGATCTTTTCCCATAAACATTGCATGAGAATATCCCGCTAAAGGCCATCGATCTGGAATACCGGGTAAAAGAGCGGTCATTATACTCAGATCAAGATAATCATATTCTTCATCATACTTTTTATCACCATTCTTATCTACAAATGAATAATCAGAAGAATAACCAACCACATCCCATCCAGGTGGTATTGAAGTAAAGGGTTCTCCTAGCGCACTCGATGCTTGAGAGAGAAGTATTTCTGAGATACCATTAGTTGTTGGATGGCTTGTGAATGATCGAATCACCGGAAAATCTGGTCTTGTATCGTAGGATTGGTTATCTCTCAAAATTCCATCAGGAAAGATCGCTACGGGAACTGATCCTTGAATATCGGGATCCATAGCACTTGCAATAAAAATTTCCCAAAGTAAGGTACTAGTGCTTCCATGATCATGACAAATAAGTAATGAGTTTCGAGAGTCATTTTTAAAAAAATTAATGAAGTAGGGTATTTCAAATATTGGATTATAAAATTGATTGGGGCCTAGTAATACTAATAAAACAGATTTATTCAAACGCTCTGTGGCGCTTAAACTTGATTGAATTGACATTATATCGTATCCTTGTTGTTCTACAGTATTTCGAAAATCCGAAGCACCATTCCAATCTTCATTATATATTGAAAAATTCTGAGTATTTTTCCCTTGATCAAATATTGGACCAAAAAGTGGTATAAATACAAATATGAATATAGTTATGAAAAGGGCTTGCTTATAAATGGATCCGGATTTAACTTTCTTCCGAGATTGTATTTCACGGGTTTTCTGTAAGTTCACATTACGAATATAGATGAACATTCCAATTCCTAGGAATAATGCACCTATATAGCATACTAACGGAAGATAACTTATGTAAATTGGTAGACTTCCCGTTGGGTTACTCCTCTGATAATCTTCAATGAAATTAGTGAGAAAAATACCATATATGATTAAAAATATGGTTAAAAATCCTAATATTAATCCCATTGAAACATGAACATTTTTTCCTGTTGTTTTTCCACTAACTGCCATTGATTTTTCTTTCTCGTAATTTTATATTCGAAAGTGGTTATGGTTAATATTCCTTAAAAACTTACTGCTTGGAGCTTTTTACCCGTGATTTCAGAATATAAATTTCCGAACAGTTGAATAGTAAAATTTAATTCCTTATTAGTTGGTTCAACTCCTCCATATATGATATCCTCAATTTTTTTAATAAAAGGATACACTGATTCAGGTTTTTGATTGAGTTCATTAACGCATGTTATAGCATATTCACGTATAGTTTGATGAGAGAGACGGGGTTTTTTATATTTTCTTCTTATTAAATCATTGTATACCAAGTATATGTAGGCAATAGCTTCTTTTGCTCGATTAGTTTTTACTAAAACTTTTATATTTTCGAAACTCTGACTTACATCTAATTCTGGTTCTTCCACTTTCTTTTTTTTCTTTAGTTTTACCATTGTTTTCCCTTTTTTGCTATTTTTTCAATATTTTAATTTATTATTTATTATGTATTTTTATTTTTATCTAAAATTTTAATTCGAAATTATACCCAGTTAATTGAAAATAAACTGGTGAGAATAATTCAATTGTACCATAAAAATGCTTATCTGATATTTGATAAGGTTTAGCATATATTATTTCTTCAATTTTTTGGATAAATGGGTAAATTGTGGTTGGATTTAATTTTAAGTCTTTAACACTTACAATCGCAAAATCTCGGATCGTCTCATTTACCTCACGAGTTCTTCCGAATTTTGCTTTAATTAGCTCCATGTAAATACCATTAAATAAGTATGAGATCGATTCTTCTAATCTGCCAGAATCTTTTAAAATCTTAAGGTTTTCTATTCGACTTTCAAGGGGTAAATTTACAGTCCGTGATATTTTATCTTGTCGGCGATAATAATAATAACCATATCCAACTAATCCAAGGATTATCCCCGATAAAACAGGAATGAATACTAAAAAGAAACCAAGAAAAGGAATTTCAGTAGGCGTTGGAGGAGAGCCCTGTTCTACATTAATAAACTGAAAAGCAGAAATATATTTTCCTATGGAATTTTCCAATTCGATTTCGATAAGTGTGGAACCTGAACCTTCTGGAAGTGAAAAAGTGTAAGAGAAATACCCGGTTGCATCGCTATATACAGTTGTGAGATAGCCTCCGTCATAATATATAAGTACGGCTTTATTGTTAATTAAAACACTATTATCTGTTTTAGAGACGAGATAACCTGCGATATTATATAAACTATATTCAACGGGATTTGCTGATAAATCCCAAAAGCAAGTAATATTTGAAAATGTTTTAGGATTAGAAATAAATCTTTCTGAAGAATTAATATAAGGAAGGGATGAGTAATTTAACTTCACGGATAAGCTGTCAGAGATAATATCTGGAACAGGTATGCTTGAAATATAACCAACATCGTCAGTTAGAATAACATTAGAATAAACAAGAAAAGTGTTATCATACCAATAATAATCTACCGGTACATTAGAAATAGCAGTACCATTATCATATCTTAAATAACCATCAATGAATAAATCTTCTCCTACTAGTGCGGGAATATTAGGATATGGTACATCAAAATAAGATTGAGCGCGATAATTAATATTTATAGAGTTTAGAAATTCAATCGCGCCTCCAGGATCAGTTACTTCAGCACTAATATTATGAACTGAGTATATATCTCCTGAATAGGGAATATCGTAAATTATATTAAATTTTCCATTTATATCAGTCACGTCATTAAAAGAAGAGTATAACTTTCCATTATCAATTACGGAGATAGTATATCCGTGGTAACTGGCATTAGTGTAATAATGAAATAGTCTTCCTTCAATGATTATTGAATCTCCATGATAATGGGTTGTTCCATCCAAAGCAGGATTGGTAAAGTTAATCCATCCCCACAAATAGGAACACTTGAGGTTTGAATCTTCAAATTTTAGTTTTTTATCATTAATAATGTTCCTATTATTGATTAATATAATATTTGAAGCATAAAATATCGTAAGTAGAAAAAAGAAAAAATAAGTCGCCTTTATTGCCTTTTTTCCTATACTTTTGTAATGTTTTAAATGCTTCATTAAAGTTTTTTCTCACTTTTTAATTCTTTTTTATTATAAATATTTACTTTCTGAGCTTTCAACATACTGTAAACCGTTATTAATTGGATCGAAATAAACCCAGATTTCTGATTCATCTCTGTAGCGTGGCCAGAGAGGATTGTTTTGATCTATAAATATTCGTGCATGAAAGTTACCTGCGGAATCTGTTTGGACCGTATCATTGAAAGCAATTATAGTACCATCCAATAATTTCACAGTTACATTAATAAACATAAAAGCCAGCGCAGAACCATTATCCCATTGTAAACTACCAAGGATATGTATCGTATCATTTACGATCCACTGATCGGAATATTGGGGCCAAATCAAGTCATAATCAGTATACCAACTATTTTGAATTATGGTTGTGCCAGCAGTTACCGTTATTGGCACAACTGAGCTACTTACATGACCTAAGTAATCTGTAAGATTAACTTCAAATGGAAAATAGATACTACCATTGAAATCAATTCGAAAATAATAATTACCTTGAGGACAATTGAGAGCAATTTGATTATCAAATTGATAACTTCCATCACTGACGTGTATATAATGAGGTTGTGATAAGTATAATCCTGTAACATCATTATCAGTTAGGCTATCAAACATCCGAATTCCAATAATTAAATTTCGCATATTATTTGTGCCATCACGTAAAAATCCAGAAATTTTTAGATTTTCGATGTCTCTCTGTATTGTTCCTTGATTTGGAGTAGCAGATATCGTGAAAGGCTCATCTATAATTATATAAGTAACGTTAATTGTTGCAAAAGAATGATATTCGACTCTTATTTTACGTAGACCAGCAGGGAAAAGATTTGATGAAATACTAAACTCATGAAAACCATCCGGAGTTGGATAAGTATAAGATTGTAAGAGGTTATTGGTATAATCATCATAAATTCTTACGGTTCTTCCGGTAACTGGGAAATTGTGAGAAATATTTACCTGAAAATGGGCTATTTGGCCATAAATATAGCGTTCTGGTGGATAAAAATCATCATAATATGGGACCGTTGGGTTTCCCTCAACAGAGAGAAATATATCTAAATTTTCAATGTCCAATACTTTTAACTCGTAGTTCCCTTCTGTTGAATTCACGAAGTTAGAAATCCAAGACATATGATAATCATATTCATTAAATTGATTGAATGGGGATTGGTAATTAAATTCTCCATCAAATTCAATTCGGATCGTGTAATTATCTTCTGGTGTATAATCTTGGACTGAATAATCGAGGTCAAATTGACCTGTTTCATCTAACTGGAGAGAGCCACTCTCATAAACAAGATAATTTACAGGATTCGATCCTTGATAAAGATAAACATTAATTCGAGCATACTTAATAGGATTCCAATTATTAAAATCTCTTATGTATCCATTTAAATTGAATATATAGGGTGCTGTGTCGGTCCTATAAATCGTATTGGGCTGTGGACCACTCACTAAATCTATAATGATTGGAGCATCCAAAATGAAATAAGAATAGTTATAGTAGGTGCCCCAATTTGCATAAATAAGATGAGGGCCAGCTGTGGTGGTTGCGTCAGTTTGATAAAGGAATTGAGTAGATCCATTAGTAGTTTGGGCGCTTCCAATAGGAGTGTCTTGTGTAAGGTCATAGAAATAAATAGTTTCTTCATCCCCGATAGGATCTGGTCCCCATTGGAGATATACAGATAGATTAAGGTCACCATTTCTTGATATTATTGGTTGGTGATATTGGGTTGAACTAGTACCATTTATCCAAAAATTAAATAAAAGTGTGGAGGGAGTAGTCACTTTCAATTGATTATAAAAAGACGTGGAAGTATTGAAATTAGATAAGGTAAAAAGGTAAGGATATGGTGCTATCCAATTGCAATCAATAGTGCCATTAAAATCCATCCGAAGAGTGTAATTTCTGGTAGGAATATCAGAGTCAACTTCAAAATATTCATTAAAGTTACCATTGAAATCAGTCCATATTCTATCAGAAGGTAAAATATCATACCAATAATCTGTTCCTCCCCCAAAGATTTTTAAAGTTAGCTCCGAAAGTCTTATTGGATTACCATTAGTTCGATCTGTTATATTTCCTGCGATTTGAAATAAAGTATTTGTTGCACCACCACTGGTACGATTAATCTCGCGGGGGACGGGACCAAAATAGATATTAATCTCTGGTTCTTCATTCAATATAAAATAGGAATGATTTTCCAGTGAACTTAATTTTGCGTATAGTAAATTCGGTCCTGCAGTATTACCAATTCCTAATGAGTAATCGCAGCTTGCGATTCCATTAGAATCTGTAGTATTTGCTCCTATTAATATTCCTTGGGTATAATCATGGAATTCTATATATTGATTTGGTATTGGATAATTAGTCTCGTTTAAAACTAATGCTGTTAAGCTAAGTGTAGTTGATCGACTTACGACAGGAGAGTCAGGTACATCTGAAGGAACTCCATTTATATAAAATAATAATTTCTTGATTGGTTCTCGAGATACGTTAAAATCTATTAAATTGCTAGAATCATACATATTGCCAAAGGGATAGAACACACCACTCCACGTATTGTTCACATCAGCACGAAAATCATATAATCCATTTGGAACTGAAGGATCAACATTTAAATTAATATAAAATTCACCAAGATCATCAGTATCAACAAATGGAGATTCTATAAAGGGAGTTAGACTTGGCCTATTATTTGTCCCTTTTTCTAAAAGTAATAGTTCTACGGTTACATACCTTACACGTTCATTATTTACCGGATCTGAAACATAACCTTGTACAAAAGTGTTTGTATGAGTAGGCAGGGTTACATTCGCAGGATTAACACTTGTTAAAGTAACCTCAATATCACCATGAACCATGTATGATGTATAATTTGAGACACCCGAATAGTAGGCAGTTATCATATGTGGTCCAACAATCTGAGTGTCATCAATATTGATGAGAATAGATGCGTTTCCATTAGTATCTGTCAAGGATTGTCCAAGAAATTGATTATAATATTCATCATAAAAGTAAATTATTCTATCCGAGACAGGGATGTTATTATTTTCTAAGTGTGCCGTAACATTTGCATCAGCTCCCCTAATTCCTGATGTAAAATTTGAATACAGTGAAAGGGAGTAATTACTTGGAAGAGGATAAATCTCCATCTGAATCCATCTCCCATTTCCGAAAATATCATTAGGGATAAATACTTCTGCCCAGTTATATAAATTTCTATATTTAATTGAAAAGTAATGCTGACCTTTATCAGCATCAAATTCCTTAGTAATATTAATAGAATTAAACCCGCTCACAAATCTGCTTGCAACCCCAAGACTGCGAGTGAATGCGCAAAAAGCTGAAGCAAAATCAGAGTACATTCCTGAACCTGTTCCGCAAAACCAATCCACCGCATCTGTTCCATCTGGAGCAGGATTATAATTTAAAGAAAAGCAAGTTTGTAAATAATTCTTCACTTTACTCGCAACTTGAAAGGCATTATCATCACTGGAAATAGTTTGATTAATGATATTAAAATGGTTGTTAAAATTTGGATTATTGATTCTGTAAAGAGTTATTGAAGGAGGTAATCTAAGATATTTACTTCTTATTCCTGAAGGGGTATATCTTGCTTCCACGGCACTATTGTTAATTTCTTGCTCAGTAGGTAGGTCTAATCCGAACATTTTATATGTTAAATTAACCGGATCATTATTATTGAAATAAGGATCCAAGGTTGTACAGTTAAAATCATCTTTATATATATCAGTTTGACCTAAATCTAAAGTATTTATACTATAATTATTCACAGCGCTTAAACTATTCTCCATAACATAAGGATTAGGAAAAAGAGTTGGAATAACCATTGAATTTTGTCCAGCAGAAGGAGAAAGAGACATTTGAACTTTTAAAATATCTTCAAGAGGGGGATGAGAATAATAATCAGAATAAGTATAATAATTATAATTTTGTTTTCCAGCCGTGGATTGCCAGCCACTGCCATTATATTCATCAAAACATTCATATTTCCATAAAGTATCATAAAAGTTAAGCACATTAATATCAAAATTTTCATCATTATAAATCCTAAATACCTCAATATTTGAGGCAGCAAGGCCAAGTAAAGCAGCCCCAAAATCGGATAAATCTAAATCGTCTATATTACCGTCAAACATGTCTTGTAGCGCATCAAGAGCATCTTGAATTTGATCTGGATTTAAGGTAAAATTATCAAATAAATCTTGAAAGTCAGAAAAATTGATTGTTAAGGGGATATCTATTAATTCTGCGTCTTCCCATTCCGCTTCAGACAACTGATCATTAGGGGGTAATCTTAGACCACCCCATAATAAACTCAATAGCACTGTTGAAAACGCGAATAGTGTAATAAACAATCCAACGAGAAGGAGTGTTTTAATTACTCGTTTTTTATCAACACTTGAAGCTAATAAATCTTCACGGAATTCAGACATAAAAAATCATAATTTCCCTAAACTTGATCGGTTTGAAATTTGCAATATTAATTAAAATTATTATATATATAATTTTCCTAATATTTCTCAAATATATTAAATATCCATGATTAACTAGCTATCAAGTTCTAAAAGCAATTATCATCATGTCAAAAAGGAGAGGAAAAAGGGGAAAATAAAATTTTTTTTTTATTCCTTTGAATACAATTGAAGACCTTAATATCTCAAAAGATAAACTGATGAAACTATTAAATCCGTTTGGAAGTAAGTTCGAATAAAATAAAGATTTTAAAAAAATAATTTAATCTAGAACTCAAAACCACATTTGGTGCAAACATTTTTTTTAGCATAAACTGGCTTTGGAATGTAACTAATGATTTTAGTCTTATCTTCAACCTCTTTAATAGCAAATCCACTTGCCCCGCAATTTGGGCACACGCGCCTTCCTGAAGTTAATCCACTTCCTACATCAGAGCTAGGCGTAGAGCTAGCTGTAGGAGAGGGAGTACTGCCAAAACCACTACCAAATGTAGATGTTGGGGTTTGAGATGTAATTCCTTGAGCCAAACTTGATGGCATAACTGCTTTTGGTTCTTTTAATTCCTGAATACGTTTTTCTTTGTAGACTATTTCTTCTTGTAATTGATTTACTCGGGATTGTAATGGTCCAATCTGTTGCTGTAGATTCATATTTTCTTGTTGCACGGTTTGTAATTGACCCTGCAATTGAGGGATAGCAACTTCTAATTGGGCTTTTTCATTATTCAATTGATTGATTTGTGATTGATATCCTTCCATGGTTGATTGAAGATTACCTAGTTGAGAACTTAATTGTCTGATTTGGTTATCTTTTTCTGCTAATTGAGTATTCAAATTTGCACACTGTGAGTTAACTTGATTAAGTTTAGATTGTAATTGCTCTATGGTCATATCTTTTTCTTGGAACTGCATCATCATTGTATCATAATCAGCCTGGGAAGGGCCAGATGGTTCTGATGTATATGTAGGGGCAGAAGAGGGATAGGTAGGGGCCGGAGGTGGTGAGCTTGGCGGGGTTTGAATTGGAGGTGGCATCGATGGTGGCACTCCAGAAGGTGGGGGCATGGATGGGGGTTTTATCGGAGGAGGTCTAGGCCTTCCATATTCATCCTCGTCATCTCTTTCATATTCGTCCGACATAATATTCTACTTTTTTATTTATTTATTTTTTATATTTTCTGTAACTTAAATGGGGGACTATGTTTATAAATTAATGCAATAATGATGAAGAAAATCTTATAGATACTCCATTAATTGAAGCAATTCCAATAAGGATTTAGAATTTCTTTCAATTTAGGTATGAGTTTTTTCGTAATATAATTTAAAGTTTGATCATCTGATTTTCGCGGATTTTCAGTAATTAGTTTTTCTTTATCATTATTTAACACTTGCAGGCAATTATAGACGGCTTTCGCTTGTTTATCTATTTCATAGCCACCTTCAAGGGTGATTTGAATCCTACCTTCCGCGAATTTATCAGCTACTGTTTTGATTTTACCTAAATAATTTGCAGGAGCTTGAAATGTCCATCCCATATTTGTTAATCGATCTGTCCAATGCGTGTCAAATCCAGCAGATATCAGGATAAATTCGGGTTTAAATTGATTACAAATTGGTTCGATTATTTCATCAAAATATAGCATGATTGTATCATCCGCTGCTCTTGGAGGTAATGGATAATTAATTATCTTACCCTCTCCTTTTCCAGAGCCAATATCATTTATAAACCCACTACCTGGATAAAGTGTCCTCCCATCTTGATGAGAATTAAATATGACAACATCTCCATGATCGGAACCATTGTAAAAAATATCTTGTGTTCCATTTCCGTGGTGACAGTCCCAGTCAATAATTGCAACTCTTTTAATGTTTTTTTCTCTAAATAAATATTCAGTAGCTATTGCTATATTATTAAATATGCAAAAACCCGAACATCTATAAGCATTTGAATGGTGGCCAGGAGGTCTCACAGCAGCAAATACGTTATTAACATTGCCTGCTAAAATCTCATCAATACCTTTCAAATTACCCCCAACACTATATAATGATGCCTCATATGTCTTTGCAGAAACTGCAGTATCCATATCAAGTTGTTGGATATGACCAGTAGTTTTTGCTAATTCACTGACTTCTTTTACTTCCTGAATTAAACTATCTTCATGCACGTATCTGATTTGTTCTAAGGTTGCTTTTTCCGGCTTTATTAATTTAAAATTTGAACTCTCAAATAATTTTTTTTGATTTAATAACTCCATGATAGCTACAAGTCTTTCATGACTTTCCACATGTGTCCCAATTCTATGTTCTAGAAAAATATCATCATAGACTATTCCGGTCGTCAATTTTACCACTTCATATTTGTTTTGTTTTTTATTGTTATATTTATCTTAGTTTTTATAAAGTTTTTACTCTTGGGGCTTAATTGATTGCATACTTGTTTAATCAATAATTGAAGTAAAAGAATAAACTACAACTCTTTAATCAAAATTAGGGTTTTACGAGTATCTTGATAAATTCTCTATTCTGAGATTCTAAAAATCTTTCAAAAGTTTTTTGTATTTCTTCAATTGGTATAACTTCTGAAATATATTGATTAGCGGGTACTTTTTCTTGAGCAAATAATGCAATCGATTCTATGATGTCTTCGCTATCATGCCCTAAACATCCTTGTAAATTGACTTCCTTAGAGTTAAGCATAAATAGGGGGAAAGTTATACTCCCTTTGTGAATGCCCATAAGTACAATAGTTCCTCCTTTTTTTATGAAATTAATAGCATTTGAAATTGTTTGTTCATTACCAACGCAATCAAAAATAAAACTAGGAGGTCCAAGTTTTTTAATAACCTTTTTGACTTTTGCTCTACTTGTACCAACAGCATCAGTTGCTCCCATACCTAACGCCTTTTTCTGTAGAAACTCGTTCGGTTCAATAACAACGACATAATTTGGACTCTTTTTTATCAGTAATGCTTTAAGAAATGCTAAACCTAGATTACCTCCTCCAATAATGAGAACCTTTTCATTTTCCTGAATTTTAGATAACTTAAAAGCTCTCATTGCTAAGGCAAAGGTTTCTACCATTACAGCATCCTTTATTGAGATGTTTTCTGGGATAGGGAAAAGTGATATATTAGGAACTTTAACATATTCAGCGAAACCACCATCTTGAAACATACCAAGTCCTTTAAGATCGCCTTGACTTACATCAAGGGAAACATTCACACAAATTACTCTATCTCCAACTTTAGCATTAGTAATATTCTTTCCAATTTCTTCTACAACACCCGTAATTTCATGACCCATAATTAAAGGAAAATTATACATTTTATACATAAAATTTGTAATATCGCTACCACATATTCCACAGTAATGGACTTTAACAATAGCTTCATTTGGACCAGGAGTAGGTTTGGGATAATCTTCCTTAAGAACAATATTTTTTATATCCTCAATAACGGCTGCTTTCATTATCGTAAATATACCTTAGTTTTTAAATGAATTTAAATGATAAATATACTATTTAAGAGGTTAAAAATAATAAAACTTTTTGGATTAATTAAATTCATGCTATCTAATCATTTTATTGGAAATTAAAGGATATCATTCCATTAAAATAACTGGAATTATAATGATAGAGCTATTTGGGGATAAAATTTTTGGTTTTTCTGGTAAGATAGTTAATATCGACTTAAGTTTACAAAAAATTTCAGAGGACCCAATCAATAATGCATTTATAAATCTTTTTTTCGGTGGAGCGGGTTATGCCTGTCGATATTTATTTGATCATATAGAAAAGGATACGGATCCCTTATCCAAAGAAAATATTTTATTCATAATGAATGGTCTTTTTACTTTAACTGATGCACCCCTATCGAGTAGATTCGTCATATGCTCTAAATCACCCTACACAAACTTATGGGGTGAAGCGAACTGTGGGGGAACTTTTGGTCCAGAATTAAAGAAGGCAGGATTTGATGGGATTATTATACGTGGTCGAGCAAAGCATCCAATTATGATTAGTATTAAAGAGAATAAAGTTAAGATACTCGATGCTAAAGAAATATGGGGCCTTGGAATTAAAAAAACGAGAACTCATATTAAATCACAATCAGAATTTAAAAAGGCAAAAGTTCTCTGTATTGGACAAGCAGGAGAGAATTTAGTAAATTTTGCTACTATTAACGCAGAAGGAAGATCTGCGGGAAGAACAGGTATGGGTGCGGTGATGGGTTCAAAAAATTTAAAAGCGATCACGGTTCAAGGAAGTTCATTCAAACCCAAAGTCGCTCTGTTAAAATCTTTTAAATGTTCAATTAAGAAACTAATAACTTATTTAGTTAAAGCAAATGCAACCAAAGTCTTAAGAGAATTTGGGACATCCGCGACTGTTTTAGGGGCATATGCTACTGGAGATCTGCCTATTAAATACTGGTCAAAAGGAAGATGGAGTAAAATTAATGATATCTCAGGTGAGAAACTAAAAAATATACTCCTCGTAAGAAATAAATCCTGTTATGGTTGTTTGATTGGTTGTGGCAGAATAATTAATATTGATAACGAGAAATATCATGCTCAGGAATGCGAAGGACCTGAATATGAAACTATTGCTGGTTTTGGCTCAATGATATTAAACAATAATTTAGAGTCAATAGCTATAGCAAATGATATGTGCAATGATTATGGATTAGACACTATTAGTACCAGTGGAGTTATTGCTCTTACTTTTGACTTGTTTAATAAAAATATGATACAAAGTGCTGATGTCGACAATCTTAATTTAGAATGGGGAAATGCCGATTCTATGTTAAAATTGATTGAAAAAATTGCTAAAAAAGACGGAATTGGAGAGATATTGGCACGGGGTTCAAATGCAATGGGGAAAAAGTTTAAAATTCCTAAAGATTCTATAGCTACAATCAATAATATGGAAGTACCATATCATGACTTAAGATTTTGTCATGGTATGGCTCTAACTTATGCTTATAGCCCAAGAGGACCCTGTCACACCACTGCTGATGGGTTCAAGGTTTTTCGAAAAGAAAATGAAGTAGATTTCTCTAGCCTTGGAATTAAAAAGATTAAAATGAACTCAAATAGTAAAACAATGGTCAAAAACATAATTAAGCTACAAAATTACCGTTCGATCTATTCAAGTTTAATTTTTTGTTTTTTTTCTAATCCTCCACCGTCATATATCTGTGAACTTATACATGGTTTAACGGGTGTAGAATTTGATGTAAATGATCTATTAATTTTTGGTGAGAGGATTTTTAATTTGAAGAGATTATTTAATATTAAAATGGGACTGAGTCCTCAATATGAATCCATTCCAAAGATCCTTTTGGAACCTTTAGATGAAGGACCAATTAAATCAATGAGTCCAAAGTTCGAGAAGTTAAAAAAATATTATTATAGATACAGAAAGTGGGATCTTAATAATGGAAAACCCAGTCAAAAATTACTTTATGCATTAAAATTAAATGATCTAACATTCTAATAAAATATATAATTCTAAAAACCATTTGTCTATATTAAAATTATATATGAAAAAAGTTTAATTATGTGATTATAATGATGGAAAGAGAAGAAGAGCATATCGTAGGAGGCGGTAAAATTAGAAGTGCAATATTAGGGCTTAATGATGGTTTAATTTCCACCTTTACATTATTAGTTGGAATTGCTGCTGCATCGTTTGCGGGAGGAGGAGGAACGAATATTATAATCTTAACGGGTATAGCTGCTATGGTATCAGGAGCAATAAGTATGGGGCTTGGAGAGTACGTGTCATCAAAATCAGAATATAATTATATTAAAAATGAAATTAGGAAAGAAAAAGCAGAAATAGAGTTATTTCCGGATGAAGAGAAACAGGAAGTGAAAAATTATTTTGAAAAGATGGGACTTAAAGGTAATACCTTAGATTCATGTGTTGATTCAATCACAGGTAATAAAGAGACATGGCTCAATTTTTTATTAAAAAGTGAATTAGGATTAGAGGAGCCAGAATCACCAATATTAGGAGCTCTTCTGACATTTATATCATTCATTCTTGGTTCATTAATCCCTCAGATTCCTTACTTTCTAAATTTAGGATTCATATCTTTGATACTATCGATGATAATCTCATTTGGTTCACTTTTCCTTGTCGGTGCTTTAAAAACCAAAATCACTGGTGAAAAAAAAATAAAGGGGGCTTCTGAAATGTTAATTATTGGAATTATTGCATTTAGCATTTCATATTTAATTGGTTTGGGACTTGAACAATTGATAATTTAAGAAAAAAATTAAAATCTATTAAAGGAAAATTTCTTCAAAAAATTGTTGATCATGGTCACAATTAGGACATTTTAAAGGTGCTTGATTTAATTCTACATTTCCACATATTTTGCATAAAAAAATCTCAATTTCATCGATAGTTTGACCACTATCGAGGAGTTCTAAGTACTTCATAAACAATTCGCCATGTACTTTCTCAGCTTTTCTCGCTAAATCAAAACTGAATTCAGCTAGGTAAAAATCTTTCTTTTTAGCATTTTTTATGAAACTCTTGTACATTTTTTTAAATTCATAGGTCTCTCCTGCAATAGCATCTTTTAAATTATCTCTGGTGGAGCTAACTTTAATAGATAATTCAGACTCATCAGAACCAACTATATGATTAATATTAAATTTTTTATTAGTGATTTTTTCTAAGGCTCGTAAGTGATTCTTTACATGAATCTCCTCTGCTAGAGAAACAGTCTTAAATAATTTGGCGATCATTAAGTGGTTTTCTTTCAACGCTTTCTCTGAAAATAAAGCATATTTTCTTTTTGCTGTATACTCTCCTCTAATACCTTCCTTTAAATTTTCGATTATTATATTAATCTTTATCAATCTCTTATTTTATTATAAAGAGATTAATGAATTATATTATAACAATTTTACTTTATATGAATTTTTAAAGTAATTAAAAGTAGGTTAGTCCTCCTTATTTGTAAATCGTAGAAAATTATTTCTTGGCTCATAAAGAGTACCTTCCTTTACAAGTTCGTCAATGGCGTCTTTTATCCATTTCTCATCTAATTCTTCCTCTAATTCGAGAATCTCAATAACATTTTTCCTCTCTAATGCTTGCCAATGATTCTCTTCAAATACTTCTTTTAATCTATTTAATAGTTTGTCTAGTTTATTGATTGAGCTCCTTGATTGTCCCACTAAAATCCGATCCATGTCAATTTTTCCAGTCGTTTCATCGTAACCTGTATCTTCTAAATAGCGTTTAAATAATTTAATTATCTCTTCTACATCTTCTTTTACAACTTTATTTCTTAAGGCCATTTTTGCATAGGCTTCACTTAATCTTACAAGAGCATCTAAATTTCTTGCTAAAATCGATACTATGGCATCTTCACTGTCATATTTCCCTCGCAAATCTAAATAGTATTCTTTAATTCTTTCTTTTGCCTCATCTGTTAAGAGTGGCTCATAATTTCTTCGAGCGTGCTTTATATACTTTTTAAGCAAATCTCCATTAATAGGTGCCGTAATATCTGTTAGATCATCATTTAGAGAGCCATTCCTGATTATTGAGTTCTTTAAAATAAATTCTGCCATTAGGGCATCATCTGCAGGATCAGGTCTATCAATTACCACAAATATCAGATCAAACCTGGACAATAAAGAGGGTGGTAAATGAATATTCTGAGTTGGAGTTTTATATCTATCATATCTTCCTGAACGAGGATTTGCTGCTGCTAAAATTGCAGTTTGAGCCTTTAATGTAGCCACAATTCCTGCTTTGGCTATGCTTACAGTTTGTTGCTCCATTGCTTCATGTAGAGCAGATCTATCTTGTGGATCCATTTTATCAAATTCATCAATTGCAGCAATTCCACCATTTGCTAATACAACTGCTCCTGCTTCAAGATTCATTTGCCCTGTATCTGTATCTTTAATTACAGCTGCTGTTAAACCTACTGCAGTTGATCCTTTTCCAGAAGTATATATTCCTCTTGGGGATATATCTATAGCAGATTTCAAAATTTCACTTTTTCCGGTTCCAGGATCTCCTACAAATAGAACATGAATATCTCCTCGTTTATAGCCGCCATCAGGCTTTTTTTTTCTTGTCCCTGCAAATAAACTTAAAGCGCATGCCATTTTTAGATCTTCTCTTCCATATATTGTTGGAGCAATTGAACGCGCTATTTTTCTTTGTATTCGTGGTTCTTTGGCTAGTTTCTCTATTTCTTTTTTATCTTCTTTTGATAAATCCATTATTTCATCGGTTTTATCTTCGGGATCTATTAGATTCACCTCGATAAAGGTCTTAAAAAGTGTGCTATTGATACTTTTTGTAGATTGAGCTAAAGTTGATTTATATATACCTACTACATTAACCCTATCTCCAGGTTTGACTGTATCAACTAAATCATGTTTTAAGATAGATTGAATAGCTCTTGGAATTCTACCAGGTGGTAAATCTTCTGGGATTTCTTGAATGGTTACGCTTTGCCAATCAATAAAAGTAGAGTTTTTCGATATGAGTCTAAAATCTGATTGAGCTTTTGCTTTACAACTTTTTTTTATACAAAATTTTGGCCATTTAATTCGCGAGGTAAGTTGAGTAACGTTGAATTGAGTTTTACAAACCATACATTCGAATGTTGCTTCAATTAATTTAGGCCGAATAGTAGAGCTTCTAATCAAAATTCCATTAAAAGAAACTAAAGTATCAATATGCTTTGCCCTTAAACCTCTTAATGGAATAGTTAATGGACTCTTTTCATCAATAGTAGATAATCTAACAAAAAAATCCTTATTGCTCGTTTTTGATCCTTGGGATTTCAATAATTTTTTAAACGCTTTAATAGCCTCCTCTATTGACGATTCAGGGTCTTTTCTAAGCATTTCAGCTAATTGTGAATCAAAAGCAAGAAGATCTTCATAATATATTATTAAACTATTACCATTTTTCGAGATAATTTCATTTATTTGTTCTTGATATTTATAAACGCCAGGTTCATCCTCAAATAGACGGAAAAAGTCTTCATATCGCTGAGTTGTATAAATGGGTACACTAGGAGTTGATGCGGGAGATGCCAAATATTTTCACCTTTAATCTAAATTTACATACCAAAGTTATTTTTTATAGCTTTTTAATTCGTCATATTAACGATTTAAGCTTATTAAGGAGAAAATAATATTTAATGGAAAAAAGCATAAAGACCGGATAAATTTAGTAATATTTATTGATAATATTTAATGAAAATGAGCAAGATATTCAACTTTCTTTTAACTTAACTAAAGTTTCACAGATTATCGGATCTTGTGACATTTCACATCTTACTTTTAATAAAGAAATTACTCTATCCTTAATATTTTGCTCTTCATATTTTACCGTTCTTCCAAGTATTAAAGCAATTGACTGCTGAGTTTCTATTGCTGTCTCGTCAGTTAGTTGTTGTAACAATTTTGAAAGGATTTTAGTAATACCCTTATTTTTAATAATATCGACCATAGCATTTACGGCTGATCTTCTCACTTCTTTAGATTCATCTGCAAGAAGCTTAATAAAATAATCAATCGTTTTACCAATATCTTCTTCTCCATATATTTTTAATAAATTAGCCGATCCCTCTCTTACTATCGGATCTTTATCATTCACATTATTCAATACTTTTTCAAAGGGAATCTGTGAAGGTTGTAAGTCCTTTATTGAAGATAGAAGGTTCATTGAAGAGCGCCGAACCCAATTATTTTTATCTTCGAGTAAAATAACCAATTCATTGATGATTTGTTCTTTATTTTTAATTAATTTAACTAGACTTCCAATGCTTGATATGCTAGCTTCTCTAACATTCCACTCTTCATCATTTAAAGCGTTATTTATTAAAAATTCGCATACTTGATTGGGAGATTTCACACCGATAAATCCTAGTATTTTCACTACCGTTTCCCTAATAAATGAATCATTATCAGAAAATAATTCCAAAAGGGGATCTAGTGGAATGATATCCGGGTTCTTCTCTGTGAGGATCATTATTATTTTTATAAGAGGAACCTTGAGATGCGACTCTTGCTTTTTTAAAATATCCAAAAGTTGATTAATTATTGCAGTAAACGACAGGGGAGAATTTTTTGCTACTTTTGAGAGTAATTGTATTATATTTTTTTTTACTTCATTAACATGTTCACGTTGAAATATATTCAGAAGTAAACCCACATCGATTTTCTGAATATGATCATCAATTATACCATCAAGAGAATTTATAGCATTTAATCTAGTGAAATCATTTTCAGAATCTAATGATTTGATCAACCTTTCATAAATTTCATAGGGATGATGCCTAGCAATCTTAATGATGGTATTGGATATGATACCTTTTGAGAAAAATTTTGAATCATCTTCAATCGTGATTAAATTATTAAAAACCAATTCTGGAGATTTATCATAATTTTCAACTAAAATATTAGAAACTGTTTTTTTTATTTCCTCATTTTCAAATTTGATGAATTTTAGAAGTGTGGATAAGATTTTTTCACTATCCATCTCCCATAAATCACCAATCAATTGTAAAATACTCATAGTAATGGAGGGATTGTTTTTATCTAATTTGTTTATGATGCTATCAAGATTAATCAATTTTGGACTCTCATTATAAAATTTGATGAGCACTAAAATTGCTGCGTCTCTTACTAATTTATCTGCATCACTTAATGCATCAAGAAATGGTGAAATTTGGATTGAATATTTCTTAAAATTTCCTATCTTAGAAAACAGAGTATAAATTGAAGCTCTGACTGAGCTAGATGGGTCTTTCATATAAGGAATTAAAGTTTGGACTAAATCTTTATCAATATATTCTGTTTTCAGTCCTGCTAAATTACTTATTGCTTTTGCTCTGATTTCTTTATTTGGATGATTTATCTTCTTTATTAAAATTTTAACTGGGATCTCATATGGAGCTTTAGGTATACTATTTAGTATCTCAAGCTGGACCTTTTCATCTGGATCCTCTAATAATTTAATAAATTCATTGGATTTTATTAATTCATCCTTGATTAATTTAAGTTTTATCAAAAGTTTAATCCCAATTAATTTAATCCTCCATTCAGAATCTCTAATCAAATTTAGAATTTTATTTTTTGAGATAGTTCTTAAAATATCATTATTCAAATTAAGTATAATTTTAGCTATTGACAGAGCTTTGGTATAATTTGAAGATTCTAGTTCTTCAAGTAGCCAAGGGAATATTAAATTAGGTGCATCTTGAGATAACCTATTTAAAATATTGAAACAAATCTTTCTCATAACATCGTTTTGGTCAGATAGACCATCAATAAGTAAGTCTTTAAATTTCCAATTATTAAGATCTATTTCAGAACGAAGCGTAATTCTTTCAAACATCAAATTAATTGTCTTTTTAGCATGATTGTGTATCTTAGGATTTTTATTTTTGAGAAAATTAAAAAGGGGGATGGGATCAAAATTATGACCACACTGAGTTATCTTTGAAATTTTAAGATTGATTATGAATTCATTTCTTTGAGATAAAAAGTAATATGTTGTAAATAGTATCATTGTAATCTCCTCGATAATTGCCGCCCAAGAGAGTAGAAGATAATTAGGTATAATTTGATTCGTGATAGCCCAAAAGTTAAAAACTTCAGATAATTTATCTGAATTGACAATTAAGAAATTAATTAGGACATTAATCCCAATAGCAGCGATTAAATAAGCGGAAAAATATATATCTATAGCTTTATATTTAATTTTTCTCCCCCAAAATCTTGTGAAATATCCAACGACTCCAAAGAATAAGGTGACAAATACAAATACTGAAGTCATAGTAGAAAAAGCCAGAGAGCCGGTAAAATATAATCCAATAGTTTGAAAAAAAGAAATCCAAGCCCATACAAATACAAACAACATGACTCCAAAAGTTATATAGGGAATCGGCTCAGACAGAAACTGTTTAATTCCTCTTTTACTATTTTCAAAATTAAGGAAAGAATAACGCTTTATTTCCGGAATATGATAATATGCATTAGAAAGGCCGGCGATATACCCTTTCGAACCAAAAAAAGTTAAAATCGTTATAGGATATATTAACAGCCAAGAGATCCATATTATCGCAAAAGGAATATTTACTATAGCTATAAAAAAAGGTGGTATTATAAAAAATAAATAAAGAATAATTGCCATTGAAATTGACACTATTTTATTATTTGAGATATTAATAAAGTGTTTACTCAAGAACTTATGAAAAACTGTCAATCCTTCACTTGATTTTCCACTAATAGCAATAAATAGGAAATCTATTAAGGGGTATATTGAAATATAAAGCACACATACTAAAAAAGGGAGGAGAAAAGCTAAAGGATGGATTTCTGGTGGTGAGATAGAGGGATTTGTCCAAAATTCAGGAGTTTTTACTGTGAAAATAAAAGCCATCACCACAACAACCATGACAGAGAAACTAAAAATTATTCCATAAAAAATTGTTAATATCCTATCTTTTAAACTAAATTCTCCTTTCTTAACCAAGCTAACTTGTTTATTAATTATAAAAAACCCGAAAATGCAGAATATTATAAACAAAACAAGAAAAATCGATTCAACAATCAATTAATTCACAATAAATTTTGTTATGTTAAGTAAATAATAAATTATTATTTCCGTTTTATTGTATAGTTTTAGTATATAAAGGTAAGTTTATTTATTAAATATAGTGAGTGAGACTTTGGAAAGAGTAGAGGAAAATTTCGAGAATTATTTATTAAGGCTGAATTTTATATATAAAAATCAAACTATTACCACTAAGTGTATTAAAGATCATCCAGGAGTACCCTTATTAGGAGAAACTTACGGTCCTTATCAAAAGGATAAGGAATATAATATAAAGTTTTTTATAGCAGTACCATTCATAAAAAACGGTTATTTAAAAGTGAAAGAGACGGAGAAATGTGATAATGTTGATGTAATGAATTATGCAGTTGAGGAAGGAGATAATGAAAGCTTGATTCGCAGAGAAAATAAACATTTTCTAAATAAAATTAAAGAATTCAGATATTTTATGGAAAGAGAGGTTGAGAAAAAGTCGAGACCAGAAGTTGAATTAAAGCGCTATAAATCATATCATGCAAGTATTGTTGATAGTAGATTAAGCAAGTTATTAAGATTAGCAAAGGTTGATTTATCGTTGAATGATGAACAGAAATTGACAAATTCAGAGATAAGATTATTCAATCAATTTTCAAAGAAAATTAAAATTTGGAGAGAGTTTTTTTTAAATCGATAAATTCAGTAAGAAAGTTTATTTGTTAGTTTTTAATTTTATTTCTCTTATTCCATACTTTTTATAATAGGTTTCAATTTGGTGGGCAATTTTTGGATCTAAGTCCATATGGAATAAGATATTGGGAACATTACTCATTGAATAATATTTAATGCCCATCTCTTTTAATGTATCCTCAAAATAATTTCCATCATCTGAAATCTCTTCACGATTAGTTAAAGCAATTACTGAAAGGATATTAATATTAAGATTTTTTAGTAAATTGACGCTTTTTATTAATGATTGACCGGTGGTACTCACATCCTCTAATATAATTATATCACCTTTAGGATAACCAAGAAAAAACTTGTCTTTTGAATCACCATGATTCTTTGGTTTCCCTCTTCCCATTGACATAGGAAATGCCCCAATTTTGTAATCCTTATGGGATCTTGCCCATTTAAACTGAGTAATTATACCTAGTTTTGATGCACCTTCTGGAACCCCATAAAAGCAATTTGGTTCTAATTTCAAATATTTAGTAAAAGATATTAAATAATCAGTTAATTTATCAAGTAAAAAAACATCCTCTGCAATAGTTCTCCAATTTACATAAAAACATGAAGATCTACCAGATTTTAGTTCAATTGGTTCCTCAGGAAATCCAATTACTTTGTTATTTATGATAAACTCAATGAACTGTTCCTTAACGGTTTCCCATATCATTTAAAAAGGTTAACCTCGCAATAATAAGTATTCTTTTCTGATTTTAGCATATTCTTCCCCTGAGATTTTTCCAGCTAAAAAATCTTTTTCTTTTTGTTGCATCAATTTCCTTTTTGTATCTAGTTTCTTTTTCTTCTCTTCGCTACTAAATCTCTCTGAAATCTTTGTTAGTAAATTTTGTACTTTTTCATTTTTTAAAGTTGCAAGTTTTTTTAAGTATGGTTTGATTGGTTCCATTTGGTCGATATTCTTCTTCGAAAGTTCTTCTAATCTTATTAGGGCATCAAGAATTTCATCCTCTTTATCACTTTCTAATACATCTATCAAACGAGGTATAGCAACATCGTTCAAAACTTCATTGAGATAATTTTCTACTTCCTTTTTAAGTATATTATCATTATAAGATTTTAGTTGATTATTCTTGACATATTCAATAAAGATTAAAGGTAATTCGACTGGCCACTCTTCCATTTTTTCTTTATCAATTAATTGTACAATTCCACCATCTTTTTTTTGAAACACTCTTATATCCAATCACCCGTACTTAATTTTTCTGGTAGATACTCTTCTGATAAAAATTCAAGCCCATGTGAAGATAATGCTTGGATCTCAGCCTTTTTCTTGAATTGTAATGCTAGTTTTAAATCTTCTTCCCATTTCTTATTTTTCTTTACAAAATCTTCCTTTAACAATTCTTTTGTTCTCTTAATGTCCATAGGTTTCATATCTAACCGTGCTTTTTTAGGAACGTTATATTTATCTAGATCTTTAGTTAACACCCCCAGAAGCTTTATATCTGGGGTTGCTAAAAACGGTGATTCATAGCTTAATCTTTTCGATCCCCGTAAATAAACACTATGAATATAGTGACCATAGGGATCACTGTCTACTAAACTAAAAACCGGTAATTGAAGTTCTTTATTTAATCTTTTTAAAAACATACGCGTAGCGATATCGGCAGCACCTTTTGCAGTCATTATTATGGAGGGATACTTCTTCCAAAACTTATCCTCTGAAATACGCCTCATTGCGGCTTCTTTTTCAATTACAAGGATAAATTCAGCATCAGATTCAATAATATCTACTTTATCTAACATTGGAGTTATTGCCCAAGCTCCAGACCCAAATTTTTCTAAGTCGATGATATTATTTTCATCCCTAATTCTCAAGCGACCAACACACAAACCTTTAGCTGAAGCAATGATGTGAGTGGAATTTCTAGTAGTATAGAGCATAGAAGAAATATCTTCAATACTTTTATCACTATTTTTCTGTTCTCCATATATCTCGACATCTTGATAAAAAACATCCCTTAATGTACTATGTTTATCTTTAACAAGCAACTCGTGAACTACTTCAGCAACTCTCATCAATCGGGTTATATCCGCTACACTAGCAAGAGAATGAAATTGTTTTTTAATAATTTGTTTGCCTAATAACAATAAATCATTTTCCTCGTCCCATATTATATTACTTGCGGTTCTAGAAGGTAATTCCAGCGATGGCCTTCCAGTTGCATATATCATCTCGATTAGGTTATCCACGACCTCGTATAAGCGATTAAGCGTTTCATTTCTACTCAGTTCATCTACTTCAATAGTATCTAGTGGAAGTTTTACTTCCTTAGTATCTTTTCTTTTTGCTTGATAATCTTCGAAAAGCTTTCGAGCTGCTTTTAAATCATATTCTGTTATAGCTTTTTTTTTTGCCAATTCAATTACCTACTATTTTAATTTCCAATGTTTTTTCCCTTTTTTAATTTCAACAATTATGATTCCTTTTCTTTCTAATTCTTTTAATTTAAGCTGTAGGAATCGAGCATCCATCATATCTTTTATTTTCATCTTAAAAATTAATGAAGTGATTGGTTGCCATTCATTAGATAAGAATTTCAATATTTTATCAGTCGATATTATTGGTAATTGTGTTTGAGTCGTTTTCTTTTCAGTAACTTTTGGTTCTTTTTTGATGGGAACTTTAACGATATTCTTTTGCTCAATAAGAGGAGTTTCTTGGTAGGGTTCTTTTACTTTTTCTTTTAATTCCTCAGCAGTAGCCTTATCATGTAAAAGAGATTCTTGAATAATAGTAATCATTTCATTCTTTTTTAGGTTAGATGAAAGTTCGATATTCTTTTCCTCACAATATTCCATGAGTTCTCCTTTAGTCATATTTTTTAGGGTTTTTGGGGATAAAACTTCCATTTTTGAAATAGGTGCCTCCTTAGATTTCACAATTGTCTCAGTTTCTTTTAATTTATTGATGTATTGTTCAGACTCAATTTTTGGAGTTTCTGTAGGAGTTATTTTAGCACCGATGGCATTTATCATTAAAGTTTCTAATTCAGAAACAGATATTTTATCCGTATATTTACTATTCCCCTGAGTAGCAATATTATAAATGCTTTCTACGAAGGTTGGAATATATTTCTCAATATAGCTTGCTCTTTTCTCTTTTTTGCTTAAGTTCGCTTTTCTGTTAAGATAAACACGTAATCTTCTGCCTATAGCCTCAAGACAATATTTTATTTCTTTTATTAATTCTGGATCATCTGCTAAAGCATTTTTTGACTGGGATTTGAACATAAGATGGACATAAGGACCTGAAACATTAATTAATAACAATATAGGTCCTTTAGGTAAATTATTATCATATACATCAAGTTTGTAATTCTTCCAATTGACAGTTTGAACTGCTTTAGTAATAGCGCAATCAGCGTTATCTCTCAATTTTGGAGTTCGGTTGACATATCTAAATAAAACATCACTAGATCGTTTAGGAGTTTCAAGTTTTTTTGGATCATTACAATAAGCTAATACCGCTTCTACGACATAAGCAAGTCCTTTTCCACTTGTAGGAGGTCTAGTCTCAGCAGATACAAAATCGTCATCCCGAGAATAATTATCGGTAAAATATTCAAAAATCTGTTCATAGGATTTTAAGGATGGATTTACTGATAATTCTAATATATTTTGTATTGAATGCTTGAGTTTTTCCTTATCAACACTTACTTCATTTAAATTGATCCCATTCATGATCTGCAGATTAAACTCGAGAAGATCTTGCTTTGTTAATTGTTTATCGTCTTTTAATTGAACCTGTTTAGCTAACTGTATTAGTTCTTCAATGGGCTCCTCAAAATCTTCAGTTGCTTCTGAAATTTTTAAACCTATTTCCTTAATTAATGTATTTTCTAAGACGGTGTCCCCCACAGGAATGGCTGTATCAGTGGGGGGTGCCATGTACTTTATAGACTTAAAAGCGTGGAATAATGAATTGAATTGTTTATTTGTAACTTCTGATGGTTTCGATTTAGAGATTTGAACCTCTTCCACCAGATCTTCTAATTCTGATCGATTGATCACTTTTTTTAATTCAACTAAATTGTCCTTATTCGACTCAATCAGTTTGTTTAAATCGTTTTTAATCTTTTGCTTTTCTTTATTGATGGCTTTGATATCGACTAGTAATTTATCAATATTTTGTTCTATCTTCTTTTGATCTTTTTTAGTCTCAGCTTTTTCAATACGATCGCTGTATTTTTTTATTTGTTTTTGGATTTTTTCTAAATCTTTATTAAATTGATTATAATCTGATATCTTTTCCCAGTATTTCTCTACTAAATCATGTGATTCAATTTTATAAATGATAAGTTTTTCTCGTGGTTTTTTAGATTTCCCAAAAACACGCTTTTCGAAAGTTAAGAATAGAATATCTTCATTCTTTTTTTCATTTTTTTGGATAAATCCCGACTTAAGAATGAGTAGGTCTAATTCATCCTCTAAACTTCTTTGGGCAGACTTTATAATTTTTTTTGCTGTATTAGAACTTACTCGGACGAAATTATCTTGTAAAAACGCAGAAACGGTTAGATTTTCGGATTTGGCGATTAAATCCTGCAAATCCCCGATATTTGTTGAGGAAGGATGAGGTTTTGCATATTTTGGTTCCCTTGGAAATGAGGAGACTAAACGCTCGAACTTTAATTCCTCACCATAAGGATCGATATAGATTATCGTTATATGAGGATTCATAAGTGCGGTTTGTCGAATGTAAATATCCGCTGAACCTCTTTTATATTTTGTATTTAAATAATTAAGTTTTATGTACGTGCCATGTAAAAAGGGACTGTCAACCTCAGTGGGATGTACTAGATATCTTTTTTCATTTTTAGATGTCGTGAAAAATTCTGAAACGGTGGCATAGATGTTGTCACTCGATTTTGATACAGCAATAATTGGCTTACCAGTTGTGTTTTGTGAATCACTAAAAGCACTTGGAGCTCCGAATCCTTGACTACCTCTAGTCTGCTTTAATTCGAAACTTTTTGATGAAGCTAAGTATTTTCCGAATTTACGTAAATCATTTTTACCCATACCTATTCCATTATCAAAAATCTCGAAGGAATAACTCATAACATTTTTTTGAGATAACTCAGAAGTTAAAAAACTTGGTGCCTCTGACTCTCTGAGACGTATTATGACTAAAGGTTCTGTATCTATGATGGATTCTACTGGCTTAATGATTTCATTCATATCTTCAATGATACGTAAAACTTCCTCTTCTACTTCTAATTCTGATTTGTCAACTATTTCTCCAGATTCTGTTTCTTTATCTTCGTTAAGTATTTTAGTTTCTTCTGAGATTTCTGCTGGACGGATACCCATCTCCTGCATGAGAACACTTTTAGCTTCATTATTTAATGGTTTTTTTTCATCTTCATCCATTCCATCTTGAAGAATTGACAAATTTCGTAAAGTGAGTTCTTGATCTAATGAAAAGGCAATTTTTGAAGAATCTTTTTGTAATTCATTCCATTGAAAAGACTCAATTGCATCAAGAGCATTATCCATAAATTCTGCAGCGTATTGGGTATGTTTCCAATAACCAAATTCAAATCCTACGAGCTGTGTGCGTTTCCTCATGAACTGAGCAATAGTTCCTTGCTCAATTCTTCCATCATCTTCAGAAGTAATTTTAACAACCTACATTATAATATTAATCTCAATAAGAAAACCTTAGATCATTATTTTTAATTGTATATCTATTGGTATTAAAACTATGACCTTATGGTAATTTTTCATAATCTTTTTATTTATTTTTCAAAATCTATCTATTTATTCATTTTGAACTAAAATTGATTTCTTATTTAAATTTTATCCTAGCAGAAAAATTTATCAAAAAGAGTGTAATGAATTAATTAATACCTCTAATACGATAGGCTTCTAATGCTACATCTATGATTTTAGATGCAATATAACGTTTAGTATTTTTTTCTACATGAGTAATGTGTTTTTGCTTATCAATAATATATACTTCATTATCCTTACTCATAAAGCCTATATCTTCTCTGGCAATATCATTAGCTACTATTAAATCAGCATCTGATTTTAGAAGCCTTTCATAAGCCCGATTTATTAATTCAGTTCTAGATACATTTGATTCTGCTTTAAAAGCAACGATGAAGGCTTTGTAGTTTTTCTTCCGAGCAACATCAATTATTTTTGGAGTAAGTTTCATGTTTACTTGTAATTCTTCAACATTATGAGATGATATTTTACCATCGATACGTTCGACGGGTTTATAATCTGATATAGCAGCAGCAGAGATGAAAAAATGATAATCTTTATAACTTAGTTCATCTTTAACCGTTCTAATAAAATCCTCAGTTGAAACCACGTTTATTGTTTCGATATACTCAGGTATTTTGACCATACATTTACCTGCAATTAAGAGTACATCCGCACCCCTCGCAGCAGCTTCTTTTGCAAGTTCAATACCCATTCTTCCTGAAGATCTATTCGATACAAATCGAACAGAATCTATTGCCTCTCGAGTTGGACCAGCTGTTATTAAAACTTTCATTCCTTCCAAATCTTTCTTCGCTATAACTAAATCAATTACGCGATCGATTACATCCTCAACTTTTGCAACTTTAGCTTTCCCTTCTGAAATTCTCGGCCCTAAGATATCAATTCCATATTTTTTAAGTTTAATTATATTTTGCTCGATTATGGGGTGAAACATGCTTTCATGCATCGCAGGAACCACAACGATGGGTAAATCAGAACCAAAAGCAGTGGAAACAACTGTAGTGACTGGTGTATCATCAATACCATTAGCAATTTTTGAGATTGTATTCGAAGTAGCAGGACATACTAATATTAAATCTGCCTTACTTGATGCATTTGGTCTATCTCCAGCAAGAAAAACATGTTCTACCGCACCAGTTAATTTGGTAATAACAGGATTCCCAGTAGCCCAATGCATTATAGAAGGGTTTATTAATTCTGTTGCAGCTCTAGACATGACCGTTATAACTTCAGCACCTAATCTCATTAACTCTCTTGCAACTATTGGTGCTGTAATTACTGCAACTGATCCAGTTAAACATAAGCATATAGTTTTACCTCGTAAGATTGTTCCCTTAGTTTCTACGATGTCCTTAGATGGATGATGATACTTATCTCTCAACATTTACATTCTCGTATATTAATTGTTCAATATTATAAAAATATATATAAAATATAAAAATACTGGAAAATTAGATTTTTGTTTTAGAAACTTAGATTTAAACTATATTTATATTGAATGTTCTAACTTGAAATATATAAAAAAGATTTACTCATTCTTCTCGATGATATTTAAATTAAAACCTAGTTTTGCTGTAAGATTTTCAAACTTTTGCATATAACTTTTATCTACTTTTTTAGTGTTTTTAATATCCAAAATTTTTGAAAATTGATTGCCATAATACGTTTTACTAATTTCAGATAAGTCAAACCACACTCCTTTTTGCTCAAAATGCTTAATGATCATTGATTTTTGAAATTCACTCTCTCTTATATTCACAATTCTTTTAGAATATTTAATAAAGGGAGTATTTCGCATTTTTTTTAAATCATAAACCTTAGTGGAACCCAATTTAGGGTTACTAAGATCCTCTTCTATATATTTGTGTATTTGATTTAGAATTTGTTTCTTTAATTGTTTTATAGTGATATCATCTCTCATTGATTCTTCTATAAATCTTGTATAAGGTAATTGTAGCCCAGATAATTCCGTTGATAGATTAAGGAGTGTTAGAATTTGAGTCGTATAATCTTTAAGATTCGATTTTAACGTATTAAATACGTATTCTTTTTCTTTTTTAATGAAATTAAATAAAAATTTTTGGAATGCTTTAATAAATTTTCTGTAACTTGGTATTAAAGTTTTATTTGGATTATTCAAAACAAGATTATAAGCATTAAACGGATTTATTTTCTTTTTTATTACTTTACTCACCAAAGATAATGGATAATACCCTTCAAGATAATCCATACCTTTTGAAACGCCTTTTATTGCTTCATAGAAAGAGCATTTTTTAATAACATTGACTACTTTTATAATATTCCCTTCAATTTTAACCGGTGTTTTTTGACAAAAACATAAATCAAAAGGTTTTAAATCATGAAAAAGACGGTTATTTTGATCAGGTATGATAATTTGAGAACTATATGCATTCACAATGCTCCCCTGGTACGGTTTAATTGCTAAATCCCATTCAATAATCATACTATTCTTTATATTTGAAATTTCCTGTAGAGTTTCATAACTATATTCAATTGATTTTCTTAATAAAGAGACTCCATCTATGGGATTTATTTTATATTTATCATTTTCTCCCCAAAACCGATTTTTATAATAGAAGATATCTGGAAATTTCGTTAAATCATCTTTAAACAACTCTTTAAAAATTAAGTAATTTATCCCTATTTCTGAAGATTTGATCGTTGAATTGTTTAATCCAAAAAACCCAATATGTTTAATTATGTACAAGTATGCAGGATTAAAAATATTCTCCTTATTATGATTGGTTTCGTATGTATTCCTTCGTTTTCTAAAATCTACTTTTGATCTTATGACTTTATGCTTTTCAGCGATAAGTTTTAAGTATGAAAATTTTTTTAAATATACTTTTCTTTCTAACTCTTTTATTTCTGCTTTATAAGCTTTATAATCATCATAATATTGATCAACATTTATTTCAAACGTTTCAAATTGCTGTTTCATCAATTTTAATTTATCAATGATGCAAAAATTATCAATCTCATCGAAGAATTTGGTTATCAACTCGTTCTCAAATGCTTTAAAATTTTCAGAATCTAATATATCTTTGAATTCTGTTGTATAATCATTAATCTTATCAATCTCTTTTTTTATAAAATAGAATGAAAAATATTTTTCGTTAAAATCACTAGAATTTGTCATTCTTTTCATATGAACTAAAATTTTTGAGAGAAAGGACATATTTACAATCTCATAAGTTTCCAAAATCTTATCAGTAAAGCTAATGATCTTCAATAAATTGTAAAATGAATATTTTGATATTGCCTTGAGAAATAATAAAAATCCTTTTTCAATATGATTGTTAAAACGGAAAACTTGATCTTCTATTTCATTTTCTTGGGCAGATTTTATAAATTCGAAGAATTCAATGAATAAATTATTATCTATAGCGGTAAGAAGATATTTTTCAATCATATCTTCGCATTCATATTGATTTAAAATGGCTTTATTAAGGTAATTTAGGCCTTCTACAGAATTTTTACCATCAAAACATGATTTTGCTAATAATGTATAGTTTTTGCTTTTTTTTTTTGAACCGAAATCTTCAGATGTAAAATTAAATTTATCAAGATTTTTGATTATTCTAAGAGATAATTCCGGTTCTAAAGATAGTAGAAGTTTTATTATATGAATGCAGATTTTATCTTCCCTATTGCTGTGGATTAAAAACAACGGGCAATCATGAAAGATTTCATTTTTTGCCTCATCTATAATTATATGAAACTCTCGCTCATCATCTAAAATTGTACTTCTAATTTTTATTGGATGATCTTTTAAAGAAATAATAGTTAATTTTGTATTTGGATAATCTTGAGCTTTATTAAAGAGATCTTGGCCAAATCTATCAATAATTGTTTGATAAATAACATTTTTTGACATTTTTACTTCAAAATCGTGATTTTATAATATCGGATATTAATTTAGGAAATTCATTCCAATCCTTTATTGTAAGTAACTGTCCTCCAGCAGTTTTAACCATTTTTTCTGCCTCTTTTAAATTATATGATGCTTCTGGACAGATTAATATGAAATCGACTCCTAATGATCGCATTACTCTCAATTCATGAATCGAAGCTTTTATATCAAATACTTCTGCATCAGTAAATAATATATTTAACTTTTCTCGAGAAGTTGAATGGTCTTTAAACTGTTTATTAGCCCATTCAAGAGCATTTTGCATTCTTGTGCCTCCCCGAGCACTTATAGAGAGTAACTCATCTGCTAATTTCTCTAAATCAACTTTTTCATCTAGTTTTTTTAGAACATGAGTATCTGATTCGAAGAAAGTTATGGCAAATTCATCTTTTCGCATGCCATAGCACATCATTGTGACACATATGCTCATATAAGCAAGTTTATCGCCTGACATAGAACCACTAATATCTAGTTCAATACAACATGATCTTAACCCTTTTGCGGTTTCATAAACGTAGAAATCATCGTAATCAATATGATCTAGTTTTTTTCCTTTCTCAAGCAAGTTAAAAAGAGTTTCCTCTAAATCAATATTTTCAAAATCATCTCCTACTGAATATGGTCTTACTATATTAATAGGTATTGGCCCCGTTGTAGCAGATCCTAATCTGGCTCTAGAATAATATATGCCTAATTCTATTAGGAGCTTCTTCGCCAACTCCTTTACTTTCTGTTTAGATCCCTCTGGTAGATCTTTACGATGAATAAACCATTCTTTGAGTAAGTTTTCTCCGCTTCCTGCTGATAAACATGCAATCATTTTATCTTGACCTTCATTTCCACCAATGGTTTGTGCCACTTTAAGAGCCTCACTTAAATTAAAATGCCCAAGTGCTCCTAAAGCATCTCTATTTTCATTTGATAATGCGCTTGCAATTAATTCTTTCATTCTATCATAATTTATTTGGTCTTTGATTTGATCCATAAGATTCTGTATCTTTTGAAAGTCAGCACTTTTATTATCAATCATTTTTTTTAATAACTGATAATTTGGTTCAATCAATTCAAAGATATCTTCATCAGACATATTAAGTTTCTCTCCAACTCGTTGAATATCTTCCGATTTTGGATCAAGCCCAATCTTTCTTAAAAACTCTGTTGCATCTCTTAGCTGATCAGCATTTTTACATACATCTAATGTCTGCGAAGTTAAATCAGGGAGATTTTGAGCTATCTTTTGACTACAATGCATATTTTCACAGCTATTCATTAGTTGTTGTATCTGATGAGAGAGGTTTTTGAATGCTTCATATTTTAGAGGTTGATTTTTGGCATTTTCTATAGCATTCTTTAGTGCTTGATTAAATAATTCATTCCAAGATTTGTTTGCATATGCACTTTTAGTAAGAGACTCTAATGATAAATTCATTTTATTATTCATTTTTTGTTCATGAAATTTATCAAGTAATTCAGCCCTCAAATTACTTCCAAAAAATTGATCCAGTGAATTAGCTAAATTATAATTATGTTCAAATGATGAATTTTCTAAGGAATTGTTAAGAATTTTTTCCTTGTTAAAATTCGGCAACTCTCCTAATGTCTTTGCTGCATTGAATAGTTGTTCTAAATCTTTAATCTGGTCTCGAAGTTGGTTTTGTAAACGCGCTAACTCATTTTTTATTTCATTTTGACTCGAAGTCTCATTAAGAAACTTCATAGTCTTTAATAAATCATTTAATTTACCTGAATTTAGTAAATCTTCCAAATCTTTTTTTATATCCTCACCATTAAGAGCCTTACTTGAAATTTTCTCCCATTCTCTCAAAGATTTATCTTGAATTAGATCATTCAAACCAAGTTCTGATCCTGCTCTTATATCCGCAGGTTCTAGCGAGTTAATTTTTTGTTCAAACCTCTTTTTTGCCTCTTCAATCAATTGTTCGAGAGATGAAATTTCTTCTTTAAACAAGTCTGAATTATCACCAAAAAACTCGAGTGCAGATTTATACGGCTCTTCCTCTCTTTTTTCATTTAATTCTTCTAAAAATTTCTCTAAATTTTCGATAGATTCTTGATTCACGGTATTTGATATCTCTATCTCATCGATTAATTCCTGTATTTTATCCAATTCAGATTTAAGGTTTTCATCCAAAAAATCTTTTTTATCAGTTACAAGATCGTCTTGAAAGAAGGAATCAAGCATATCTTTTTTATAATTAGGGAATAAAATCTGAAAAGCAATATCTTTTGCCAGTTCTTGATTATCTGGAAATGAGGTAACTACGCTAATTTCAATATAATCATTTGGGTTAACGCTTCCTTTTCTATAATATCTTGAAAGGATTAATTTTGGGATAGATAACACTTGTCTTGAGGAGGGAATCTGGACGATATCAGGATTAGTTCGCATTTTCCTGATGAAGTCAACGGCAAATTCACATGGATTCTCAGGGAAGACACTCATCGAATTTAATAGACCTCCTTAAACTCCAAGGGTTTTATGTATGATATTTTCGATTATATTTTCGACTTTTATACCGGGTTTTGGTTTTATACTACCCAGCAAAACATGTCGAGTAATCTCTGAGAGATATTCATACATCGATTTTTTTTCTTTTACTTCTCCTTTTTTCTCTAAAAATTTCCTTCTCGCTAATAACTTAGCAATAGCAATCCCAGCTCTAATAGATGCAGGAACTTCAATATCGATTTTATTTCTCCGAGTTTCCTCAATGATTGTATAAATTAATTCTAATTCTGACTCTTCGATAATAAAGTGTTCTGGGAGATTAATTCTAATAATATCTAATTCAGTAGACTTTTCAGGATATGTTAACTTTATCCAGACTTTGATTCGGTCTTTTAAAGCTTCTGAGAGTCTATGTGTTCCTGACAATTCCTCGGGATTCATTGCAGAGATGAAAAAAAAATCATCGCTGGCTTTTATTCTGCCTAAATGAGGTATACCGATAGAGGCTTCTTCTAATGGTTCTAATAAAGTATTTTGAGAATATTCTGTGGCACGATTTATTTCATTTGCTAAAAAGGTTCCTCCCTCCAACATCGCACTCAATAACGGTCCAGGATTAAAAGCTTCTAAGACAAACCCTTTCTTCAAAGTTATCGCCGGATCAAATGACCCTATAAAATGTGAGGGTTTAATGCTCTCATCCATTGTGAGCCAATGAAAGCTTTTATTTTTATTTTCTTTTGCCCTTAAACTTGCGAAGTATCTGCACAGGATTGTTTTACCCACACCAGGTGGACCGACGAGGGCAGGAAAAAGACCAGTTGCCTCTGCGTCCCTGAGTAACTCTAAAGCTCTTCCATATTGTCCAGATAAGACAATTTTTATTTCTTCTTCGGAAATATCTTTAATAAGTTGTTGATTAAACAATTGCTCAAATCTTTCTTTATTAATCATCTATAAAACTCATTTGAATTATTTGTAATTCTAGTAGGACTAATATGTGTATATTTAATTATTGGGAATTTAAAACTTTAAAGTTAATATTTTAAAATTATAATTTTATTAAATTCTGGTCAAATTCGTAAAAACGATGAATTGATGTGCTAATAATAATTATTTATATATAGGAAAAAGAGTATTTTATATTTTAATGAAAGAGACGCAAAACCCTCATAACCCTACCATGAAATTATCAGAGACTGAAATCGCAATAGATTCTATTCTCGATTCAAGGAGGAGAGAAAATAAAAAAGCTAAAACGATTACTGGAATTCCTTATCCATTTCTTAAATGGGCAGGAGGTAAAAGACAATTGCTTTCACAGATGGAAAAGTTCATACCAAAAGAATTTAATAGATATATCGAACCGTTTGTAGGGGGTGGGGCATTATTTTTCTTTTTATTACCGAAAAAAGCTATTCTATTAGATAATAACTTTGAATTGATTAATTGTTATAAAGTTATTAAAAAAAATGTGAATGAGCTTGTACAGTGTTTAAAAAAACATACCTATAATAAGGAATATTACTATAAGATTCGAGCGCTTGATCGAAACATTGAAAAATACAGCATGTTATCAGATTCTGAAAAAGCTGCTAGGATGATCTTCTTAAATAAAACTGGCTATAATGGATTATATAGAGTAAATCAAAAGGGATTTTTTAATGTACCTTTTGGTAAATATAAAAATCCTAAAATCTGTGATAGAAAAAATCTTTTCGCAGTCCATCATGCTTTACAGTCAGTCAAAATAATTCATAATTCATTTGAACATTGCTTGGATTATGCTGAAGAGGAGGATTTCGTATATTTAGATCCCCCATATTATCCTATTTCTGACACTTCATTATTTACAAGTTATACTAAATTTAATTTCGGAAAAGATTCGCAGATAAAACTACATAGTGTCTTTAAAAAATTGGATCAAAAAGGCTGCCAGATCCTTTTAAACAACTCATATTCGGATTTCATTTTAAATTTATATAAAGATTTTCGAATAGAGATTTTGAAAGCTAAAAGAGCAATTAATTCAAAGTCTAATAAAAGAGGCGAGATTAAGGAAGTTTTAATTATGAACTAATACTATATTATTCTTAAATTACTTTAATGTTGAGATCTTAAGATGCAAGTAGAGGAGTTGGGATTTAGAGAAAGAACATCAAGAATAAAGGAAAGAATAATCTCACAACCACATGAAATATGTTTAGATAGAGCAAAACTGTTTACAGAATCGTATCAAAATACTAAGGATGAACCTCAAATTATTCGATTTGCTAAAGCCTTTCGCCATGTTTTAAATAATATGACTATAAAGATCTGGGATGATGAATTTATAATAGGAAATAGATGTTCCAAATTAGTTGGTACACCTCTATTCCCAGAAGTGCGGGTTGATACTCTTGAACAAGATATTGATACTTTTGAAAATCGACCAGCACAGAAGATGTATATTAAATCAGAAGATCGAGATCTTATGAAAAAAATCATTATTCCCTATTGGAAAAATAATGAAGAAACAGTAAAAGAAAAGTTTATGGGTAGTTTAGATCCTTCTGTTAGAGAAGTAATGGACACCCTTGTTTTCACAGTGGAAGCTGAAATGACAAACGGAGTTGGCCATTTTATCCCTGGTCATGATAACCTTATAAGATTTGGATTGGGCTCCATCATTAAGAAGGCAGAGGAGAAACTAACGAGGATAGATGAAAATCCAGAAAAAGAAATTTTCCTTAAATCTGTGATAATTGAGTGTAAAGCAGTTCAAGAGTTCATATTAAGATATTATGATCTTGCTCAAAACTTAGCATTGGAAGAGGGTAATGAAAGAAGAGAAAGAGAGTTAAGTGAAATCGCAAAAGTTTGCTTAAATATTTCATCTAAGCCTCCAAATTCATTTAAAGAGGCTCTTCAATTGATATTTTTTAATCATTTGGCTTGCAGTATTGAGGATGGGGGATACGCAATAAGTATCGGCCGGTTAGACCAGATTTTATATCCCTTTTTCCTAAATGATATAGAAGAAGAAAGAATAACAATCGAAGAAGTCCAATTTCTCACTGAATGCTTTTTTTTAAAACTTTCAACTCTTTGGAACTATGTTTTTTACCTTGGGATTAGTGCTGTTGAGGGCCCTCCAATCGCGCAAAATGTCACCATTGGAGGATGTAATAGAAAAGGTGAAGATGCTGTTAATGAGCTTTCCTATGTAATATTAGACGCTTATTCAAATTTAAAATCTGTACAACCTACATTCTCAGTAAGAGTAAATAAAAATACCCCAGTTCAATTCTTGAAAAAAGTAGGCGAATCAATAAAATCGGGAACAAGTATAGCATTATTTAATGATGATGTTATGATTAAAGGATTAATAAATCGAGGATTTTCTTTAGAGGACGCACGAGAATACGCTCCTATTGGATGTGTTGAACCTCAACATCCGCATAAATCCTTTGGATCAACTAATGCTAATCAACTTAACATAGTAAAATGTTTAGAATTGGCATTGACTAATGGTTTTGATATGTTTATTAGAAGAGAAATAGGAGTAAAAGATAGTAAACCTATCAGAACCTATGATGATTTATGGAATGCATTTGTAGAACAGATGAAATTCTTTATAAGTAATATGGTACTTGCGATGAAAAGCCTTGATGAAACTATAGCCCAAATTAAACCGCAACCCTATTTATCTGCCTGTATCGACGATTGTATTGAAAGAGGTTTAGATATAACAAATGGAGGCGCAATTTATAATTTCACTGGCCCTCAATTGATAGGATTGGCAACAGTTGCAGACAGTTTAGCGGTTATAAAAAAAGTTGTCTTTGAAGAGAAACTTCTTACTTTAGAGCAACTAACTCAAATTCTAATGAAAAATTATAGAGGTACTTATAATAATAGAAAAGGGAATGAATGGCGCGAAATTTTCATAAATAAAGTTCCTAAATTTGGAAATGATAATGATTATGTTGATCAGATAGCAGTTGATGTCGCTAAAATCTATTGCCATGAGATATATAAATACCAAAACTTTCGAGGAGGGAAGTTTAATCCTGGTATATATTCAACATCTTTACACTTAACGTTTGGTGCGTTCTCTGGAGCATCAGCGGATGGAAGAAAATCAAGGGAGCCACTCTCCAATGGAGTGGGTCCTACCCATAGTAGAGATAAGAAGGGTCCTACAGCAATCCTAAATTCTGTGAAAAAATTGTATAATGAATTAATGACCAATGGAAATTCACTTCTGTTAGCTTTTCATCCCAACAGTATGTCTGAGGAGATTTTTATACCATTAGTTCAAAGTTTTTTTACAAAAGAGGGAGGTTATCAACTTCAATTCAATGTTGTAGGAAAGAAAACTCTCTGTGATGCTCAAAGGAATCCAGAGAATTATAGTGGTTTAGTAGTTAGAATTGCTGGCTATTCAGTATTATTTAATGAATTAACTAAAAATGCGCAAGATGAAATAATTGCCAGAACAGTTTATTAGTAAATCCAAAAAATTTTTAGCGACTTATGTTTTTACTATTTATTACAAGTTTCATAGATTTGGGCCTGTAGATTAGTCGCAGATGGATGCCCTCATGAACGAAGCATCTTGAAACGCGTGATTCGCATTCACGAGACCGCGGGTTCAATTCCCGCCAGGTCCACTCTTAATTGAAAGCTTTTTGGTGTAAAAAATAATTATTAATTGGTTTACTTCTACATATTCATAGAATTATGAATATATTTTTTTAAATAATCTCATTTTATACAATTAAATATCCTAGATGATGATGAAGCTCTTAGTAATCATTCCTGCATTTAATGAAGAGAAGACTATTGAGAATGTAGTAAAAAGTATTCCTAATATTCCTAATATAGATCAAGATGTGCTCGTTATCGATGATGGAAGCAGTGATAATACTTTAATATATGCTAAAAAACAAGGAGCTGAGACTCGCTCAAATAGAAGAAATATGGGACTTGGTTCGGCTTTTAAATTAGGTTTAAATTATGTTTTACAAGAAAAAGTCGATTATATAGCAATTTTGGATGCTGATGGACAATATGAGCCATATGGATTAAAAAGACTCATCAATCCAATTATTAATGAAAATTATGATTTGGTTATCGGTAATCGTTTCATTAATGGAGGATATTTTGAAGCAAGAACTATAAAACGTCTGGGAAATCTCTTTATTTCTACACTTATATCGAAAGTATTATTAAGATTAGAGATAGTCTATGATATTCAATCTTCTTTTAGGGCATTCAATAAAAAGTTAGCTATATTTATTTTAAACAATATTAACGCGAAATATAATTATGCTCAAGAAATGTTTATTTTAGCTAGCCTATATAGATTCAGGATTAAGCAGATCCCGGTTATATGTAAAAAGAGACATTCAGGAAAATCCAGACTTATTAAAAACCCAGCTCTCCATATAGTTCGAATATTATGGGTTTGTCTTAAAACATTTATAAAAAATTTTTTTATAAGGAATTACTCTTTTCCCTCATCAAGTCCTAATTGAGAGATCATCATTCTTTTTAAATCCTGTCTATTTTTTGGCAGCCCAAACATATCTGCATATTTGTCTGTAGTCATTAATTCATGGCTTCTTCCTTTTTTTTCTGCAGATATTAATTCATTATCAAGGAGATACTTAACATGTTCGTATGCACCAGTACCTCTAATTTTTATGACAGTTGACTTTAAAATTGGTTGCTTTAAGGCAATTATAGTAAGGGTTCTTAAATACTTTTCCGCTATCGCCCCACCTTTAGTAAATTTGGAAATAGTTTCTGTATATTCCGGTCTTAGCTGCATTTGGTAGCGCTCTCCAACTTGCGCTATGACAAGCGCACTCGAGCGATCTAAATATTCATATGCAAGTTCGGTGATTAATTCTTCCACCAACTTTTTTGAGATTTCTAGTTTAGTGGCAATTTCTTCTATATCCAATGGACTTCCAGCAGCATAAAGAGCTCCTTCAATTAAATTTTTTTGGATAATCCGAAATTCTTTATCTTCATCTAAAGTTTCTTTTTCTATTTTTTCTTCTCCAATATCCATTTCATCGCTGTCCTCACTCTCAATATCTTCGATTTGCTCACTATCTTGATCAATAGTATCATTTATTTCAGTATCAGATTCATTATTTTCATGGGATCCTTGTTCTGGATCAGATATGGATTCAACTTCTTTTTGATTTTCATCTTTTAAATATTCCTCAATTTGATTTTCTTCCTCATTATCCATGGTTTAATCTCCCAATTATCTTATATTAATTATAAAATCCCTAAAATCCTCTTCCTGGTTTAAGGTTAACTTATTTCCCGTTGAGAGAAACATTAATGCTAAAAACATCCTTACAAATGCAAATCTTCTTCCAATATCAGATGGTTCTTCATTTTTAATTATTTGAGCTAAATCAAAAAAAGTAGTCTCTACACCTTCTAAGTTTATTTTTGCTTTTATTCGATTAAACCAGGACTCATGTAATTCCTCTATTGATTGTTCTCTTCCACTGATATGCTTTAATAATTCTTTTGGTAACTGAGCTTTTGATCTCATCTGGATTTTTTGTTCTTTTAATTGTTCTCTTCGTAATCGTCTCCGCCTTAATTTCTCTTTATTTTGCATTGTTTCTATTATAGCAGAGCGCATAGCTTCGAATAACTCCTCTTTTGTTGCAATAAGCATTTTTGGCTGCAATGGTTGAGATAATGTTTTCGGGATGGTTCTAGCATGCGATTGCCTGAACTTTTCGAGCTCCTCTTTTTTCTGTATTTCCTCCTCTTGTTTAATGATGCTCGAGATTTTATAGTGATGTAATGATGCAGAGGTTTTGAGAGCAATTCCTGAAATTTTGTAATTTATTAGACTTTCATGGAGCATGTTATCGAAAAATTTGTCTACCAGTGAAGCTAAGTCGTAAAATGCTACATTTGAATCTTTTGCGAGCTCCGTATCCAACAAACTCGAATAAGGAGGTTTTTGCCAGAATTTCAATTCCATTTTTTCCTTATACAATAAAGCAGGGTCATCATCTTCCTCTACTCCCGCAATTAATTCTTCTTCTAACTCAACTTCTTGCGTTCGATCAATAAAATCCGGGTGAGAAACAATCTCCTCCAGTAATTTAATTATATCTTTCTTTTTTGATTTAGAAGGAATTGTAATATTATTTTTTCCAGCAAAATCTCTTAATTGTGCAACAGTCCATTCAGTAAATTTGTTTTCTTCTTTAGCTTCACTTTCTTTTGAAATTTCTATTTCACCTAATTAAAATGAATACTTAATTAACTTTCCTCGATGTTTGTGGGTACATCCGGTAATTCTAATAATTTTTTAGCCTCCTCCTCTAAATCGACGCTAAATATATCCGTTATACCACTTTGCTGCATTGTGACCCCATATATTCTATCTGCATTTACAATATTCTCTTCTCGATGACTAATAACCATGAATTGAGCTTGTTGAGCAAATTCTTTAATCACCATGCTTACTCTATGAACATTTGGACCGTCAAGGGCAGCATCTATTTCATCCATTATATAAAAGGGTGCGGGATAGAACTCCTGCACAGCAAAGATGAATGAGAGAGCTACGAGCGTTTTCTCTCCTCCACTAAGAATTTCCAAGCTTGAGATCTTCTTTCCTCTTGGTCGTGCTTCTATACTTACACCTCCTTCGAAAGGTTTATCCGGACGATCTAAAATCATTTTAGCAGAGCCACCTGGGGATAATTTTTGAAAAATTCGCGAAAATTCTCGATTAATTTCATGATATGCTTTCATAAAAGTACGAGTTTTCTCAAGTTCAATCTTTTCTATAGCATCTAAGATAGCTTTACGTTCACGTTGGATTGTTTGTCTTCGCATATCGATCTCATCAAAGCGTTCTTTAACGGCATCAAATTGTTCTATTGCTTTGAGATTTACAGGTTCCAAAGCATTTTTCTTTTTAGATGCTTCAGATATATCCGATTGGAGTCCAGATTCGGATAAATCATCTGTAACAGGAGGAATAACACCATAATCTTTAGAACGATGATAAAGGGTTTCAATTTGATCTTTAGTAATTATAATTCTTGATTCATAATTATTTATTTTCGAATTTTCCATAGAATAATCTGTTTTTAAATCAGTGATTATTTTCTGATAGTTCTTTTGCTTATTCCAAGATTCATCTTTTTGTTGAATAAATTGATTTAATTCTTCTTGTTTGAGATTTTTGTTTTGTTTTTCTTGTGATAAATTCTCTTCGAATTTTTTTATTTCTATGGAGATTTTTTCAATTTCTTTCTCAGTATCATCAATATCTTGATGTAATGCTAAAATTTTGTTTTCTCTTTCTTTATTTTTATTGATTTCATTTAAATTTCCTTGATTTTTCTGTAAATCATTATTAAGCTTATTTAGATTCTTTTGAGCGGCTTTCTGGAGCTCTATTTCTTTGCTTTTTTCTTGTCTTAATCCATCAATGATGTTTTGTATTTCATCAACTTTTGATTGCAGGCTTTCAATCTGTTTTTTATTTTCCTCAACATTTTTCTTGCTAGCTTCAATATTTATCTTTGCATCTGAATTTTCTTTTGATAAATCCTCAATAGACGTAATAATCATCATTATATTATCTAAAGATCTCAATTTGTTCATAGTTTCTTCTAAAATCTTATTTTGTTCGTCGATCTGAACCCTTATACTTTCAGTGTTTTCCCAAAATTTCTCCTTTTTACCAATTAATTCATTTATATTCGAATTGATGGATTCTTGTTCCCTGTTAACTGAGTCAATTTTATTTTTTATTTCATTTATTGTCTCTTTCTTTGAGTCAATGTATTTTTTTAAATCTTCAATATTCGTCTCTATTTCAATAATACTATCAAAAAGAGATTGAATTCCCTGTAATTCTTGGAGATTTATCTGTAATTGTTCCAACTCTTTTTGTTTCGAATCGATTTTACCTTGAATTATTTCAATATTTTCCCAGTACTTAGATTTTAGATCTTTTAATTTTTTGATATCATCTTCATAATTTTCTTTTTCTTTTTCATTAATTTGATTACTCCTTTGACTTATTTCCTCTTCAGATTTACTTATAGTCTCACTCGCCTCAGAGATTTTTCTATTAACTTCATCTAATCGTTTAGTATACAGAGCAAAGTCTTCGGAATCCCGTTTTTTGTTAATATTAACCTCAGTTAATTTATTCTCTATGGTATTTAAATCATCTGTTTGAGATGCAATGTTTAGAGAAATCGCCTCGAGTTGTTTATATAGGTCCTGACTCTTAGACATAGTTAGTTTTCTAAGAGAAATATAGACATTTTCAAGGATTTCCATAAGATCTTGAACAAAACTATCGAAGTTAGTCGTCGATTCTTGAATTTCAACATCAGCAGATTCTTTTACTTTAGAAATTAACTGATCAATGGTAGAATCAACATTATCAGTAAATAGAGAAAGGGTTTGGAGTATTGAATTAATAGATTTCGAGGTTTCGCTTTCTTCATCAGTCTCACCACTAACGTCCTCAATGGTTTTCATAATATCTACGATATCTAATACAAATTTACGGAAATCATCAGCTGAAGTTTCAATAGCCTCAGCATTTGATTGTTGTATATTACTCTTTATTGATTCTACACTAATATTGATATTTTGCGTTAACATATTTAGGATTTGAAGTATACCGGTTATATCTTCTGTATTTCTCTCATATTCTTTTTCTGTTTTTTCAATTTTTAAAGAAAGTTCTTCTTTTTCTTTTATTAAATCATTTAAGCGTCTTTGAATATTTTCCTTTTTAGAAACGAGATTATTTTCGTCATTTTCTACTTTAGCGAGATTACTCTTTAGATTATTAACTTTTAACTCTGAATCACTCTTTTCTCGTTCAAGGTTTGTGAAGTCTCGGTTTACTAATTTTAATTTTGTATTTAGGTTTTCTATTTTTGCTTTGTGGTCATATATTTCTGATTCTATAGAATCTTGCTTCATTATCAATAATTCTAAATCTTGTTCATATTTTCTGAATGTTGAATTTTCTTGTTGATATTCTTTCTTTAACTTATTTAATTCATTATTAATTGCTGATTTTTTATTCAGCATTTCCTTTAAAACGATTTCTGTATCTTTACCCTCACTTAATTCTTTAATTCTGTTCTCAATTAATGTCTTTTTTTCCTCCATTTCCGCTATTCTCGTGTTATTAATATTAATTTCCGTAGTTAAAGAGGATAAGGAGGATTGAAAGGCTAATTGATTTGAATTTAATTCACTTTGCTTATCCTGTAATTCTTTAATTTGATTCTCTAGATTTTTCTGGTTTTGATTTTCTTTTGATATAGCTGATTTCAATTCATTTATTTTCTTTCTTATTGCGAGCTCCTCTTTTTTTGTAGCATCTATTGCATCCTCTATACTTTCTGCCTCTCCTTTTAATTTTTTAAGATCCTCCTCTAATTTTATTTTCTTCTCTTCATTCTTCTTGATGTTCTCTTTAAGTACTTTGATTTGAGCATTATCAGATGAAATATTTTGCTTCACATTTGAAATATCTGATTTAAACTTAGATTGTTCTTCATTTTTAAGCTTGATTTGATTATCTAAATCAGCTTGATTTTGCTGTCTTGTTTCTATTTCTTCTTTTGATTCTTCGATTAGTTTTTCAGTTTCAGAAATTTTGTTAGTAAATTCGCTTATAATTGAATCATAGGTTTGTCCCTCCTCAAGTTTCATCTGTTTATTCTCTAATGATACAATTTCTTTAGAATATTTATCAATAGTTTTCTTTGCAATTTCTAAACTGGTCTGATGAGAAGAGAGTTGAGTTTTTAATTGAGTAATATTTTCGTTAATAGTTTCTTTTTCCTTTTCCTTCTCAGTAATTGTTTTTTGGATGTTATCCATGAGGAATGATTCCTGTTTTAATATTTCTTCTTGTCTAGTTATCCTCTCTTCCAGTTCCTCAATAATTTTGGTTGATTGCTCAACATTTTGCTGTAAATTTTCTTCCTCCTCTTTTAATTTCGAAATCTTTAGAGCGATTAATTGAGCATTATAATATTTTATTTTTTCATCTAATTCCTTCCAAGCTAATGCATCATTCTTTTCTTTTTCAACTTTCTTCAACTGAGAGGATACCTCTTTAAAGATAGCTTCGAATTGACCCAAATCTCTCTCAGCTTTTTCTAGTTCTTTCATTGTTGCATCTTTCATTTCATCGTATTTCTGAAGGCCTATGAGTTCTTCAATAAAATCCCTTCGATTCTCCGGATTCATATGAGTCAATTCAACAATTTTCCCTTGTAAAACAAACTGATTTGTTCCATCAGGATCTATATTCGCAGTAGCTAGAGCATTTAGAATTTGCTGACGAGTTGCTCTTTTGCCATTTATTTTATATCCGCCCCCACCACCACGTTTAATTGAACGAGATACTTCAAATGTGTCACCTGGAGTAGGGAAAATATTCTCAGAATTATCGAAATATAGGCTAACCTTCGCTCTCTGAGAAGGATTCTTTCCTCTAGACCCCGCAAATATTAAATCTTCCAGACTCTTAGCTCTCATCGTCTTTTTGCTTAACCTTCCTAATGCAAATGTTAATGCATCAATAATATTGGATTTTCCTGCTCCGTTTGGTCCCACAATGCAAGTAAAGCCACTTGAAAGCTTAATTGTTACAGTCCGGTCGCCAAAACTTTTAAACCCAGTCATTGATATTTTTTTTATGTGAGTCATCACATTATTCCTCAAATTGATTCAGATTTCTATACTTACAAGAAGATTTGAATAAAAATCATTCCAAAATCGTTGTTTATTTCTTGATTCTTTATAACTTAAAGAATTATTACAACTATATATATAATCATTATTTAAATAGTTAAGATTTTTGGAATATTTGACTTATAAAATTAGTTATTATTTGCCAAATATGGAATCTACAATCGCCTTAAGCTGTTTAGGATTAATAAATAAATAAAAAGATGTATCATCTGAAATCTTGCTAAAGATAGAACCCCTTTCAAATTTAAAACTCTTTTTAGAGATATTGATTAATCCCACACTCCTTAAATTTCGCAAAATGTCATTATATTGAGTTTTACTGGCAATATATTCTATTGATTCACATGAGATGATATATAACTCTTTTAGCTTTTTATTAGATATGTAGTAATTAGAATTTCTTAAGAAAAAGTTTGCTAGATTATCCAGAAATATAATAATAAGGAGTTCTTCTTCAGAAATATAGGAAAGCAACGAAAATTCGTCTGAAATTTGGATGGAGTCAAATTGATTTTGAATGAGTGAGATAAAATCTAAATGACTGATATATTTTGGATCTTTAAGAAGAGGATATAATTCTTTAAATATTTCAATTCCTTTTCCAGGCACGGGTACATAATGTTCAAAAATTAAGTCTGTGATGTATTCAATCAATTCAATATCTATTTCGTGCATAAAAGTTAATGAAACTCTTTGTTTTAGAATATCTAATAATTCAGAATAAGAATAGAATTCTAATTTTTTTTTGTAATCAAACTCATTTAAAAGATCAAAAGTCTCACTTCGATTTACTCTATTTACTGTAGAAATTATTGTTGTTTTCGTCTCTTTTCCATAATTCAAAAATTTTTTGAAGTTTTGAGGTTTTAAATCTTCAATATTATTAAAAACCATAATCAACGGATTAGTAATTTTACTGGTTATCAGTTTAAATGTATTCCATAACTCAGATACACTAGCCTTTAAAAATGAAGTTAAATTTAGCTCAAAATTGCACATAAACGAGAGATCTGAGATTAAACCGAAAAAAATTTCATGCAGATTTTTGTCTTTACAATCTACACTAACTTCATAGATTATTGAATCCAATTGATTTTGATAGATTAGGTCTTTAGTAACTTTATTTATTATAACTTTTTTACCTATTCCTTGCAGTCCTTGATATAGGACATTGCAACAGAAATTATCCGATAATGAATCGTTTAGAAGAGATTTAAGATAATTCTCTTCTTTAGCTCGATATAATATTTTTGGAGGGACATAATTAACATCAAATAATGCTTTAGGACCAATATAATCATTAAATGTTTCAGATTTTACTATCATTTTATCTAAATTTAATTTTTAGATATAAATTTAATAATAACTATTTAAACCCCCCCAGAGAGTGGGAGGTGATTGGAAGTAAATTTAATTTTTTATAATTTAAAATTAGAATTATAGGGAAAAGAAAACCTGTTTATAACGAGATAATATTTACCTTTATATCAGTTTTTTCTAGTTTTTCATCTAATCTCTGCTTCCTTAGCTTATTTGCAAACTTTATATCGATTTTATCATAAATATATCCATTTGAGCTATAAGGAGCTTCAATTACTCTTAAAAGCGAAGGAGAGTAATGTTCAGGAACAAAAGAAATGATTTTACTTTTACCTGAAAATTTTCTTTTAAAAAATTCTCCATAGGTATTAGAGGCTACAACGGGAATCCTATTTTCTAATGCTCGAGCTTTTAAATAAATATCCCAGTTATTTAACCCCATATCTCTTATCTGAGTAGGAGAGAACAAAATCTCAGCTTCTTTTTCAGAAGCTAACCTTGGGGTTTCAAAGAAAGCCATATCAAAACAGATTAATATTGCAAAATTAAATGATTTCAATTTAAATATATTTAAAACCAATGAAGATTCAAACTTTTTACGTTCATAAGAATAAAGATGAATTTTATCTTGACGACCAATCTCTTCACCATATTTATCGAAGAAATAGGAAGTAATAAATGGTTTTTTAGTTGTTGGGCGCTTTTCCCATATCCCTCCTGAAATAATATTAATACTATAATCCGTCGCGAGTTTTTTTACAAATTCATAATCTTGACCTCTTTCTTTTTGAAAGTTTAGGGCTATATCTTTCGAATAAGGTACCCACCTCTCAGGTAAACAAGCAATTTCACAATCATTATGCTCTTCAAGTAAGTTACTTATTAATCCTTCAATCTCTAAATAGCATTTTTTTTTATTTGGATATATTTCTGGTTGAATAGAAGCAACATTTAACATTTTGAATCTATTTAGACTTTTTTTTTATTCAAGTTAGACACAATATCAAAAAGTTCATATAACTGATGGATTTCATAATCTGGCATACTTTTATCATCTAAATTTTGTTCAGATAAAGAGAGATCATATTTCCCTCCTCGATGAATGTAAATTGTATATATGTTATTCAAATTTGCCGGAATAATATCTTTCTCTATATTATCTCCTACATATATAGTCTCATTCCCTTTAACACCAAATTTCTCTAAAAAATATTCAAAAAGTTTTGGATTCGGTTTCCGAATTCCAATCTCATCGGTGATTACTATTAAATCAACTAATTTGTCAATTTCAAGTCTTAAAATTTTTTCATATTGTTTGATTGGAATTCCATCACTAATTATGGCAGATTTAATTCCCATATCTTTGATTTTTTTAAGAGTTGGTTTCACATCGTCATAAAGTTTTATAGAATCAATTTTTTCTTGATGATAAGCCATTACAGCTGCAGCAATGTATTTATATTGTTCATTAAAAGAGATGGAAAAATCTTCGATGGTGTTTAATCTTCTGATAAAATAATCATAATGTTTAGAAGAATTAGATCCATATTCGTTTACAATCTCATTTAATAGGTTGATAGCATTTTTACGGTCTAATTTTAATCCTAGTTTAATCATTGCATCAATTCCTTTAATGCGAGCTCTTTCTGAAAGTCCAGTAGAATCAAAAAGGCAATCATCTAAATCAAATCCTATCAATTTTATTGGACACATTATCTTTAGTAAAGGAAAATCAAATTTATTGGATTTAAAATTATATTTGAATTTTTAGTGTATGAAATCTCTACTACGGCTTTTAGATATTTAGTTAAGTTAAATTTATTTATCTTTAAATATATATAATGTTTAAATATTAATTTATTATGCTTTAGAATTTAAATATTTAATTCGGTTTGCTGAACTTCATTACATTTGTGGGGATTTAATTCTTGAGAACTATTACTGCATTGTGTTACTTTCATAGAAAAATTGGACCCATAGTTTTTTACTCTTATCCTGAAAACTTACTAGATGACCAATTATCTTTAAGACTTGCAAATATAATGGATCAAACAGTTAGTGAAGGTTTTTTTATTCATTCAATTGAAAATAGGAAATTTATGAATTTTTATTTTGAAATCCGTTCTGATTGGGCTCGTGGAAACAAGGAAATGCTAATGATTTCTATTGTTTTTGATCGTCAAATCTCTTCCGATTTAGAAATAAATGTGAAAACTTTATGTGCAGAATTTTCTGAGAAACTTTTAACAAATGAAAACATCTTTACAGCATTTTATATTAATGACATCGATAATTTTGATGAAAAAGATAAAGAACTGATTTTTAATAATAATTCTTTGATTAATTCGTGGGTAAAAGAATTATACTGGGCTGTTTTAGAAGAGACTCGTGAAAGAACTGAAGAGGAAAAAATCGCAACTTTGTTAAATAAAAAACATATCTTTTCAACGCTTAGAAAACTATCAAAAGGACCTATTACTTTGGAAGGTCTGAGAGAATGGTTTGATGATGAATTCCCGAAATTAGATTTTAAAGAGCTTATTGACTCCTTAGCAGAAAAACAATTTATTTTTATCAACCAAATAGGGTTTGTTGAAAAATATGTACTTTTATTGAAAGAAGTAAATGCGGAACGAATCCCTCCAGACAGCGTGATTGAATATATAGAAGGTGCACCTGAACAAGTTGAAAGGGAATTAATTGATCTTTTACTGCCAAAAGTGCAGGAATATTTTAGCAGTTATGAAAATAAATCGAAAATGGAATTAGAAAAAGATACGTATACGTTATTTCAAATTGTATCTGATCCAAAGAAATATAATGTACTTTCAGAACTCAGGAATGGATTAATTTCAAAAGATAATCTACCTAAATTAGTCTCCAAAAGAACACTAGAATATTTAAACTCTTCATTAGATTTCCTTAAACAGCATGATATTATTGAAGAGTTGAAGTTTAAAGGAAAACGATACGTGGTACTCAAAACTGATATACAAATTACCACTTCTTTCCCCGAATATTTAAGAAAGTTATTACCGAAAGAAAGTTAAGAAAACTTATAGAAATAGGGACTCAAACAATAATAGTTTTAATATGGCTGAAGATAACGAATCATTAGAAGATTTAAAATATCTATTAGGAAATATGGGAATTGATATACTTTTAGCTATAGGGGAAGGCGCAAAAGATTTTGAAACTATTAAGATATTCTCAGGTTTACCTTTAATATGTGTTAAAGGCCGCATCCCTGTTCTGTTGGAGCTTAATCTTGCGAACAAGGATAATGATGAATATTATTTAACAGAAAAAGGTTTGCGCTTCAAAAAAGAAATGAATTCAATAATAAAGAAATAAATTAGATTTCAGATTGGGGCGACAACGTCCTTGCTACGAGCAATAGCTCTAATCATTTGTCATAAGTTCATCATCAATCTAAATCATTATTATCTAAGTCATTGTGAGTTAAATATTTTTTGTAATATTTTTTTTGATAGTACCCAGGTTCTTTATAACCACCTATTTTATTAATAAGATTGCTTAAACCATCTTCTTGTGAGAGCTCTGTTTTTATCAGATTATATAATTCAATTGAGAGTTCTTTTCTGTTTAATAAGTATTCTAATATCGCAAATGCATCACTTAAATTATCACAGCGCCTTATGAAATCAAAAACACCAGGATTGGTTATATTTTCCTTATAATCTTCAAATGGATTTTTTTCTGATTCCTTTTTTATACGGATAGCGTCAATTGAAAGTTGTTTCTTTTTTTGAACTATCTCTGAGGTTAAGTTCGGAAAATGTTTTTCTAAATCCTCTTTAGCATATATTATATTTAATCCATTCTCTTGATTAATTTCAGAATTATTGACGATCTTTTTCTTTTCTTTGATTTTTTTTTCCATTTTAAAGTAATTTAAAGGTAAAAATGCTCATTTGAGAGTTAATTAACATAATCCGTATAAAAATATATAATAATCTATTAAAATTATTCAAGAAAAACTTTAATTAAATCTAAATAAAAACAATAAAATTAATTAATTTCTCATTATTTAATATACCAAGATAGACACAGTTGTTTTTATTATGAAGTCGGGATATGCCTATGTCAAGGAAACCTTTGAGAAACATGAAAAAGAATACCAATCTCCAAATTGGAAACGAGGAATAGAATATCGAAAAGGTAAGGCCATCCAAAGAGTTGAATATCCATTAAATATTAGCCGTGCCAGAAATTTAGGATATAAAGCTAAACAAGGGTATGTAGTTGTTAGAGCGAAAATTAGAAAAGGTGGCATGCATAAAGTAAGACCAAAGCGAGGTAGAAAACCTCGGGCGTTAGGTGTCTCCAAATATACAACAGGTAAGAATCTACGCTGGATAGCTGAAGAACGCGTTCAAAGGAAATATCCAAATATGCAAGTACTCAATAGTTATAAAGTATATTCTGATGGAAAAAGTTGGTATTATGAGGTAATTTTAGTCGATCCGAATCATCCTGTTATAAAAAATGACCCTAAAATTAACTGGATTTGTCAAGCACATCAAAAGAGAAGAGCCAATCGTGGTTTGACCTCTGCTGGTAAAAAGTCTCGTGGTTTACATAAAAAAGGATGGGGTTCAGAAAAGACTAGACCCAGTATAAGAGCTAATAAAGGACGAGGTAAATAATTTCTCTTCCTATTATATTCTAATCCTTAATTTTTTAAAAAAAATTTATAATTTGTTTATACTACAAGTCATTCCGCCGTCTAATATTAGATTATGGCCTGTAATATAATCTGCTGCTGGAGAGGCTAAGAATAGGGCAACCCCGGCAACATCTGTAGTTTCTCCAACCCTATCAATGGGAAGAGATACTTTTCTTAATTTAATCCATTCCTTAATGAACTCTCGACTTTCATAAATTGGAGTAAAAAAGATTCCTGGACAAATAGCATTTACAGTTATATTATTAGCTCCTAGCTCGAGAGCCCACAATTTAGTGAACATAATGAGTCCAGCTTTACTTACGCTGTATATACCAATAAGAGGATTAGCACCACATTCCGTTCCGGCACATGAAGTAATATTAATAATTTTTCCCGCAATTGGTCTATAAGATTGGTTTTTCATTTTTTTATGGAATATTTTAGTCATATTCCACGCTCCTTTCAAATTTACATCCATAATTCTGTCGTATTCTGTTTCTTTGGCACTAAGTGAAAAAGAACTTGCCCTTTTTCCTACTCCTCTAACTCCTGCATTATTTACCAAAATAAAAACATTATCAAATCTACTAAAGGTTTGTTTACTCATCTCTTTAACTTCATCAACTTTAGAAATGTCTGCTTTCACTAGTAGAATATCAGATTTAACCGATTTTAAAATTATCTCACGAGTTTCTTCGATTCCTTTCAAGTTGATGTCATTTAGTACCAGATCAGCTCCTTTTTGAGCGAATCCTTTTGCCATCTCACGGCCAAAACCACTTCCTGCACCAGTTATCAAAACTGTCCTATTTTCTAAAAATTTTTCATTATTCATATTGACTCAATTTATTTTTTCATTATAAAAATAAAAGAAATTAATTTCCAAATAAACCTTTATTTTTCTTAAACAAGCCTAATAATTTCATTGCGGGTGGTGTTTCGAATGCAATTTCAATATCTAAAACAGCAGGTTTTTTGGATTGGATTGCCCGCTCCAAAGCCGGTCTTATATCTTCTGGTTTGTTTAATGTTTCCCCATAGCATCCAAAACTACGAGCAATTTCAGTATAATTAATTGGTGGAAAATCTACATCACAATATCTTTTACCAAAATTGAGTTTTTGATTAGACTTTATCATTCCCCATGCACAATTATTCGCAATTACTATAATAATAGGTAAATTCAATCTGACTGCTGTCTCTAATTCTTGTACATTGAAAAGAAAGCTTCCATCTCCAGTTAAACAGATTACTAGTTTATCTGGTTTAGCCATTTGTACACCAATAGCATAAGGAATTCCAGTACCCAAATGACCCATTGAGACCGATCTAAAAAAGCTTCTTGGAAGACGAGGTTTAAGAGAGATTAAATCGAGGGCAAATACATAAATATCACCACCATCAATGACTATTTGCGCATCATCAGGAAGAAAATCTAACATTTCATATATCAATCGGTGTGGTTTCATAGGTAATTTATCAAATTTCAACATTTTTTCTATCTGATTTTTATCTTGTTTTCTTACATCTTGTAGATAATCATTCCATTGCGACCATTCCGTTATAGTTCCTTTAGGGAAACTCTTTTCCATCTCTTCTAGGAGCTGGATTATAACTGATTTCGCATCTCCGATTATAGCAACACTTACCGGCCTATTCTTTCCAATTTCAGAAGGATCAATATCAACTTGGATAAGTTTTTGATTTTGGTTCCAAATAGGTGATGATCCATAAATAATTGTATGATCCCATTTGCACCCAAATGAAAGAATTACATCAGCTTCAGCAGCAGCTCTTCTATATGCTATAGCAGTTAATTTCCCTCCTACAAAGGTCTCATCCATTGTAACCGCTCCGATACCACTTGAAGTTGTCCCAATAGGAATTTTATAAGTTTCAGATAATTTATTTATTTCATTAAAAGCTTCTGAAGCCAGAACACCCCCACCAGCAACAATTAAAGGTTTCTTAGCTGATTTTAACAATTCTACGGCTTTTTTTATTCCTTCAATATTACCAGCTGGTCTGAAGATCGGACGATATTGTTCTGGAGTTAAGATTTTTTTAAAATCTTCCTCTTTAGCTTCTCTTACTAAAGCAGTTTCTCTTAATTCTAAAAAGACAGGTCCTCTTCTTCCACACATTGCTGCCTTCATACATCTTTGGACTGCGTATGGAATTTCATGAGGTTCTTCGACGGAAACTTGTAGTTTTGTGATTGGTTTCATTAGACTCATTTGATCCAAATCACCTTGTAACATCCCAATATTTTCAAACATTCTGCCAACTTGAGCACCAATTACTAGCATTGGTATGGAATCCGCATTTGCTGCCGCAACGGCAGGTATCAAATGAGATACACCGGGACCTGCTGTACCTAAACAAACACCAATTTCTCCCGTTGCTCTTGCCCAAGCATCTGCCATATGACCCCCTGCTTGTTCATGTCTAACCATCACGGTGTCAATTCCCTCTTCACGACCCCACCGTTCAATAGCGTCATAAATTTTTAACAATTCTCCCCCAACAATGCCAAAAATCGTAGTTATTCCTTCATTTATAAGGCATTTGACTAGTAAATCTCCACCATTCTTCATCTGTTTTGACATATTAATAAACATTAAAAATAAAAATTAAATTTTGGTAAAATCAAAATTTTTACATTAGTATCTAAAAAAACTAAGATCTGTTGAGGAAAATAATTTAAAATACTTTTGGATAAAAATTAAGAGGTCCTGTAGGTTCCCTCAACTCAAATTTTCCTCTAAGTATTAAATTTTTAAGTTCAATAGCAAGTTTTATCGCATTATATCTATCAGATTGCCTTAGAACTACTGGGATTTCCTCCCCTTCGAATTTAATAGTTTTTAAATCACATTCAAAAGCATTTTCAGGGCAAAAGTAAACACATGTACCACAGTTAAAGCAACGTGTGCGATCAATCGAAGTAATTTTTCCTTTTTCTATTATAAATGCATTAGTGGGGCATTCTCCAATAATTTCGCAACTTCTACACTCTTTGCATACACTTGGATTAAAACTAACGTAAAAATTGTTGTCCCATACATCTCCATATGAAATCTGCCCTATTTTATTTCTCCCTACCACATTAAGGATTACTAAAGGAACTTCATTATCACTCTTTATGATTTGATTTAACACATTTTCATTAAGAATTGGGATCGGTACAGCTATACTGCATATATTTTCTAATCCATAAGATGTTTTAAAAGCACCCATATACTCAGGTTTCATTCCTTTAAAATCAGCAATAGTCTGCATATTAGGTTTAAGTTTATCATTACGAGTTCCGGGTCCAAATATAATCCCTTCACCTCCATTAACAAGAATCTTAGTTCCAACACCTAATACATCCGCATCGGGGTCATTTTGAAAGGGATTTAACGCCCCACATCCAGAAAATGTGAGTTGTTTCTTATGACCAGCTAACGGTAAAACAGAAAATATTGTATCGACCGGATCTTGACTAGGATTCAACATTGCAAAATAATTTTTTATTGCTTGCCTTGTTCCCATCATCCTTGCGAACTGCATATCATCTAACGTTATTTCTCGTTCCAATCTTTCTCCATTCTCTCCCTCTGCGCATACTTTTATCGTTTTACCTTCAACCAAATCCCTAAAGAGCATCCCACCGGAATAATTTTTAATTGTAGTACTATGATTTGTACCATATAATATGAGATCTACTATCCCAAGAAATTCGTTTGGACAGGGTCCCGGGAAAGCGGTGATGCCATTTAGCGATACTTTTGTAAATTTTCTGATTTTTTTAGGAGGAGTTAGTCGAAAAGAAAAAATTCCTGCGATACCACTCATTAAAGCTTTAGTTGCAGTAGTGATCACATCAACATCCTCAAATCTAACCTTCTCTCCATCTTCTAATTTTTCAATAAGTTCTTGAACAGTTAAAATTACTGCTGTACCTTTAGAAATTTTCTGATTTATCTCACTATAAGTTCGTTTTTTCATAAACCATATCTCATCTCGAGAACAATAAAAAATTTAATCTTAAATTTATAATAAAATTTTTTTATTATACAAATGCTTACATTTCTTAAAGAATTATTGCATGATCTGGTAGTTTAAATCGAGGTTTAACTTTTATTGCCCTATTTTGAATCGAGATTGCGAGTGAATTTCAATGACTTGGATGAAATTCATCGTGTATTAGAATTCTGTGAAAAATTGCAAATAAACAATTTGATTTTAGAACCTTTAAATGATTCAAAGCATTTTCATGAAGATTTTTTATCGAAAATCAATAAAGACACAAAAATCAACATCTATATTCGATTTAATTTAACACCCAGAACTTTAAATGAATTTAAAGAGGATTTGAAATTATATCGAAATCTTCCCTATATTCTTTCTTTGGAGACTAATGTGAAAGAGATTCAAATTCAAGCCGCTAAAGATTCAAGAATTCAACTTTTATCTTACTCAGATCCAGTTAATATGAAAACAGCAACACCTGGGGTAATCTCTCTGGCCAAACAAAATGGAACCTTTATAGAATGTTCCTTAGCACCTATAATGATAAAGAATAGAGCCTTGCAATCAAAAAATCTTCGATTAATATATCGTTTCTTACAATTAATACTGAGAATTAATCCTTACTTTATTATTAGTGGGAATTTCGAAACTATATATGATTTAAGACATCCTAGGAACTTATGCAGTATTTGTAATACCTTGCTTGGAATGCCACTAGACAAGGCAAAAAATGCTTTTTCAAGAAACGTTGATATATTGTTAAAACAAGTAATAGAACGAAAAGAAAATAAGTTAGCCCAATCTGGTGTACGTTTAATTAAAGGGGATAAATAAATTATGAAAGAGGAAAGACAAAGATATATTTTATTTAAAATTATAAAGGATGATCCAATATTTCTTAGCGATAAAATGCTATTGAATTCAATTTGGCATTCAATATGGAAATATTTTGGAATGGAGGGAGCTACGAAAATTGGTTTATGGTTAGTTGAGTATAATACAGATGAGGGCTATGGAATTATACGATGCTCTCATATAACAAAAGAGATGATAATTTCTGCATTAACTATGATTCAGGAAATATCAGGGGTAAGAATAATTTTGTCTCCGATTAAAACATCAGGGACTCTTAATAAAATTAAAAAGTATATTAAATAAAATAAATGAACCATTAGGATGTCCAAAGAATTTTTAACAGATGCGATTATCGAAAAGAAGGTAAAAGTCGCTAATTATTTTCCTAATCTTTTTTTAAAATCGAAAGGAAAGTTTAAGGGCTATCCTAATATCCTTGTAGTTCGGTTATTAACAAAAAAGTTTGCTAAATTATCAATTTATCCTTTAAAGAGCACCAAAATAGTTAAAATAATTCTCAGTGGTTTTGATTTTCAAAATGCAATGATTCAAAATACTATTAAAAAATTAAAAAATTATAATATAATTCACACTTCAGGACTCACATCCTTAGGGAAGAGAGCCTATTATGAATGCTATTTAGATTTAAGTTTTAGTGATAAAGATTATAAATATTTAAAATCCGTATTAGATAATGTTAAAAATATATTTGAAGATATAAAGATTGTAGAAATTGGTTTGAATTTGAAGAGTTAAAAAGATGAAGATATGGAATATTTCTCTAAGTTATGGTGAAAACGATACTAAAGAATTTGAGTTATTCGATACTTTTGAATTTTTCAATGGATATCTAAAAATAAAGCGTAGTTATTTTGAAAAACTGTTGAAAGCTGTTAATATGACTAAAAAATATAAAATTGAGAAAGCTATTTCAAAAGTAATCGATCCTGAAAAAAAGGATTGGACATTGAATCCTTGGATGCTTTTTTTAGTAAAGGATAATGAAAAAGAGAACCCTTTTTGGCTCCTAATAAAGAGGGAAAAGGATTTATCAGGGACCCTTGTAGCTATCGGGCCTAAACAATTTAGAGATTACAATTCAAGTCTAAATAGTGAGGCAAAACGAGAATTGAAAAGATTGATAAATTTTATTATTGTTTATTTGAATAAGTTTAATTGTTTGATTCTTATTCCTAATTTTCTGAGAAAATAACCTTCTCATAAAGAGAGTGAAGCAAATTTTTGCTTTATATTATTTTTTCACATTCCTCATTAACAGCTTTCATAGTGCTATTAAAATCTTGCCACCAATCTTGTCCTTGTTGTGCTACTAAAATAGCATCTACTTTATTAGTGTCTAAGCACCTAATCTCTTCCTTTTGAGCTTTCACTTTATCTTGCCAAATTTGACTGAAAATATTTTGTAAATTAATTTTAACTTTTTTTACTAATTCCTCGTAAGTCACACTTACATCCTCTGTTTTTTGGAGCTTCTGGAGTTGATCAAACTTCACTTTTTCTTTAGCCTTATTTAAATCGCTACAATTAATTATAATTGTAAAAGGCTCATTTTTTCCATATTTACAATATTTTTGAATTTCACAAGGAGTACAATATTTTTCAAAGCTAATATTGAAATCCTCCAGACCAATTATCGAGTAATTTAAGATATTTGACATGGAATGCTCTCTTAAAGGATGTTTAAATAATAAAAACCTTTAAAATATTAATATTTAAGGCAAAAGAAGACAAAAATTTTTTAACCATATTTTATTAGATTATGATGTCTTTGCGTGTTCCTGCAACAGTACCTTCTTTTTTTAAGGTTTAATTTTAAAATAACAAGATTAATCTTTCAGAAACAGGATATATTTGTTCAAACATTTCTTTAGTTAAATATGATTTTGTTTCTAACTAATTCGTCAATATATATAAAATTTCTATAATTACGAATAACCATATCCACATATTTAATTTTTCTTTAAATATATTCGGCTAGATTTACTACTATGGCCTCTGATAATAAACAAAAATCCTTGCCACGACGATGCACCTATTGCAACGCTCGATTTAACGATGAACTCCGCCAACTTCTAGTGGAAGATGACGAACCCATTTATTGTGAATTATGTGGAACCGAAGTGAGAATTCACTCTACGCAAGAGTCTCAAACTCATAAAAAAGGCTCTAAAAAAGGACGACCCTGCTCCAAAAAGAAACATAAAAAGAAAAGATCTAAAAAAAAGCGAAAACAAGAAACCCAGCACCTAAATCCGATCACCCATATCGGCTTTGACCCCGAATTCCCCCTCATCTTCAAAGAAAACCTCATGCTCGTCCTCTCGCGAATCATATATCTCGCCATCAAAAAGGTCGACGATATTGAAGCTCTGAAAAATAGTAACCGCGACATTTCAAAAGAACTGATCGCCCAGCTTGAACACATCCTTGAACCAACCACGTGGGCGAAAATTAAGGTCAATTTTCTTGGAAAGCTTTATAAGCTTACAATTGACCAGTTCTATGAGCACTTAAAACGACTCCAGAAAAAAATCCAGGAGAATGAGCAATACCGCGAGCACTTTATCATCTTTCTGCGCTATATCATTAACAACACCTTTAGAATCATTTCAGAGATGTGGGAAGCCCCTGAAATCCCCAAATTCTTTCATGTAATCCGGAAAGACCTCAAAAATTACGGGTTCGATGCGTATACTAAGGAAGATCACAGTGAAGAACAAGTAATTGAAAAAAATGTTGACAACACCTCCGAAAAATTTATAGTTATTGAAGAAAATGAGAATGTGGAAGCTCAAGAAGAATTCTTAGCTAACCCAATTGGTTTTAATCTCAACGAAGAAAAAAAAAGCATCATTAGAAATTTTGTTATAAATTTATTCGGAAATGATCCAATAAACTGCTATAAAGATATCATCAATGATGAAAATTTTGGATCATTAAGATCCATTGCAGATCGCTTAGAAATATCAAGACCGACCCTTAAAAGTTATCTTTCGACCTGGTTCAAAATATTGTATAGGAAAAAAGCAGTAAATAATGTTTTTAAATTATTCTGGAAAGAAAATTCTTCCAAACAAAAGGAAAAAATAATATTTAACGAGTTAATTGAAAAATATATCCGTTTATATCCAGATAGAATCTATTTAATTCCAACAAGAAATAGCTTATTAGCGAGTGAATTAAAGGGAATAATAAGCAAAAATACTTTTAGGCCTTGGGTAATAGATTACCTTGTTCAACTTAGGTTTAAAAGCCAAGATAAAGCAATTAAAATTTATAATGAAATATGGGGCAAAAATTGTGCTAGGAGAAGAAAGATTAAATATGTGGATATAAAAGATTTTATCCATCATAGAAGTCATGGAAAAGCTTTTTTGCTAACATCTAAAGAAGATTTTGAACAAATACAGGGTTACCCTACAGAGAGAAACATTAGTATAGCATGTGGAGAGGAACATAAATTTTCTATCCAGGTTAGAAAGTTAATTTACGACTATAATTGGTGTCCATACTGTAATGAGTACCTTTGTGAAAAGTTCCTAGGGAGTTATTTGGGATATCTATTTAAAACATCTTTCAAATCTCAAGTTTCTCTAAATGAGGCTTTTTGCATTGATAAAAAAGAGGAAATCGTAAAAACAGTAGAAATAGATGGTATTAGGTATAAAATTTCTATTTTTCCTGGAAGATTGCGATATGATCATTATAGTGCTAGCGTTTATTTGACAGGAAAAAAGGAAGTCACTTATAGGTTTTTTGTTGCAGCAGAATACGATGGAATCCATCATGATGAGGAGAATATAATGCAAAATCCGTTTTGCGATAGTAATGAGGAATATGCTTCTATAGTAGCGAGGGACACTATTAAAAATGAAATCTCTTATGAAAAAAAAGTAATTCTGATAAGGCTAAAAGAGAAAGATGGTTTCAATCGGAGAAGACTGCAGTATAACCAAAAAGAGACTATGAGAGAAATTATATCGCAATTTAAAAGACAAATCAAAGAATTATTTGATATTGAGGAGGTTGAGCTAAAATATGATCCATATATTAGAATTGATCCTTTTGGAGAAAAAGAAATTTATCGACTACAAGGTTCTTTAGATAGATTCTTATAATTTTTTTCCAAAAATTTTTTAGGCATTCACTATAAAAATTAATTATTAAAGCAATAATTAATGATTATTACAAGCACTAAAAATTCAAGCTTCTAAAACATAAAATTATTCTTTTCGAGGGAAAGTGGCTTGGGAGAGATGATGTTTACTTGCGAGACGTCTCTTCATTGGCTTAGCCTGGTATAGCGCACGGCTGATAACCGTGAGGTCGGGGGTTCGAAGCCCCCCTTTCCCATTCAATAAATTATACATATCTATAGAATTTTATCAATGTTATATATATAAATGATAATAACTCATTCTTTTAATTTTAAATATTGATTTAAACAATAATACCTTATATTGGAGAGGTAAATGAAATTTATTATAATTTCGGGAACACCGGGAACTGGAAAGACCACAATTTCTAATAATTTGCTTAAGTATATTAATGCAAAAGTCATTTCGTTGAATGAACTTGTTATTGAAAGAAATTTCGTCTTAGAATATGATCAGGAAAGAGAAACATCTATTATTGATGAGAAGAAGTTAATTAAAAATTTGGATAAAATGATTAAAAATTATGTGAAAACGTCTATAGATTACCTAATCATTGAGGGGCATTTCTCGGATATTATTCCAGAAAAATATATGGATCTCATTATTATACTACGATGTCACCCAGATGAGTTATTTGTTAGATTGAAAAAACGAGGATATATGAATAAAAAGATTTTAGAAAATATCCAGTCAGAAATTTTAGGGAGTTGTGCTAATTATTTTATTTCAAAGGAAAGAGAATTACCTTTGTATGAAATCGATACCACTAATTCCAAAATAAAGGAGATTTCAAAAAAGATTCTTGATATTATAAACGGTAATGTGGATATAAATGATTATCTGATTGGTGAGATTGATTGGCTTGAAGAGATTTCAAATCAAGACCGATTAAATGAATTTTTTAAATAATTTTGAATAAGAGTATGAAAAGATTAGGTCTATGATTTTTGAAGTAAATGATGTAGATGCAATGGGACGTATAGGAATAATCAAAGTCAATAATAAAGAAATGATTACTCCAAATTTATTTCCTGTTGTACATCCTATAAATAATTCTGTTCCAATAAGCGATTTAAAAAAAATGGGGGCAGATTGTCTTTTTACTAATTCATATATACTTTATCAAAATGAAAATATAAAAGAAAAAGTGCTTAAGAACGGAATTCATAAACATCTCAACTTCAATGGGATCATTGCGACAGATAGCGGTGCATTTCAGCAGTATATGTACAATAATCATGGTTTTGAAATAAAGCCTGAAATTATTGAAAAGTTCCAAGAGGATATTGAATCTGATTTTCCCGTTATCTTAGATATTCCAGTGCAACCAGATGATGATTATAAGACTGCAAAAATTAAAGTCGAATTAACAATTAAGAGAGCTAAAGATAATATTACAAGAAGAACAAGTCAAAAATCTCACTGGATTGCTCCTGTACATGGAGGAATTTATACTGACTTACTAAGGAAAAGTGCGGTTGAGATAAGTAAATTAGATTTTGCGATATTTGCGTTAGGTGGTCTGGTCAAGTTATTTTTAGATTATAGATTTAAGTTAGCAATTGAAATGCTCTTAAATGTTAAAGAAAACATTATTCCAAATAAACCAATTCACATGTTTGGATTAGGTTTGCCGCAATTTTTCTCTCTTGCTGTTGCCTGTGGATGTGATCTTATGGATTCTGCTGCTTATATCTTATTTGCTAAAGAAGAGAGATACTTTACACTTTCAACTGGTACAAAATCTTTAAATGATTTAGAAGAATTTCCATGCAATTGTCCAATATGTTCAAAACATACACCACAGGAACTAAAAAATCTAAGTAAGGAATTAAGAATTAGAATGTTAGCAAAGCATAATCTTTATGTTTCATTTTCAGAACTAAATACAATTCGTCAATCTATTAGGGAAGGAAATTTATGGGAATTAGTTGAGCTAAGAGTACGAAATCATCCTAATTTAGTCAAAGCTTTGAAAGTAATAAGAGAGCATAAAACATTATTTGAGAGCCATGAAAAATTATATAAAAAACATGGAAGATTATATACTTCTAAAGAAAGTTTAGAGAGACCACTTATTTATAGATATCAAGAGAGAATTAAAAATAAATATAGGGTACCACAGGAGGCTAAATATCTTCTTATTTTACCTGAACTTGATGTAAAGGGGAAAAATTCACCTTCAATATTGAACTGGTTAAATTGTTTAGATCAAAATGCAATGATTAATAGACGTGATGTTCACGTAGTTTTTAGTTCATTTATTTATGGAATTATTCCAATTGAGTTGACGGATACGTTTCCAATGGGCCAATTTGAATCTATCGAATTTGAAAGTTCATTTTGTGAGAATTATATGGAAAAAGTCAAACAATTTTTCGAAAAACATGGTAATCGATATCATAAATGTGCGATTTTGATTCCAGAATACTATATAGATCAATTTCATAATCAACAGAAGTTTTTAGAAAATAATGGTTTAAATTCACTGAAATTACATCTTAAGTCTCAATATAAATCTAATTTCAAAGAGTTTAAAGATATTGATTCAATTATTAAATTTTTTACTGGTGATGACTAAATTCTATGATTTTAGAAGAAATATATGCTTATGGGCATGAAAATATTAGCTGCTCTCACTCTAGTACTATTGAACTAACAAAGGATTCATATGTTACGAAAAGAGGGACATGCATTTTAGGGATTAAAGCTACAAAAGCCTGTAGTGATTTGAATGAAATTACAAAAGAAAAAATAAGACATGGAAAAAAGTTATCTATATTAATCAAAATCGATGATAATTGTGAGGAATTTTATGGATTTGGGCATGCTAATTTAAAGTTGCTAAATAGAAAAGAAATGGTTTTTCGAAAGAGTAATTTTATATGCGATAGAACAGTTTTAATACGATGCTCTAAAGCTTCTAATGATTTAAATAAAGAGCTCATAAACAAAATAATGGACTCCAAAAAAAGATTCTTAATTATAATCTCAGATAATGACTCATAAAGCAGAAAATAATGAACAAGAAGGTTTATTTATAAGGCTAAATAAACATGACGTTCAATCTTTCATAGATTTAGTACAAAGACAATTTAAATCTAAACCTACCATCGAATATAGATATAAATTTATTAAAGAAAGAGATTTTATACTAATTCCTTTAAATCGAAGTTCTATGGATGAGATACAGAATTATATTGAAAGCAATAGGTCCTTGAAATATGAGATTGTTAGTAGAAAGGTTATTAAAAATCCAAAATTTAAATATAAGACTATAGAGGATCTTCTAAAAGAAGAAAGACCTGAATGGAATTATAAGTTAATTCCAAAATCTTATGATATTATTGGATCCATTGCAATAATCGAGTTTCCCAACTTAGATAACTTATCCCAGAAAGAAAAAAACCTCTTCAAAGAAGATGTAGCAAAAGCCGTAGTTAATGTAAATAAATCTGTTAAATCAGTCTACGAAAAAGTCAGCCAAGTAAAGGGTGAATATCGTTTAAGAAATCTTCAAATCTTATTTGGAAACGATGATCCTGAGACAGTTCATAAAGAAAATCATGCCATTTTTAAATTAAATGTAAAAAAGACTTATTTTACTCCCAGATTAGTAACTGAACGCAAAAGAATAGCTAATTCGAATATATGTAAAGGAGAATTAATTGTGGATATGTTTGCGGGAGTGGGACCATTTTCAATCCAAATCGCAAAGAAAAGAGACGTACAAATTTATTCTTTTGATATAAATGTCGATGCCTATAAGTATCTAAAAGAAAATATCTTTTTAAACAATGTAGAAAAAAAAATTTTTCCATATAATATTAATATTAAAACATTATTAGAATCTGAAAGCCAACTAAATATTTTATTGAGGGGGAAAATAAATAGAATTATCATGAATTTACCTGAAAAATCTTTAGAATTTCTCGATGTAGCTTGCTTTTTAATGAAAAAGAATGGTGGAATAATTCACAATTACCAATTTTGCAGTAAACCCAAACCAATTGAGCTAGGAATTAAAAAATTTTCTCATACTTTATCTAAATATCAATACCAAATCGAAAAGGTTATTCATGCAAATATAGTAAAATCTTATTCACCCCTTATGGATCTCATTTCTCTAGATGTAAAAATTATAGCAAAATAATCGCTCTTAGATTCCCTCTTATAAAGAGATAAGGAGCTTATTAATAAAATATAATCTGATTTGGGAGTGGACTTGGCAGGATTCGAACCTGCGATCTTCGGATTAGAAGTCCGACGCCATATCCAGGCTTGGCTACAAGTCCATATTACGCTTAGTTATTTTTAAAAATTCAATTTTAGCTTTAAATTTTATTATTCTCTAACGAGCTATCTTGAATTAAGTGATTATTAATAAATAATTAATAGATTTTTTTTAATAATTTGCTGCATGTTTACTTTTATAGGACATTATTTTAGATAGAGGTTTATATTCGATATTAATATGAAAATGCTGAAGACAAAGGTTTATATTCATAGAAAAATACCTTATGCTTTTAATTGGAATGAATATAACCATTCCCAAAAGTTCTCTCAATTATTTGGGAATCACCAAGAAATTAAAAGAATGAGCGCCTATTTGGAGAAAATTCACCATGGAGATATTCCAAATTATCTTTTTAATGAAGTAAATTCTCCAAGAGTTTCTCAATTTAAAGTAAAAGGGATTAGACATGCTTTCCTTAGTAGTTTTAGCAAAAAATTAATTCGACAAGGAGCTATTTCTTACTTAGATTCAAATTCTAAATTACCCTTATATGTCCAAAAAGTGTATAACACATACAGAAAGAATGGAATTACGAGGGTTCCTGGGCATGAACCAGTTCTCAAGAACATATTGATTAAAGATACGAATTCAATTGCTATTGAAGTACCAATTTGGAAAAAATTTGGGGAGTATTTTATCACAGGTCATATCGATTTAATTCAAATTGTAAATGATACTGTTAAAGTTGTAGATTATAAGCCTGAGGGAAATTTTATTGTTTCTTTACCTCAGGTGGCTTCATATGGATTAATAATTAAATCAATACTTAATCTAAGTAAAATTACATGCGTCTCTTTCAATAAAAAAGAAGGTTGGGAATTCAATCCTGAGATATTGAACACGAAAGTCAGAGCTTTTTTGGAATTACATAGAATTAATGAAAGACCATGGGAAAAATTCATAGAAAATTTATGAAAAATACCTATTTTACTCTTTTTTTTTGTTCTTTGGAGTCTTCTTCTTTCTCTGTAAAATATTTTCTTACTAAAAAATAGCTCGCAATAAGTGATATAAGCTCAACAACAAAACTAAGGAACGCAATGATCGTTCCATTCTGGTCTAAATAATTTAAGAGAATAGCAACTCCGAGTCCAGAAGAAACTAGTAGAAATAGTAAAAAACCTTTAGCAATTTGGGGTATAGAATCTTTAATATAATTCAATTCTTTCTTTATCCAAGACATACATAAATACCTACTCTAGCTATAGAAGAGAATAATCTATTTAATTAAAAATATGATGATTTTAATATTTTTGTTTAAAATCTCTCCTTATTTATTTTTAAATTTATAATATAAGGCATTATCTAAAATTTTACCAATTTTTGTTGCTATTATTTTGGATATCAAATATCGTTCACCATCAAGCATTTGAGCAATATCATTAGAAGTAGGTATGTGATCCAGTCTTTTTCCTAAAACCTCATTAAGGATTGATTGAATATCCAGATCAATTTTGCTAGATTCTAATAAGAGTTCATCTGGTATAAATTGCTTGAGTTTTTCTATAGTAAAGCGATAATAATCAACGAATCCATTAAGATAGTCATTATTTTTTTCACTATGTAGTTTAATGTTGTCTGCACAAGTTTTTGTATCTTTTTCTTGCCAGTAAAACCGATTAGGATTAATTCCTTTGCGAGTGATTCCCATTAAAGCGGAAGTGATTCTCCTTTCAATCCAATTTAAAGTACTTTCTTGTTGAATCTCAATTATTTCATTTCTTTTTAGTTCTTTCTTCTTTTGCTCTTCTTTAATTACTTGTTTTACAGAAGATCTTCTTGACTCTTCAAATATTTCTAATCTTTTTATAAGATCGAATGCAATACAGTATGAGATGGGAGATATCAAATCTGCTTTTAAAGTTAAAGGTTTTATACCATCATATATGAAACTAGGATTATTTCTTAATTCGTTTATACAATTTTTTAAAGATCCAGATATAAATCTTGACATAATAAATCCATTGACTAAAAATATTTGATTTTTGGCATTAAAGACCGTAACTAATTCCTTTTGTCTCTTCATAATACGTTTAATAATTAGCTCTTCTAACTTTACATTTACCCAATCTTCATTCTCTAGAGTGCCCTCCATTTTTTTAATGGCTTCATTGATAAGACTCTTATCATTTGTAATTTTGTGGTATAATTCAATAATTCTGCTAAGTTGCCTAAAGATTTTTGAGAAATTATAAAAATAGATATCTTTTACAATGTTATCAATGATTTCATCAAAATTTAAAATAAATATGATTTGAGAGTAGTTGTTTAAATTTAGTTCATGAAAAAAAATCTTATCAATAATTTGTTTTTTTCGTGCAAACTCTCTTATATCATTTATAGAGCACCCTATTTTCTCCTCTAGAATCATCCATAATTTTGCTAACTGTGGCTCATCCCTATATATTAACTTATTTAGTCCATATTCCAAGAAATTTTTATTATTTTCGATAAAATTTTTTATCTCAGGAATTTGTATATTACACAGTACTTGCTTTGCTGAGTATAATAAGTCTTTATTCTTATCATTTAAGTATAAAAGATCCTGTTTTTTAATATTATAACGAAGCATTTTTTTCTTTACATCTTCAACTAAAGTCTCATCAACATTAAAAGTTTGTAAGATGTCATGAATGCCCCTTTTGTTCATATTAAAAATGATTTCATCAAAACTAGATTCACTTATGCATTCCAAATAATACAAAAAATCATTAGGATGCGTTTTTAATTGTTTGATTAACTCCTTTCTAATTAATAGCTTAATTTCTTGCTCAAATAAATCAAATTCAATTTTTTCATGCATCTTATTTCGGATATACTCAATAATATCATGTTTGAGTTTATTAGCTTCTTGAAAAACGATTAAACCCTCAACAGAAATTGGAAATTTGTTGAATTCATAATTATAGACCCTCTTTTTTATCATTCTTACTGGCATTGCTTCAATTTGAAGTTCCTTATACGAGTTAAATTCAAATTCTTGTTGAACTTTTTGAATAAGTCGGTTCAATGTTGATATTTCTAAAAATAAGTCTTCCTTTTCTTCTATTTCTAACTTTTTTTCTAAACTAACGGATATTGCTTTAAATGCTGAACTTTCTTCCAATATCTCTTCTCTCAGATTATTATTATATCCCATTAGATCTCCAACAAAATCATAAAAGTAAAAGGGAGGATTGTTTGAAATAATATGAATCATTTTTTCTTCGATATTATTTTCAATTTCTCTTAACTTTTTTGATTGCTCATCCTCTTGAAGTTTAGCAATTCTTTCTTCTATTAATAAAGCTATAAATAAATTTTCTATGTTAATCAATTGAAATAACATATCAATTTCTTGTTGGAAAGAATCTTTTAATAGCATTTCAATCTCTTCCATTAAAATCCTTTTTTCCTTCAATTCTAACTCTCTAGCAGCCTCATAAGAAAATTTATTCTTTTCATAAACATCAGAAACCTTGATACCTATATTATGGTAAAGATGAACTGCTGCAGTTGCGATAAGTAGCTTATCTAAAGTATTAGTGTTATCTACAAGTTCAAAAACCTTCTGTTTGTCTTTTTCTCGGTTCAAATGAGAGATTATAGCATTCGTTGTTTTAAAGTATCTTTTAGCGCTTTCAATTGCCGTTTTCTTACGTTTAATTCCACTTATCATACTTCTTTTAACCACTCTCTATAAACTTCTTTAAAATTATCTAATATTTCAATGTTCACTTTATTATGCCAATATTTGAAATTTAAAACATGAAATAGATCAGCAATGAATAAGTCATTCTCATCATTAGTAAGGTTATGTTGCAATATGAGTGTTTTAGGGCGAGGAATTAATGAAGAGAAAAACTTTAGACTTTTTTCATCAATATAAGTGAGGAATGAAACCTCATCATCAATATGAAAAAAATCTAGTGGCGTTATTGAATCATTCTCTATTACAATTAAATTTAGTTGTTGTATAATTTTATCACGCATATATTTAGGAAATTCCGTTCTGATACTAATACAATATTTATATAATTCATAAAATTCTAAAAGTAGGGTCTTTTCTTCGGAATCTGGTACTTTCCCGATATAATCATCTAAGAATAATATAAAGTTCTCAATTTTTTGTTCTTTCTTCTCTCTTGATTCAAAATAATTAATAAAATCGATATAGATATCTTTTAATGACCAAACTTTTTGTTCTTCTATTTTAAAAAACTTTTTTGCATAATCTCTAACCCAACTTAAAATATAGTCTTTCCATACTAAAGTTATACCCCCTATTCTCCTTTGCAAAAACCTATGAAACTTATTGGCAAAAGTAACTGGATCAGCTAATTCTTTTTCATTCTCTTCTTTTAAAAATCGATTTATAGTCGAATATCTTAGAATATAATTTAATAAGTATTTCAATTCAAAAGAAAATTTTTCAAATTTATCCAAATGAGGTTTAATCTTACTGGAGTTTGACTCCATCTGAATTTCAACAAATGAAACTAACTCTCCAATATTTAATTCAATTTTCTCAAAAAATAATTTTAAATTCTCACCAATTATATTCTTAAATACCCTTATTATATTATCCTCATTATATTGTTGAGTTTTTGAAACTTGTTCTGATTTTATTTCTATTTTATTTAAAAAATATGATTCAAATTTGTCTAGAATTGTATTTCCAAGAACTTTTGCTGGTTTCTTTTCTGTGGCTAAACTTTCTCTCACCCTATAAATTAAATTTTGAGCTATCAAATATAACTTTCTATAAGAGAGAAATGCTGGTAATTCTTTTTTAATTAAGTTGAGGTTCGAGTTAAAAAGTTCAGAAAAATAATTAATAGCGGATTGCAACTCAATTGCTATTAATGTTTCCTTTTTTTGGATTTTATTTGATATAGAAAATAATGCCAAATCAATATACTCTCCAAAGTTCTCTCCTTGTTTGGTATCAAAACCACTTGTAATTGAAGATTTATACTTTTGTAAAATCTCATTAAGGTTTCCTCGCTCGCCTGAACTTAAAAATGAATGAGATTCTTTTAGAAAAGAATTAAGTTCAATTTCTATCTCATTTAAGTAAATATCAACTTTTTTAATCAAATCGTTTCCATTTTGTATATCATTTTTTTGGTTTAGTTTCTTTTCAAGTGATTTTATAATAAATTTCGCAATTCTTTCTTGAGATTCATCAACTGTTCCTGTATTTGCCAGCATTAATAAATTAGAACCTAATTTTAAAGTGTTATCTATGATAAAGTTTATACTCGGTTCGGAAAGAGTAAATTTTAAATGCTCATTTGCAATATGTTCCTCGTATGGTGTTTCTATTTTTTTAAATACCGGATTTTTAAATATTATCTCTTTTGGTTTTTTATTCCAAAAGATATCTACCTCATTAATGAGAGATGCATAAGCTGTTAGCATTTCCTTTTCAGTTGGTAAAGATTTACTTATTCCAACAAGTTTTTTATTCCACTTATCCTCAATTAAATCTCCAAAAAGTTTCTTAATGAACCTGTTTATGAATTTGTTTAAAACCTGTGATTTTTGATCTAGATTTAATTCAGGGCGTTCGGTAAATTCTTCAATTTCATAAAATAACTCATTAATTTTATCAACAGAATTTTTTGATTTATGGATATCAATATGCCCCGTATCTGGCTTTAAAGTAATAAGTAGACTTTCACAATCTTTATACTTACCTGGTATCATTAACATTGATTTTGGATAAATTTTAGTTCTTGAACTCTGATCCCCTACATTAAACAATTCATATTCAATACTAAATACCTCAGACCCTGTATAATCCCTCAATATAGCATTGTACATTCTAAGAAACTGAATTACTTTTTGGGTCAACTGATTTACTTTCGCACGGGTTAATTTTCCAGGACCTATAATATCTCCAACAATTATTTCCTTTGGTGAGGAATAGCCAAATATCAATGAAAATTGATAATTAATCAGTTCTCTGGTTGTTATCATAATTTCAAACAATCTCAAATAAAAGGTCAAAAATTTTTTTTTTAGACCTTTCTAAAATTAAATAACTTATAGTAGAAGTAGTATTAAAATTTATTTTGGATAAAAATTCTAAACTTTTTTCTCCTAATGGTGCTGTCATTATTTAATAACATTTTCTGGAATTATTTCTATGTATTGAATTAGAATTTCAAAATAAATAAATAATAAGATTTTATTTAATTCTATATTAGAGAAATAATTTTAATTAATAACTAAGGAAGAAGGTTTTTTAAAAATTGCAATTTGGTTCAGATCTCGGGATTCGTGATGATGATATTGAAAAAATTAGCCCTCAAGTTACATTTATTACTTCAAATGCAGATATTGAAGCAATAGCGTTAGTATCCCAAGAGGGATACCAAATAGCATTTTCAGCGCTTCCTCAATATCAAGTTGATGGTGATCAATTTTGTGGTTTAGCAAGCGCATTATTAATGACGGGAAGCTCAACAATTCAAACGTTATTTCAAGAAGATTTGAGCGAAATAATTGTAAGGGCAGAAAATGGATATATAGTCATTAGCAACGCGGGAAGATTAGTGATTGTCTGTGCTGGAACAATTATTGACACCTTAATGAAAACAGTTAAAGTAATGAGGATAGCATCTAAGAATTTAAGTAAAATATTTGAAAATAGATAAGAGAAAATATTTATAAGTATGCTAATCTTTTTAGAATCTAAATAAACCCATGGTTCAATTTAATGCTGATTTTTTTTATTAATGATAGGACTTGGCATTGTTTTTGGCATCCTTAGTAATGCCTAATCATTGGTTTAAAATCTTATTTATCTTGTTTTTAAGTTTTGAAACACTTGCTTAATCCAAAATATTGCATTTAGCAATATTGCCTATATTTTTTTGAATTCCAATTAAATTATGAAACAATTTATATTATTATACAAAAATTGTTAATGATAAGTGAAAGAAAAATGAATAATTTTCTTAATTCGAGGGTTATATTAAAACCAGACGAAACACCAAAAGAATGGGTAAATATTTTACCATATCTTCCCATTCCAATGACGCCTTTAGTAAATCCAATGGATGGAAAACCCGCCTCTTTTGAACTAGCTACTATGATTTTTCCAAAAAGTTGCGTTTTACAGGATACTTCTATGGAGGAAAATATTCCTATTCCAAAGGAACTGAGGGATCTTTACGTAAGAACCTACAGGCCATCCCCGCTACATCGAGCATATGGTTTAGAAACATTTATTGGAGTAAAAGGAGAGGATATTAAAATTTTTTATAAAAATGAATCTCTATCTCCTACGGGGTCTCATAAACCTAATACTGCTTTAGCACAAGCATATTATGCTCAAAAAGAAGGGGTAAAAGAACTAGTTACTGAAACGGGTGCAGGTCAATGGGGTTCCGGACTGTCATTTGGATGCAGTTTATTTAATATTAAGTGCACAGTCTATATGGTTAGAGCAAGTTTTTTGCAGAAACCAGGTAGAAAAATCCTTATGCAAGCTTTCAATGCAGAAGTCCATGCTAGCCCATCAAATCTTACCGAATCCGGGAAATTATACTATGATAAAGACCAGAATCATCCTGGTAGTTTAGGAATTGCCATTTCAGAAGCAGTTGAACATAGTTTATCAGATGCGAATATAAAATATTCATTAGGAAGCGTAGTTAATTTTGTTTTATTACACCAAACGATAGTAGGTCAAGAACTTAAGATACAATTTAACAAGATAAAGTTAATACCTGATATTTTAATAGGTTGTATGGGAGGAGGTTCTAATTTTGGTGGGTTTATAATACCCTATATCAAAGATAAAATCAATGGAGATATGCCCGATTTAGAAGTGATTGGTGTTGAACCTAGAGCATGTCCAAGTGTTTGCAAAGGAAAATATATTTGGGATTATGGTGATTCTGCAAAAAAAGCACCAATTTTAAAAATGTATACATTAGGCCACAATTTTATTCCAAGCCCCATTCATGCGGGAGGGCTAAGATACCACGGAATGGCACCAATAATCTCGATTTTAAACAAAAAGAAAGTAATACGTTCAGTGATGCATCATCAAACGGAAGTTATTGAGGCGGGGTTGATATTTGCAAAATCAGAAGGGATAATCCCTGCTCCTGAAGCATGTCACGCTGTAAAAGAAGCAATTGATCAAGCATTAAAAGCAAAAGAAAATAATGAAAAGAAGGTAATAGCGTTTAATTTTAGTGGACATGGTTTCTTCGATTTATCTGCATATAATGAATATCTATCGAATAAATTGATCGATTATGAATTGCCCGGTTTCGAGATTCAATCATCACTGAGTTCGGATGATATGCCAAAGGTTAATGAAGCAGAATTTTAAATTTTTTTTTTTTTTTATAATAATTTTAAAATTTAACAGAAAATTTCTTAGTTATAATACAAATAGAGAATAAAGATTTGAATATTCTTTCATTAGTCATTGTTAGCATTTTATATGTTTTTGGAGTGTTTTTATTATACATTTCATATTTGTCTAAAAAAAAGGGGGACAAAGGAGCATATATTAATAATATTTTCAATTCCATTATTTTCTTAGTAAGTATTACCGTTAATCTAATTATTGTGAATCTCTTCCATTTTTCTAATATCGATTTCATAATTTTTCCTTTTGATGTTTTTATAATTGTATTTATTTTGTTTTTTTTCCCTATTTTCTATTTATCTGTTTATCGAGAAAAAAAGAATATAACCACACGTTTACCTTATAATTCAAAAAATCATTATCCTTTATTTAAAGAATTACCATTGAAATATGAGCTATATCGTAAATTAACGCATCTGATTGTATTAGGAATTATATTTTTTTATTTTACTTTAGGGTTTTGGGTTCAAAATTTTTTTTTAAACATTTTAGATTTTTTTCCTGAAATAATTTCTGATTTATTTTTATCATTTTATAATATTGAAGGTGATAAGATGATTTTTACTCAGTATTTGGTCGTATTTTTAGTCAGCATAACACTAATAAGCTTTTTTACAGCAGATTTTACGAGAATTTTAAAACCAGAATTGTACCCGTTAAAACCCATAAATAAAATACTTAGAAAAAAAGAGCTAGGGCTAAGATTCGGACCACATATCTCAATGGCAATTGGTTGTTTCTCCATAATTATACTTTATGGATTATTTCAACCAATTGGACCAATTGTTATTTGCAGCTCAATGACAATGGCAATATTCGGTGATATTACAGCAAATTTAATTGGTAGAACAATAGGCAAAAAAACAATAAGAGATACAAAAAAGACTTATGAGGGTTTAATCGCTGGTATAATAGCGGCATTTATTTCTGGAATTATTAGTTTACTTTTCTTAAATGAATTTTATTCAATTTCTCTCATATTCTTAATTATTGGTCCTTCTATTGGTTCTTTAATAGTTGGTATAATAGATTATTTAAGCTTAGAAATTGATGATAATCTAACCAATAACTTCTTTCTATCAACAATATTGTTTTTTATTTCACTTTTAATTTTATAGGATTTTTTTTTCTCAATATACCCAAATTTTTTCAATAAAAATAATTTTATTTCAAAAGATGTTAGAAGAAAAATTAAAAATAGATAAAATAAAAAAGGGCACTGTTATAGATCACATTGATGCCGGTTATGCGCTTACAATTCTTAATCTTACAGGTTTGGATGAAACTACAAACCTCATGACTATTGGTGTGAACGTGTCTTCAAAAAAGTACTCTAAAAAAGATATAATAAAAATTGAAGGTGTTTTCCTAAATGAAATACAAATGCAGCAGATTTCAATATTATCTCCTAATAATTCTATCTCTTTAATTGATAATTATAAGGTAATTGAAAAAAAGAAAGTAAAAATCCCTAAAGTTATAAAAAGATTGATCGTGTGTGTTAATAAAACCTGTATTTCAAATTCTAATAAGGAACCTATTGATTCGGAATTTATAGTTTTAGAAGAGAAACCATTGAAGATTCAATGTTCCTATTGCAATCGGATATATAAGCTAAATGAGATAAGGTTTAGCTCAAAGGGAAAAACTGAGAAGAAAGTTAAACAAAAATTTCAATTGTAATCATATTATAGAAAAGCCAAAAGAGTATGAGTGATTACACCTACAATCATGAATAGAAGGAAGAAGATTCCAATTCCTGGTTTAATTATATTTTTCCAATTCCACTCCTCTTTATCATAATTGTACCGTAATACTATAAAATTAAATAAGAAGGGTGACAAAAACCAAAAACATAACATCCAGATTAACATTGGCCAACCAATAAATCCGATTAATCGCCCTATTACGGCACTTAATGCCCCAGTAGCAGCTCTTACCCAATATAGTTTAGTCTCTTTTTCTAACCTTATGTCTAAATTAGTCTTATGCTTTTTTTCCTCTTGTTGTTCTTGCTTACTTGATAATTTTCGTTTTTCTTTAATTAATTTTTTTCTTTCTTTCTTAATGTTAATTCTCTTAGGACGATTATCTTTTTTTACCATAATGATAATTATAAATATTATTTATTATAAAAATCATTATCTATCTTGAATTATGTGGTTGTAATAATTTTGGAAGGAGATTAACTAAAATAACTATGAAATTTTCTAATTTTGATGTATACGCCATTAGTAAAGAACTGGATTCTATTCTCTCTGAAGCAAGAATTACTAATATCTATGAAGTTGAAGACCTTTTAATCTTAAAAATTCACACCAGAACATTTGGGAAAATGAATTTAATAATAAAAGATGATTCCCGAATTAATATCACAGAATATGAGTATCCTATACCAAAATATCCTACGCAATTTACACGGTCTCTCAGAAAGTTTCTTAAAAATAGGAAAATAATATCTGTTTCTCAATATAAATTTGATCGAATTATTATAATCGAACTAAGTAGTTTTAATTCGGACTCTTGGAAATTTGTTATAGAGCTTTTTAATAAAGGTAATTACATCCTATTGAATGAGTATAATGTCATAAAAATTGCTAAAAGTTATAAAAAATTTAGGGATAGAGATATTTTAGCTAACAGAGAATATTCATTTCCTTTATCAAGAGGGGAAAGTTTCTTATTATTAAAGGAGGAGGATTTTTTAGATCTGATATCGAATGCTGAAGGTGAAATTGTACGAGTGTTAGCAAACTTAATCTCATTTTCTGGTTTATATAGTGAAGAAATATGCTTTCGAGCCAACGTCGAAAAAAGTAAAAACGTCAAAGATCTTAATATGAATGAAAAAAAAGAGCTATTTAATAATTTTAAAATCTTGAGAAATGAAATTCTATTTGGAGAAATAAAAGCTCATATAGTATATGATGAAGAGAGAAATCCAATTCACGTATTTCCCATTGAATTAGAGTTGTTTAAAGATTTTGAAAAAGAATATTTTGATTCTTTTAATAAAGCAGTTGATAAATTCTATTCTAGATTAGACTCACAAGATTTAAAACAACCTTATGATGCAAAAATTAACCAGAAACTAGTTGAACAAGAGAAAATTTTGAAAAGACAAAGTGAATATTTGAAGGAGTTAAAGGAAGAGAAGATTAAATATTATGAGTATGGAGATTTTATTTATACTAACCTAAACGCCTTAGAGAGATTATTTGGAGTAATAAAAGGAGCTAGAAATAAAGGTTACAATTATTACGAGATAAGTGATATATTAAAAGAGGCAAAGGAAAATAATATAGACGATCTTGAATTATTCCTAAAAATTAACCCCAGAACTAAAAAGATATTTGTTAATGTTAATAAAACTGAAGTTAAGTTAGATTTAATGAAAAGTGTGGGAGAAAACGCGAACATTTTCTATAATAGGGGGAAAAAAATAGAGAAAAAAATTATTGGTACTTTAAAAGCTATTTCTGAGACTGAAGAACAAATAGAAAACCTGAAGGATGAAAAACTACAATTGGATGAAAAAGTAGAGGTTTTAATTAAACCTCCAAAAAAGAAATGGTTTGAAAAATATAGGTGGTTTATATCTTCAGAGCAATTTTTAGTGATCGGAGGGAAAGATGCAAGTTCAAACGAAGCTATTTTTAAAAAACATTTAGATACGCACGATATCGTTCTTCATACGAATTTCCCTGGATCTCCTTTATTGATTATTAAAAACCTAAAAAATGATATTATCCCTGAAAATACAATAAAGGAAGCAGCAGAATTTGTTGCTAGTTATTCACGAGCTTGGAAGGAGAACTGGGGAGTAATCGATGTTTTTTATGTTAAACCAGAGCAAGTTTCTAAATCGCCCCCATCTGGTGAATTTTTACCGAAAGGCTCTTTTATGATTTCAGGAAAAAAGAATTTTATTAAAAACACCAAAACTCAATTAGCAATTGCATTAAAATTTATCAGAAGAACTGAAGGGAGTGGTAATGGTGAGGAGATTTATTATCCAAAAATCATAATTGGTCCAATTTCTGCTATTAAAACCAGATATGATTCCTATTTAATGATTAAACCTTCCAAATCAGGTTATAATAAAGGAAAGATTGCTAGCGAAATTAAAACTATTTTTCTTAACATCTCTAGCAAGGAGAAAAAGAAATGGGTGGATCTTCTCTCGTTAGATGATATTGTCAATATTCTCCCAGCTGGATTATCAGAGATCGAGAAGTAGAATTATAGAAAATAAAAATCTTCTTAAAGTTTATTTTTATCAACCATTCTTAACTACTTTAAAAATTTACTTTATTATTGAACAAAGTAAAAATAAGCAATGATAACTATCAAGCCAAAAAATGTGAAACCAAAGACCCATGAATTTCTGTAAGCTTGGATTAAGGATAAAATAAATAATAGAAGCACTATCTTAAAATCTAAAGGTTTACCAGACAGTTCTTTGTAATTTCCAATACTAATCATGCCAAAAAGAAAGAAAAGTAAAATTACCAAGGTTTTGATAATGATATCGATATAAAACCAAATTGTATTTTCAATCATAAAGATAGTTATTATCTGAGTATTGAATAAAAGAGAAATGACTAATAATATACCACTGATAATTGCGGTCAAAAGTACACTCTTATATGCAAATTCTTCATCCAGTTTTGATTTCACAATACTTTTTTTTGATCTAGTATCGTTCTTCTTAAATTTAGACATTGTTAACTTCTTATTTTTTCAATTTTACCTTTCAATTTAATAATTTGGAATATATAATATCCATACAGAGATCCTATCACGGTAAAGATTATTGATGCTAAAGTTATATAGATGAGCTCTTCTGCGGAAATAATGGGATTATAAGCATAAAATTGAACGAATAATGAAACTACGTTCATTAATATAATCCCCTCATCATAATTTTGCGACTCTCCGAAAATAATCATAAAGGGTGAGTAAATTCCAGCTTCAATCCTGATATCCTGATCCCCTCCTTCTGAACTTTCTACAGGAAGTTGAAATTCATAAACAATACTTTCTCCATCTGAATCTAGTTGAGCAGCACCTACTCCATTAATTTCTGAATCTTCATAAAAGCTTGATTCATTGATATAATAATCCCGGTATTCAAAATCTCCTTTACTTAAGTTTAAAAATTGAATTATTTTTGCATCTTCATAATCTAAAGGATCTAAAGATTCATCTTCAGAGGTTAATATTCCAATAAACTCATTAGTTTGATGTTCTGTTAATTCAAATAAAATCGCTAAATACAGAAAGAGTTCATGCTGAACAATCCAAAGATCAATTTCTAGTCCATCTTCTGTATTAGAAAGATTCTGATAGAGAAAGATTTTAGTTTTTATGGCATCATTCCATTCATCAACTTCTTTATCAATGTGTCCATCAATTATTGGTTGTGTTCCAAATTCTAAAATGATCTCTGTATCTGCTCCAAGAGCACTCATTACTGAGGAAAATGAAATTAATAATATAATGAAAAATGAAAAAATTTTATTAATGTTATTATTCTTCAATTTACAGAGCCACTGTAGTTGAGATTTATTAGTTAGAATATTTTAAATCTTAAAATTGATAATTAAATTTGGTTTTTTAATTTTCTTATACCTTCATAAATTCAAACAGTATTTTTAAAATTTCATGAAAAAATAAGAAATTATGCAATATCATGATAATAATTGAAGCTATGATCATAATCAAAGAGCGATGGATTCTTTGATAATTTATTAATAGATATCCCTAATAATTATTAAGTTGTTAAAAATACAAGCACTAAGAAGATTTCTTATCAAAATATTAAAAAATATTAGCTTTTTATAGATAGATTTAGAATTACTCTAAATGTTAATAGATATTGTTTCTGATTTATATCAATTACTCGACATTATCTCTATGCACTTTTTCCCACTTTTATTTTTAGTATTAAAATACTTTATTTCTTTTATTTTACTCTCTATAGGGATTTTATATTTACTGAGCCTTAAAGGAATTTTCTTGAAGAAGAAATTATATAATAAATATAATGACAATGATTTCAATAACCTGAGAATTATAATAGGAGTTACATTCATAATATTAGCTTTTGGCATCCTTTTTAATTACTTAATCTATTTTTTTATTTGGCTTTTTCAATATTTTGATGGATTTCTTCTTGTTATAATAAACTTTTTTCTTGGGAGTTCTTTTTTGAATACTCTTAAACTTAATAACCTCATAAGCCAAGGAATAGCATTAGGTTCGTTTGTCGCGATATTACAATTTATCCTCGCAATTTTTTATTTCCTTAATGATAGAATTGTTTTGATGAGCTCTAAGAATGCCTCATCTTTATTTATAACCTCCGTTATCAGTATTTTATTATTTGGATTTGAATGTTTACCTTATTTGCTATAGTTTCATAAATTAAGAAAAAGTCAGTTGTAAAAAGCCTAAAAACTATAAATGAATATTTTAGTATTACAAAATAAAGAGCGAAAGATTTATATAACTAATGTACATATAATTATGTTGCATTCAGTCTTTTCAGTCACGAATCAGTAGTAATAGAATTAAAATCAGTTTTCAATTAATTTATACGGGTTATAATTGAGATACTTGGTTTAGTTTATTTAGATTAGGTTAAAGTATTATATAAAATATTTGAGGTTTTAAGTATGGAAGTTAAATCAGAAATTAGTAATTTATCAAATTTATGCCCAGAATGTGGAGGAAAAACTATTCCCATTCAAGAAAAGGGTGAGATTGTATGTAGTCAATGCGGTTTAGTAGTTAACGAGAGAGTTATGGATGTCTCCCATAGTGGAAAAAGAGCTTTTACAAAACAAGAAAAAGAGCAGAGAGAGAGAACGGGATCTCCTATTTCTATTCTATTGCCTGATATGGGATTAAGTACAATTATAGATAAATCTAACATAAAGAGTCCCGATTTAAAAAGAGCCGCAAAGTGGAATTCTCGAATGACATGGGATAAAAGAAACATGTTAATTGCCACGACTGAATTGAAGAGAATTGGGAGTAATCTTAATTTACCAAATCATATAAAAAAAACAGCAATCAGATTATATATTGAAGCATTTAAAAAGAAATTACTAAGAGGACGTTCTATTAATGGTATGGTCGCTGCTTGTCTATATTTTGCCTGTAGGGAAAGCAAAATTCCAAGGACACTTCAAGAGATCTTAGAAGAAACGTCTGTAGATGCAAAAAGTGTGAGAAGGTGTTATAGAACCATTATTCGTGAATTAAATTTAAAAGCGCCTTCTACAGATCCGATTTCCTTGATACCACGATTTATTGCTGAGTTAAATTTAGATGCTGTAGCTGAAAAAGCTACGATTAGAGTATTAACATCCTTTATTAAGAAGTTTTCCACAAGTGGCAAAGACCCTAAAGGGTTATGCGCTGGAGCGCTATATTTGGTTTGCAAATTTAAAGATAAGAGAATATCTCAAAAAGAAATAGCAAATATAGTTGGAGTGACAGAAGTTACTCTTCGTTCAAGGTACAAGGAATTAGTCACTAAGTTAAATCTGAAGTTTTAAGTCTCTTGATTTTTTTTTTGTAATAATATTTTTAGAAAATCTGGATATGTTAGTAAATAACTCTGAGCATTAGGCAATTGTTGCTTTATTTTAATAAATAACTGAGAATAATGCTCTGCTCTATCTTTTTGTTTAAGCATTTCATTTCTAGTTTGTTCTCTAATTGGTTCTACCGGTATTCCTTTTAACACAGATCTGGCAGGTATAGTTAAACCGGGAGGGACTTCACTTTTATTAAGAATTATTGAACCCTCACCTATAGAAGTTTCTTCATATATTAGACTTCCTTCCATTACTTGAACATAATCTTCCATGAAGCATCCTAAAATGGTAACACCTGATTCAATAATGCAATATCGCCCTATATGAATTGAGCTCTTCTGCAATCTTGTAAACAGCATTACTCCATTAAATATTGTAGAATACTCCCCTATATTAATTTGGGAACTTTCGCCTCGAATTATAGATCCTGGCCAAATTACGGCATTATCATTTACTTTGACGTTTCCAATTAAAGTTGAAAGTGGTGAAACATAAGCATTACTACTAATCTCAGGTTTTTTTCCATTATACTCTAATAGTACCATTATTATCTACTTCTGATATTACAATATATTCTGAATAACAATAAGATAATTTTAATAAATTTAAATTTATTTATTTAAATAAGATTTCTGATAAAAATAGTAATTATGGGTCTTAAAACTTAAAAAATTAGAGAGTAGTATATTTTTTTAGTGGATTTCTTGAATTATAAACGTAAAATTCATCATAGGGAAACTTCAAACTTAGAAAATTGCATAGTTTACTCAAAGCTAATAATTCACAATTAAAAAATGAAAACTCAATAAGATTTATACCTAAATCAAATGCATAACTAATTGTAGATTTATTTGTTTTTTCAGTGATATAACAATCACATCCTTCACTCAAAAGTTCATGAAAATTCCTAATGAAAAGATCCTCACCACTTACAATACAAATACTATTTATTTCTTTTTTTAATTCTCCAAGGTAAAGAATGGATTTAATATTTAAATTTGAATCTATCCTATGAATTAATTTTTCTAAAGTAAATCTTTCATTTGAATCAGGATAAAGATTTGGAATGCATATTCTACCAATTGGAATATGAAAACCTTTATAGTTCTTAATTTCAAATGGATGATCTAATTTTAAGTATAAAGCATCCATTATTGTATTACTAATCCCCCCTTCAGCAATGTAAAAGGGGTAACCCAAAACAAAAATTGAGATAGGATATTTTGAGAGTATCGATAATTTATTTATTAAATTTGGTTTAAAATTCTTAATCGATTCACTAACTAACCCATTGAGTGAAATAATGAGATTTATTTTATTTTTAACTGCAAAATATAAAGCTTTTAAACTCAAATCAACTGTAAGCATTACTCGTTTTATTGATTTCTCATTATTGTAATCGCCATAATGAAAGCCATATATTTCTGAATCTATTTGAAACTGCTCAGGAGCTACCTCCTTTTTAATAAATGAGCTTAATTCTTTTAAATACATTAAAATCCAATTTTTTATTAAACATAATGAGGAACTATAAAAAAAAAGAAACTCTGTAATGATTTTTAATATTAAATATTGTTAATATTTAATATATTTCAATATAATATTATGAAAAAAATCAAGTGAACTTTAAATGGAAGAAAAGAATTGTATTTTCTGTCAAATCGTCAATAAAGAAGTTGCCTCAAAAATTATATATGAAAATGAATATAATATTGCTTTTCTGGATATTTTTCCTATTGGAGAAGGCCATACTATAGTAATACCAAAAAAACATTACAATAATATTGAAGTCATTCCTGAGAAAGATTTGATTGAAATTATAAAAACCATTAAATACTTGTCAAAGTTGCTTCATGATAAATTAAATTTCGATGGATATAATATTCTTCAAAATAATTTCAAAGCTGCGGGTCAAGTTGTGCAACATTTTCATTTTCATATAATTCCTAGAAATTTTAATGATTCTAGATTCAGATTAGCTATTCCACGAGAAAAAGCAAGTGATAACGATTTAAATCAAATTATGAAGAAGATTAAGGCTTAAATGCTTACTAGTTATAAATACATGGGATTTAAAAATATTGATTTATAACTTTGATTAGTATAGCTTTAATATTGAGGTTCAATAATGAAAAGTTTATTTAATAACCTAAAAAAAAAGATACATAATTTTCTCAAGGATGATTTCGGGGGGAATCTAATTGAATATGCTCTTCTTATAGGTTTTGCTCTATTTCTATTTTTTTTAATTGTAGGAATTGTTACTAATCTCTTAGATTGGACTCTGGGACTCAAAGACGACTTTTTTAATCTTTTTGGTTAGTTACTTTCTTTTCTACAAAATTTTCTATGATTTTAAGATTAAATTTATCAGTCCAAATATGTAGATTATTTAAAACAAACATTTTATCAACATTAATGTATTCAATAAAATCATCCAAAGGTATTCTATTAGCACCTTTAAATAAATTAATAATTTTTTTATTAATTTCAGAATCTTCAGGTGGAAATAAACTTCTCTTTTTAGCTTTCAATCTTTCTAGAATATCATCAAACCTGCCATAATCAAAAAAATGTTCCACTATTCGACTGATTACTGCAGCTGGGCTATTTCCAAATACACCTACAAGTTCTTCCACTTGATTCATACTACTTTTACTCAATGTAACAGTTGTTCTTAATGTTTCTATCATAAAGTACAATTTTTATTAATTTAAGTTCAATAATACGAATATTTTTGTCGCTTATAAACTTATGCTAAATGATGATAATAATGCATAAATAAGCATCTTTTTATATTTAATGATTCTATATTATATTAAAGAACATGTTTTAGAGATTTTAGCTAAAATGTCGAAAATATGTCGAATTCTTTATTGAATAAAAGATCAATGTGGAGGAAAAAAATATGGCTAATAAAGTAATAATGAGCAATTTTGAAAAAAAGGACTTTGTTACTCCATTGCAAAATAATTTAATAAAAGTTCTTGAGAAAGATGGTCCTATTACACGAAGAGAGTTGGTTAAAGTTTTGAAAATTCCAAGAACAACGATTTATGATAATCTTTTAAAGTTACAGAGAAGAAAGTTAATTGAAAAATTCTCAAGAAATAATGGAAGAAGAGGTAGACCTTTGGTTTTCTGGAGAATTAAAGAATAATAAAATTCATTTTTTTCATTATATTTTTTTATTTAAGATACTGCATTATTTCGACTGCAAATTTTATAATTAAATAATAAAAAAATGTATTAGATAATAATATAATGAAATGGATCCCAGTTTAGAATTATTTTATAATATTTAAATATCGTTATTAACATTTTAACTATCTTTTAGGCTTTAAAAGCATTTAATTTTTCCATGGGAAATTTTGCAGACAGACTTAAACTATAGATCGCATAAAAGTTGGTTTATTTAGGTATATAATAGTATTCATTTATTCTTTTTTGATAATCATCCTTGTTACTTCCGATTTTATTTACCCGTGGTCTTTTAGTAACCGAATCTCGTCTAAAAGTGATATCCATAATTTTCAGAAATGCATTAAAACCATCTCTTAGATTTTGTGGTACCCCTGCTATTCCATTTAGTCCAGGATTTCCTTTAAAGACAAGAATAGAATCAGCAATGAAATCTTGAGTAATTATATCATGTTCAACTACGAAAGCTGCTTTTTTTAATTCTTCTATCGACTTTCTTAATAATTGAGCAACTTGCAATCTCATTTCAACATCTAAAAATGCTGATGGTTCATCAAATAAGTAAAGATCTGCTTCTGTCATCAAACATTTTGCTATGGCGACCCTCTGCAATTCACCACCGCTCAATTCAGAGATCATTCGCTCTTTTATATTTTCCAAATTTAAGTTATTAATTAATCTTTTTTTATATGACTGACTCAAATGTGAGCTAAGCTTAATACTTTTAATAACTTGACTAATACTTTCTTCATTTTCCATCTTTATATATTGAGGTTTAACGGATACCTTTAGGTTTTCTCCTTTATTTTCTTTGATATTATTTGATATGATATTAATAAATGTTGTCTTTCCGATTCCATTAGGCCCTAATATACCAATAATCTCACCTAAATGTATTTCACTACCTTTTACTTCTAGCTGAAAATCTCCTTGAGAGACTTCTAAATCATCATAAGAAAATAAGATATCTCCTGAGCCAAATAATGAATCTAACGGAGGACGTGCATGAAATTTAATTGGTTCTTCACGAAATCTTAAATTTTCATCTTTAATATATCCATTAAGGTATATATTAATTCCCACGCGTACTCCTTGGGGGTGAGATAAAATACCATATACTCCAGGAATCCCATAAAATAATGAAACATAATCGCTTAAATAATCTAATATCGCAAGATCATGTTCAACCACTATTACAATCTTATCGTTGTCAGTTAACGATCTAATTAATTTTGCCATATTAATCCTTTCACTGACGTCTAAGTAGGAGCTAGGTTCGTCTATAAGATATACATCCCCATCTTTTAGATAAGCTGCAGCAGTAGCAACTCTCTGCAATTCACCACCTGAGAGAACTTCAATTTCTCTTTCTAAGATCTCGTTTAAGTTTAAATCATCAACAATTTTATCAAGCTTATCATCAAAATCGTTTTTCTTAAGTAAATCATATACTTTACCCGATACGTATTTAGGAATATTAGTAATATCTTGGGGTTTGTGTATAATTTTTAAGTTTTCTTTTTGTAAATCAACAAAATATTGTTGGAGTTCAGAACCTTTAAAAAAATCAATAATTTCATCATCTTTCGGGACATCACCATTAAACCTACCAAAGTTTATCCTTATATCTCCTGACAATATTTTAAGCATTGTACTCTTTCCAATGCCATTTTGCCCAATCAAACCTAACACTTTCCCTTTTTTTGGAATTGCCATTCGAAATAAAGTGAATTGATCTGGACCATAACGGTAAGTAATCTGATTCTTGAGGGGATCAGGTAAATTAACAATACTTATTGCATTAAAAGGACATTTCTTTATACAAATACCACATCCAGTACATAGATTTTCAATAATTTCTACATTTTTTCCGTCTGGACTTAACACTATGGTGTTATCTCCTGTTCTTACTCTTGGACAATATTTTATACATGGTTTCTCTCCAAATGGACTGCATTTTTCTGGTTTACATCGATCTTTATTAAGAACGGCTATTCTCATTATTGATCACTAAAATTTGAAATGAAAAATGATAAATAATTTTTATCATTTAATTATTAAAGAGTTTCGCTTATTTTGGTGTAGAATATGAATATAAAGTTTTCCATTCACTGGTTAGAAGATATTATCAATGAGATTATGGATAGAAAAGTTTCTAGAATTACTTTATCTACAGGAAAAACACCTTCAGGCCATGTTCACATAGGAATATTAAGAGAGATTCTTATTTGTGATGCTTTAAGAAGATTATTAGAAAAGAAAGATAAAATTGTAAGATCATTACTTTTTTTAGATTCTCTTGATGCAGCAAAGAGATTTCCTGATTATATTAAAAAAGGCTTTCAAGATGAACATTTAGGAAAACCATTCTCATATATTCCTTGTCCATATAAAGAATGTGGTTGTGAGAGCTACGCTCATCATTTTGGTCAAGAATTAATATCCACTTTTGATGATTTTGGAATAAAAAATCAGATAATATGGTCTCATGAATTATATTCTAAAAAAGAGATGCAAGATAAAATTAAAACAGCATTAGAAAAAACTGAACAAATTAAAGACATTTTAAAAAAATATATACTCCCTACACTCGATGATCAAAGAAAAAAAGAATTTCTAAAATCGCAAGAAACTTGGATGCCTGCTATGGTAATATGTGAAAAATGTAACAGAATTCAGTTTAAATCAAGAGATGGGTCAATTTTACCGAATAGGGTTTTAGAATATATAAAAAAGGAGGAAAGTGTCAAATATGAATGCCAATCATGTAATTTCAAGTCAAAAATCTCAATTTATAGTGGAAGACTTAAACTAAATTGGCGCGTTGATTGGCCTGCAAAATGGGCCTTGTTTAAAACAACTTGCGAACCAGCAGGAAAGGATCATGCTGTAAAAGGTGGTGCTTATGACACCGGATTAGAATTATGTCAGAAAATATATGACTATAAGGGCCCCATAAGAGTAGCTTATGAATGGTTACGATTAGGAGAACGCGATATGAAAACATCCAAGGGAATTGTATTTACACCGAAAAGATATTTAGAGTTAGCAGATCCGAATATCTATAGAATGTTAATTTTAAGGACAAATCCTATGAAGCATATCGCGTTAAGAATTGAAGAACTACCTCAATATCATGACCAATATGACAAATTAGAGAACATTTATTATGGTTATGAATCTACTGATACAGAAGAAGAAATTGCATTTTCAAAATATTTGTATCCATTAACAAAAGGAGAAAATGTCACAGAGGAAAAACCCTTAAAAATCCCTTTTAATTTATTAATTTTTTTATCCCAAATTCAAAATATTTTACCTCTTGAGAAACTATATCAAAAGGCAAATCTAGTTATTAATGATGAAAGATTTGAAAATGTTTACACGTTAAATGATTTCAAGTGGCTTTTAGATAGAACATTAAACTGGGTTAATTATGTTAAAACCATTATAAAAGAGGAAAAAGATCCAAAAGTAAAAAAAAATATTATGAATAAAGTTACACTTTTTAATATTCCCGAAGTAATAGATACATCTATTCTAGAAAAGTTGAATTATACTCAAATTAATGGATTAAATATGCTAAGAAATTATCTAATCAATATTGAAAAATACTCAGCAGATGAGATACAAAATAAAATCTTCCAAATTGCCAAAGAAAAGTTAAAAATAAAGCCAAAAAATCTTTTTGAAGCAATTTATTTAATCATTCTGGGTAAGAAGTTTGGACCACGTTTAGGACCATTCTTATCGATATTGGATAGAGATTGGTTATTAGATCGTTTGGATTTAAAAAAGAATTAAAAGACTTTTTATAATTTATTCTTCATTAAGAATCTACTTGGGGTTTTTTTGATTTTCTAAATCTTCGATACCATTTTCTATCTTTTTTATCTTTTATTTTTTCATAGCAATTTGAACAGTAGTTATATGCTTCCTCAATCATTTCACCACATCGTTTACAATGCTTATGAGGATAAATGTCTTCCTCTGCGATTTTTTTATATCTTTCAAATTTGCTCAAAATTATTTGCTCTTTCTAATTTTATGATAATTAAGTCTTTGATTAGTTATAACTTTTTCACTCCATATGAATCAATTACAACCTTGAAAAATTGAGCATTCTTTAGCTCTTCTCTTAATATTAAAGGATAATTAGGAAATTTTGATTTAAAGGTATTCTTATCCTTAATTACGTCATTCAATTTTTTCTGCCATATCTTATGAACATCATTAATTTTCTTTGGATTAACAAGAGCGAAAACAGATCCACCTCCACCTGCTCCAGTTAATTTTACAGCATAGACTTCAGGCTCATTAATTATTAACTCTATTAAGAAATTATTAGCTAATCCTATTCCATGTTTAAATCCCGCATGATACATAACATTATTCATAATATCTGTATTTTTTTGAAATAAGTCACCTAATAATTTCCAATCATGATTCATTAAAGCGAATCGAGATTTCCATGATATATCTGCTAGTTCTGAATATCTTTTAATGATTAATTTTTCCTTTTCCAAATATAATTTTCTTAATTTCTCATGAACTGATCCGCTATCATGCGATATCCCAGAATAGCATATTATTACAGGTAATTGTTTTATTTTATATATTCTATCAATCCTATCGCATACTGCAAGAGGTTCAGATCCAATTTTCCGCTGATTCAGCTTTCCCACATAGGATATGAAACAAAGTCCCCCCCTACTGATTATATATCGATCAGAATATCCTGCTACGATTTTTAAGTCTATTTGTTCTACTTTTGCTGCAATTTCAGCAAGGGTGTCCTTATTAATAGGAAAATTATTTTCTCTCAAGTCGGAATTTTTTTGTATTAAATCAAAAAATTGAGTAAAAGCATAAAGAAAAGCTATAATGATTGAAGCACTCCCTCCTAATCCACTCTGTTTTGGAATTGTAGTTATAATACCGATTTCAATATTCTGAGCTAGGAGAGCATCTTTATAATATATATTAGTCTGAAATAAGCGATAGACAGTAGCATAAAATAATAAAAATTCAGAATTTCTATGATTAGATAAGTTGTCAATTTGCTTTACGAGATCTTCTTCACATTCTAATATAAATTTGTATTTATTTTGAATTACTTTTACATTATATTTTGATATTTTACTCTTTGAATGGGTTTTTTTAATGTAAACAAACGTAGATAAAGGATTCACGATGCCATTAATTGCAACAGAAGGCATCCAAAAATCCGCTTCAACAGCATCTAAGGGGTTAATTAAGTTTATCCTTGATGGTGATTGAACAATAATATCTGGCTTTAATCCTTTAATAAAATCTTTTATTGCATCTAACAAATTAACCATGTTTAATTTTGAGTAAGTCACATAAAATTATTGGCAATAAAAATTTTATTTCAATTTTAAATCAAGATTTACTAATTCTTTTGTAATAATTAATCCAGGATCTCATTTGTTCTAATATCTTTTAAAAATATATAAGTTTTTAAAGCTGTCATAAGAAATATTGAGGTGGTAAATAAAAAGGGAAAGTTTAGATTGTTATCATATTTAGTAGACTCTAATTTAATTTATTACAAGAGTGTGAATAAGAAAAAGAAAATTCTAGGATTTGCTTTATTTGAACTCTCAGGTGATTTTTATATTGATAAGATTCTTCAAAACTTTGTAAAAAGAGGTTTAATATTATTTTATTCAATTGAAATTAACATTATTACTCCTGATAAAGTAATTTACATTTTGTGTATAAATCATAATAATAAAAGTGAGATTTTTAAAATTTTTAATTTAATCTCCTATAAACTTCATCAAGTGGACCCATCAATATTAATTCTTAAAGATAATAAATTAGAAAAGGAATTTCTGAAAATAATATCTTTAGATACTAATAAAAATTACTTAATGAGCGATATTATCGGATCAATAAGAGTGAAAAATGAGTCTTCGATAATAACCTTGGATTTTTATCTGATGAATTTAGATAAAGTGCCTGAACCTAATGAAATTATATTTCAGTTTATGGATTATATTAAAAGTATAAAGAGGTTTGGATATTTGATCTTCAATTTTCAACTAATTAATAATAACATTTCTGCTAATATTTATTATATTGATTTTATCAATGAAAATGATATTCAAAACTCCAATTTAGAGTCTAATGTTAATGATTTTTTTGGTTTTGAGTTAATCAATAAAGTCAAACTTAAAATGAAAAACATTTTTTATCCTCTTTGGCGTTTTAGATTAACTAAAACCAACTCTAACTTCCAATATATTTCTAAAATCCTTAACCGTACACAATATTATAACCAAAAAAATTTATCAAAATTTATTTTGGAATTTAAACAATTAATGGAGGTTAATGGAATAGAATTTAATCAATTCAGTCAAAATTTATTTTTTGTTGAGCAATCTACCCTAGTCATTATTTTAGTTAATAGACATTTCAAGTATCTAATGAATATCATAAAAAAGTTCCGCTCAAAATATCAGCTTTTAGTAATATTACTAAATAATAAGGATTACGATGATCTCATTAAATTGGATAAAATTAACTCCATACCTAATCTGAAAATAATTAACTATGAGAAGTTTTGCCAATTTGATATAAAAAATCTAAAAATAAACGAATAATTAAAAAATACCTAAATCTATGGCAATATCTTGAGCAGAATAATCCGGATGTAATTTTATAAAAGCTTTTTTCTCCCCCTTAGGTGTAATGAGAGAATTAACTTTTATTACTTTAACATTATGAATTTTTTCTATAGCTCGTTTAATTTCCCTTTTATTCGCCGATTTGTCAACTATGAATACTAGTTTGTTTTGTTGCTCAATTAAATCAAAAGTCTTTTCAGTAATAAGAGGTCTTTTAATAATTTTATAAAAGCTTTCCATCTACATGCTCACCTCTATATTATTTAATTCATCAAATGCAGATTGGCTCCATAGAATTAATCTGCCAATTGAACCACCTGGTGCTAGCATATTAATGGATATATTATTGTATTTGATGATATCGATTCCAGGTATATTCCTTACTGCTTTAGTGATCCCAAAATCTTCTTTGATTACAAATAGTACTCCTTTTTTCTTCTTGTACTTGCGCCCTCTTCTTTTGCCCTTTCCTGCTCTAATCTTTTTTGAGTCTTTACATTTTTTTATTTCAGGAGTTAATCCTAAATCAGAGAAAATTTTAAATGCCGCAGAGGTTTTTTTTACGGTTTGTATTTTATCATCAACAACAAGCGGAATCTCTGGTATGTTATCAATCATGTGACCTCGAGACTTAACCCAGGCAATATCTCCCGATGCAGAAATTGCAGATAATAAAGAATAATTATAAGATTTTTTATTAATTTTTTTCTTTAACACTTTTTCTGTCTTTATTGGATGTGAACGACGCCCTCCAACTGCGAATGGTACTCTTCCAACATTTCGGGCAGTTGAGAAACCTGCTCCTTTAATTCTCGGGGCACGTGACATTCCATGTCCAGTTCCCCAGCTAGCTGCAGTGTTTCTTAAACCCGCTCTTTTATCTCTACCTTGAAGTTGTTTATTTCGACTTTCAAAGACTTCATTTGCTTTTTGAACAAGATCCTTACGAGGCTTTATTTTAAAAACATTTGGTCTATCAAGTGTTCCTTTTTTTTTTCCATCCAGACTATAAACATTTACTTTTTCCATTTAAAATACCTTTTGTTTATTATTTCCTTTGTTGGCTTTCTCGACTGATAAATGTTATTTCTGGAGCAGAGGCGATAAAAGATTTAACTGGACGAATGGTTTTTCTAATTCTTATCAATCTCTTTTTAGGTCCGGGAAGTGATCCTAGAATAAGTAAATAATCCCCTTTAATCATACCATAACGTATAAATCCGCCTTTTGGATTTATTTCCTCTTCATTCTCACCTATTAACATGATTCTTTTATGATATTCTGTTCTTTGGTGGTATCCAAGTTGTCCAGGTCTTGGAACTGTATATAATACTCTAGCTGGATGCCAAGGACCTATACATGCAACTGCTCTTCGTATTTTACTATTTTTTCTTGGAAGAATTTTAATTCCAAATCTTTTCACTGGTCCTTGAAAGCCCTTTCCCTTACTAACAGCAATAATATCAATTAGTTCTCCCTGTGTCAAGACATCACGGGCTCTTATTTCTTTCCCTAATCGTTCTAATGCATAGCTGAGTGTATCAAAAGGATCTCCCGAAGAATTCAGCTTTATTTCAATGATATCTGGTTTTTTTCTAGCAATTGATATCAAATAAGGTTGTGTTTGGAAAATTCCTCGTATTTCACTTTTTTTATTTAAGGAACCTGTAATTGATTCTTTTATCTCATCAAAATTATAATTTTCAGGGTTGGGTGTTGAAATCTTACGTTTTAAGTTATTGTTAAATTCATTTGCATAGAGTTCTCCTTGTACATATCGACCATATTCATCCTTATTATAAACACGGATTCCGATAAGAATTAATGGTGGTACCTCAACGATAGTGACAGGTTTCATTAATTCTTTTCCATAGTAAGGACTATTTTTTTGATCTTCGATATATGTGATATGAGTCATACCTGCTTTAAAACCAGCAAAGCCTAAAAAGTTAATATCTTCAGTGCTGTCTTTCCAATGTCTTATTCGACCTTTTTCTGATAGTGCTCTCTTTCTAGGTAGATATGCTAAGGAACCATGCCTTGGAGCATGCTTTTTGCGATGACCCATATCCAATCACTTATAATTTAAAAATTTAAATTATTCAAATTAAAAAAAGTTTTGTATTCATTCTTTAAATGATGGTTTGAATGGATATTAAAAATTCGTTCTTTTTATCATTTAATTAAAATTAAAATAATATGTCGTTGAATTTAAAAAATCTCTACTATTTTGAAGAGAAAGAAAACTTTGAAGGAAAAAAGGAGAAAACCTTAATCCTTAATTGTAATAATTGTCCTGACAAAAATAACTCCTTTTCAGAGTATGAAAAATGTTTTGAATGCATCTTACAGAATTTCTATAAGAAAAGACACGATAAACTATCAAGTATATTCATTAAAAAATTCAAAATTACGATTAATGAACTAGCTTTAAAAAAATATCTGCAATATTTTAAGATTATAAATAAATTAAAAAAATATTGGAGAAAAATAGAATCTTTCAAAGATAAGTATTGTATCTATGAAGATTTCAATTGTAAATTATATAATAAGGATGCCCCACTCCTTTCATTAACACCAAATGATTTTTTTAATCCTGTGTTTATTTTTAATTCAATTAAAGAAAAATATGAAAGAATTAAAAATATCGATATTATTGATCCTACCTGTAAAAGATGTGTTTACAAAATTAAAAATATCTTAAATTTCATTATAAAAGATTTAATTAATTTAGATTTAATCAAGCAATTTAAGAATACATTAAAAGGAGATATAGATTCAAATAAATTAAATAATATCTATCAAAAATTATTAGGAATTAATGAACAAGAATTCAATAATAGTGACAATGCTCCATTAATAAAAAATCTTGAACCAAAAAAACTAATTGAAATTTACAAGATAGGAGATTATGGAATATTTGATGTTCACATTTATAAAATACCATTTGAATATGAAAAAAGATATTCTTTAAGATTCGCGATCGAAAGTGATACTCAGGATAGTTACATAAATAAACTCCTGAGAGACATTTCATCTAATATCCACATATTAGAATTAAAGCAAACAATCTCATTAGAAAAATTGCTACAAATTTATGAAGCTAAAGCAACAGCATACATTAATACTAAATATAACTTTGATCAATTAATCTCAAAGAAAATAGCATTTCTAGCGAGTCTTCAAAAACTTAATCTATTGAAGATTTTTCCGTTATTAATTGATGATAATATCGAGGAGGTATTTTTAGATTCTCCCATCGATAGAATATATATAAATCATCAAAAATATGGAAGATGTAGAACTGATATTAATTTATCTTTTGATGAAATTGAAAGGATAAAAACTTTTTTAAGGCTATATAGTGGTAAAAGACTCGATTATTCAAATCCCTCATTGAAATATGTTTTAAAGAATAAATATTTTTATTGTAGATTCGCTGTTGATATAGATCCCATCCATTCAAATAAATTTGGATTAGATATAAGGAAACTGAATAAAAATATATATACAATTCAAGACTTAATAAAAAAAGAATCTTTAAACCCTTTAATGGCAGCATTTTTATATTTTTGCATTTTACGTAGAATAAATCTTACAGTGACTGGTCAAACAGACACGGGTAAAACTACATTGATTAATGCATTAGATTTAATAGCACCAAAAGAATATAGGAAAGTTTATGTTGAAGATATAACAGAATCTTTAAACGAATCAGAATTTGGAAGACATCAGATAAAATTTAAAGTAGATTCAATCGAAAGTATGATTGAGAAAAAATTTTCAAAGCAAAATCAAATTAAAAATTTACTTCACCGTACTCCTGATATAATTTATTTAGGAGAGATACTTACTAAAGAAGAAGCGGAAGCAATGTTCCATTGTTTAGCTGCAGGTTTGAGTGGTTTTCAAACAATACATTCGAAGGATTTAAACTCATTAGTAAATCGTTTTCTGTATCATTTTAATATCAATGAATCCTGTTTGAATGACTTGGATTTGATAATATTTATGAAAAAATATCGTGAAGGGCGAAAAATTATCTCAATATCAGAAATCTCTGATTATGCTCCAAATTCAAATAATATCAATAATATTTTATTTCTTTTTAATCCAAAAACTTCCAAATGGGATTTAAAATCAGATTTGTTTAAAACGAGAACCATTAATCAATTAAAGATGGTAGAAGATCTGTCAGTTAATAGTTTTAATAATTATCTTTCAATTTATCAAGATATTTTTCAATTTCTTCTTAATTCTGAGAAATTAGATAATCAAGAATTAGTTGCATTATTTGATAAAATAAATTATTTCTCTTTCAAATCATATACTGCTTTATATGATTATTGGCAAAAATGGAAAAAGTATAGAGGTTTAAATCATTAACTCAAAAATTTAAAATATGACAAACTTAATTGAGAAGACATTATTAATTGGATTTGGAATCTTTATCGCTTCTATCTTTCTTACATTTTCAATCCCATTTTTTGGTCATATCTTTAATTATTATAATATTATTGAGGATGATTTGAATGATTATCTTAAAGTAATCAATGAAATTGATGACGGTATTCTGTACATCATTGATAATCCAAATCAAATTTATCAGAAGGAAATTCATTATCCTGATAATTTGAATATAACTCTTGATCATCAATATATAAATTTTGAATATTATTTTCAAGGAGAGGTTTTTGATATTACTCTTAAGTATAATACTACCTTAAAATCTTGTAAATATTGTGAAATTGTAGCCCAATCTTATCTTTATCGAGTTTTTTTTGATGAAAATTTAATTAAAATTGAAATTATTTAGTAATTTAAGCGATCTCATGAACCTTTTACCTAAATATCTCTGGATATGTAATAAAATTCATAATCTCTCTTTACCAAAAATTAAATTTAGAACTCTAAATACTCATTATAAAAAAATCTATCAAAAACATTACAATATTCACGAGGAGGATATAAATAAGACAACTTTTTTAATCTTCTCGAGTGTATGGATAACTTCTATTCTAGTGGCTTTCTTATTCAATCTCAATTTTGCGATCATTAGCTTAGGTTCTTTCATTTTTGCTCTTGCTTTATCATATGCATTCAATAGTTATCTCTTTAAAAAAATACTTAAAAATGAAATAAGAATGAATGCAATCCTTTATTTTATTAAGATTAATTTTTCAATCTTAAAGGAATCTTTAAGTAAGGATTCTGATTTTATTTTATCATTCATAAGCTTAATAAAAAACTATAAAATACCAATTTCAAAAATATTTAATTCAGTTTTAATAAAGATTCACCAAGGATATAATCCAGAAAGGGAATTAAGTAAAATTATTACTCCTTCCGATGAATTTAACAATTATATAAAAAATTTCGTTCTTGGACCCACTTTAAATGATAGTCGCGTTCTTGAATTAGATTCTAACATGTTGGAGCATAGATTTAAGGTATATTTACATCAGCTTGAAACTAGAATGAGTCTTATATTCTTTATTGGAGTATTCTTTCCTTTAGGCTTTTGCTTTTTGATTTTGTTTTATAAATCATTCATAATTTTTTCCATCTTTTTTCTTCCTCTCTTTTTCTTTTTAATAAATGCTTTATTCAAGAAGCTTATAAGAAATGATGCTTTTCTTTTTGGTTTATTAGGCAGCTACAATAAATTTGAAAAAAGAAAATTTAATGAGTTTATTTATTTCCTTAAAAATTTCGCCATCCAACTTCAGGAAAATCTGTCACCTGAATCTGCTTTTATCAATGCCTGCTTTAATACTAATATTGAATTAGATTTATTATCCACCCCTTTTAAAAATCAAATTTCTAATCTTTTAACTTTATCCACTACATTCGCAGAAATGATAGATCTGTTGAAACATCATATGAAATCTGTTCGTTATTATTTAATATTAGATATCATCAAAGAAATAGTAAGTAACAATGCTTTAAATTCATCTAAAAAAATTTTTGGTATTTTAAACATCATCTCTAATCATCAAAAACTTGAAAGGAAATTAGAGACCGTGATGAAAGGTGAAAAATTCAAAGTTTTTATGTTCCTTTTTTTATTACCTACTATTATTGGAGCAATCGGTGGAATGTTTCCTATTTTTACATTATTAATTGAAAATTTAAATTTAAAGGAAATGATGAATCCTCAAAATTTATTTGAAATAATTCTTTCATTTGATTTTATTATAATTTACCTAACATTATTCGCTTGCATTTTAATATCTTCATACTTTTTACTTAAAACGATTAAATCTTCAAGAATTAATGCGTTTTTAACAGTAATTTTTATAGTTTATTCACTCCTATTCTTCTTATCATTTTACAGCGCCATAACCTTCTTATAAACTCTTAATTGAAAAGAAATACATAAATTAGCTCAATGAATAAAAATATACCTATAAAAGTGATTATCAATTTGCAGGAATATAAAATGTAACTGAACATCAATCCATCTGAAAAAGGTAATATGTTTATTGAATTATTTAAGCTTTCAATTATGACAGAAAACGGAATTAACAGAAATAAAAACGCCAGAAACCCTATTAAAATAACCAATAAATCACTTGAAATAGTAGAATAAATAAAAATAAATAAGATACACATCATAATTGAAATTAATTCTATCAAAATGAGATTAAAATGATACATTGCTCTGAAGAGAATATGAAAGCATATATTTAAAGCTCGAAAATTTATAAGTTATAAAAGTTGCTTATTAATTAGTTAAGGATTTAATTGATTTTTGAAAATAGGTACCAATTATAAATAAATAGGAATTAATATTAATATTTTAAAAAAAAAGATTGATAATTATGAGAAATTTAAAATTAAAAGGATTGAAGTATAGTAAGGGAAAATATGAATTATACAATAATCGATTTATTTTTTTCCCTCCACAGATTATTGATATCCTTTCCTCAATTTATGGCGAGGGTGTTAAATCTTTATTAGTTTGGCTTGGTAAAAAGGCAGGCTGGGCATTGATTCAAAATTGGGATGAGAATCTAAAGTCTAAAACATTAAATGATATAGTAAATCATTTTTGTAGCATTATAAGCAATCATGGTTGGGGTAAATTTGTTCCGAAGCAGATATCTGAAGACTTAGTTATAATTGAAGTATATCATAATGTCTCTACTGAATTAGAGGGAAAGTCTAAGAATATTTGTTATTTCTTAACTGGTCTTTTAACAGGTTTTGGAGAGTACGCACTCTATAGAGTGAACATTTCAGAATCTAATTGTAGTATAAGTAATCCTAATTTAGAATCTTGTGAATTTAAGATTGAAAAAGTAAAACCGTAATTAATATCACCAAGGATCCCACTCTTCGGGATTTAATTTCTCATCGGAAATTTTTTTTTCTAACATATTTGAAGATTCCGACTCTGTTGAATACAAATCTGCTTTAAAATCTTCTTGTTCCTTGGTATTTTCTTGTATATTTGTATCAATTAAAGTTTGTTCTGATAAAAATGAATCTTCTCCAATTACCACATCTTTAAAAGCAGATATCAAGGATAAGAAGTTAAAAAACTCCTCTTTATTCATTTCACTCATAAGTGAATTATCTTCCTTAAATAAAGTCAGCTTAATCGCCCTAACTTCACCACTAATTTCAACAGATGTTAATTCAATACTCTCATTTTTTCTTTTTAATTGTATTTTCCATGAAGTTTCTCTAGTTTTTTCAATTTCCATTATTAATAAATCCCATTAAGATAATTCTGAAGTCATTAATGTAATAAAAATTAACAAATATAAAATTTTATTTCTTGGGGTAAGTTCTATGGGTTAAGGAGCTTGCATTAATAATAAATCTCGCTCAAAAATGAATAAATAAGAAGAAAAAAGGCTTATTTAATAAAGAGAATTATATAAACTATCATTCTACTTGAAGTTCATACTACAAACAAAAAGTAATAGCTTACAATTATTAATATAATAAGAGGAGGTCTAGATTGAGTTAAAACCTCTAAGGCCTTAGTTTTAAAATTAAAATATAACTTATTGTTTTTTATTATAAATTTATTTTTGTTTAATGAATCCAGATGTGAATAAATTCTAAATCTACAAAATGAAGTAAAATAAATCCGCTTAGACTTCGAATTAATACCATTTGTCATGAAAAATTGAATAAATGATAACTTTTTGTTAAAGAAATTATTATAAATTAAATTTTTCCATATAAAGAGTGATTGGAATATTAAAAAATATATCATATACTTGAAAATTAGTGAAAAACTAAAAATCTTAATAGGAATCATAAGGAATAAAATTATAATTAATTTACCGTCTGCACCTCCAATAATTTTGAGATTATATAAGAAGAAAGCAATTGAAAAAGTTAAAACAACAATAACTGCTTTAATAGTTAAAAAAAATGCGATAATATACGAATTAAATATTAATTCAATGGCATTAACAGCTAAAATGATTAAAAATGTATATTTGAAAAAAGAAATTGGGATCCTCCGATATTTTATATCAAAATATAAACTATAGAACATAATGGAATTATTAATAATGAACATAAAACCGTAAAATAAATAATTGGCCATTCTTCTTTTATTTCTCCCAGATTTCAATAAAATGTTTCAAACTTTTTGCTTTTATATTTTCAATTTTAAATCTAAATATTTTAATTCTTCCAAAATTCTTTTCTTGTACAATATTCATTGATTTCAAGAAATCCAAATGCTTCCTAACACATGAATGATTTAAATTTGTGCTTTTGATAATTTGCGATATTGAGAGTTCAAGATCTAAAGCCAATATCTTTAAAATTTTTATCCTTGCTTTTGATCCAAAGCATTTTTCAAATTTAAAACAATCTTCTCTATTATTTATGCTCAAAGGTTAATCCCTTTGCTTTTTAACGTTGTATTTATTATACTTTCGAAATTTACTAAAGGAATATCTTGGATTTCAATAAATGCTTTTCTACCCTTTATAGCCTCACTTTTAATATTCAATGAAATGATATCTTCTTTTTCAAATTCATTTAAATAATTCCATAATTGTGAATATGATCTGGGATTCAATCCTAAATTTTCGCATAATATCTTATAAAGATTCAATATTTCGGAAATTGAAATTTCAGAATTTTCAGATTTCTTTAAATTTTTAATTATACTTAATAAAAAAATTAATTTCTGAATCGATAGATATTTTATAGCATCCTGAGTTGAAAATGACATTAAATCTTGATTTCCAAACCTTATACATTCAGAATTAAGGTATTTTAAATTTCTACTTTCAGCATATTTACTTGCTTTCCATAATAAATTTAAACCATATCGAATATCTCCCACTTTAAAAACTATTTTAGCGATCATTTCAAGAATTTCATCAGAGTATGCATTTTCTTTTATGCTAATCCCTGCTCGATATTTCATAATATCAAATATCTGTTTTTTTGTGTAGTTTTCAAACTTTAAAATATTTCTTTGAAGAGTACTCATAGTACTGACATCTAGATTGTTAATACAAGAGATATCTCTTACGATTCCTATAATAGATATCCGTTGTTTTGCGTTCAGCATATCATCATTGATCCTAGTTAAAGAATAAATTAAATCACCTCCATTTTGGATAAGATAGCTCAATTCATCTAGTACAATTAAAAGATGTAGATCATGAGTGTTGAGATATTCAGTAAGAACTTCTAAAAGATCTTGAGGAGAATATCCTCTTTTAGGAAAAGATTTATTCAATGAATGGATTATTTTAATTAATACTTTATAATTTGTTCGTTCTTTTCTACAGTTTATATGTACATAATCTATTTGAATCTCTCTTTTATTTGAGGCCTTAACTAACATTTTTCCGAAAAGCTTAACTGTAGCTGTTTTCCCTATACCTGTTTTCCCTGTGATTAATACTTTCCTTGATATTGAATTTGGATAAGTAATAAGAGATAAGAATAATTGGGATAAGATAGTGAGTTCTTTCTCTCTGTGGGGTAAATTATCAGGAATAAAATTAATGTCTAATGTTTTTTCATCAATGAAAAGAGAGGGTTTTTTTAATAAATTTTCAAAATAATCTGTACTCATTGAAAATTACCGATAAACTTAATATTAGAATTAAGATACTTATTGTTTTTAATAGAATACAGAGTAAGAAATTTTTATTATTATAAAAAAATGGTTTAAGTTAAAAAAACCCGTAAATCTTTTAAATATTCATATTAAAATATCTCTAAAAAAGCCCTAAAGCATTGTTGCCCAAGAAAAATATCATTTAATGAATTTGTCGGACATACTAATGGAGAAGAATAATTCAAGGATGCTATTTAAATTATTAAAAATAAATTTCTCTCAAAATCTGAAACATATTTCATTAATTCTTTTAAATTTTGGTTTTTTCTTTCTGGACATGTAAAGATAGTTTATTATTATTATCATACTGAAAATACTACAAATTATAACTAAAACAAGTGAAACAAAAGAATTATTGTTATTCAGTGTAACTGTTGATATTTCAAAATCTAAGACTAGATTTTTATTCTTTAATAAGAAACTACCATTATAAATTAAATCTATGTAAAAATTATAATGAAGCTGGGTAATCTCATAAAAAGGTGAGGAAATGTTTAATTTTAGTATTCCAAACTTGTCAGTTTGAGAAAAAATATTATAAGATATACTAAAATTATCATAAATTAGCACTTTTATAGTTTGATTTATTAGGGGTACAATAGAGTCATTGAGATAATAAAAAAAGAGTTCTAATTCAACATTTTCATTCCATCCCAATTCTCTTTCATACTTTATAATATCAATATATACAGGTATTTTTTCTACTAAAATTTCAAAATTGAAAATACTTTGATTGTATATAACTCCATTTGTAATATTAAAGATAATATAATTAATTCCAATAAGCATATCATCAGTCGATGAAAGATTTAAAGAGATAATTCCTTGATAATTTGAGGTATAGTTGCTTTCATATATTTTTAGATTATTTGAAAATATGTATAACATAATTTCTTGACCAGATAAACTAGTATTAGTATCTTCATGATAAAAGCGGGCGGAAAATGCTAAATTTTTGCCTAGGATTATAGTATCTCTAAAATTAGCTAATTGACAGTGAATATTTCTTTTAATGATAGTAATATCCAAAGTATCTAGAACTTCTGATAAAAGTATTCCCCCATTAATTCGATTATACATGATTGCTTTTATTGCAATAATATTAGAATAATTACTAATATTTAGGTTGAGATTTTCTATTTTTATGGTCCAATTTAGTTCGAAAAATCCTTTATCTTTATACGTTGACGAGTTCCATATCGATTTATCAGAGTCATCAAAAATTCTAATTTGAAAGTAAGGATCATCTCCCTCCACATAATCCATCTCCCATGAAGCTTCGATTTCTATTGACTCATCGGCATAATATAATTCTTTATTGGTTCTAAAGTAAATTAATTCATAAGTCAAAGCTAAAGTAGATTGTTCAATCAATAATATTGATAGAAATAGATAAATTAGGATCAATATTGTTTTTTTTTGTTTCACATCATAATTTTTAAATTATTTATAAAAACTCATAGATTTCCAAAAAATTTTAATCCATAAAAAATTATTATTCAAAAAGATTGCCGAAATTATTGAATAAAAAATGGGAAAAGTAAGGCCAATTTTGATTAAAAATGTTTCAAAAGAATTAATTAGTAAATATCCAGATGTTTTCACAACAGATTTTGAGGAAAATAAGAAATTATTAGACAAATACCTTGAGATTGATTCAAAACATTTAAGGAATAGAATATCCGGTTATATTGTTAATTTGTTAAAAATAAAAAATAAGGATTAAAAATTCAATAAAATCCAAGTTATAATATCAATTAAGATTAAAACTACTAATTTTTAGTGATTAATATTAAGGAAGATGTTAAAAAAATGGCAAATCTTCTAAAATCAGGTTATACAATGCTAAATCTAGCATGTCCTGTTTGTAATAACCCGGTATTTAGAAATAAAAATGGAGATACTTTTTGTCCAATCTGTAATAGGAAAGTCTTACTCATTAATCATGAGTTATCTGATGATGAAGATAAGAATCATATACCAATAATTCAAAATAAAGAAAGTAACAGAGAAGTAAATAATATTACTATTTATCAGGATTTGAAGCGTGTCGCGATTATGAAAGTAAAAAATTTCACTAATTTATTAGAAAATGAGAAAGATATTGATATTGTTGATAAATTAACTCGTTCTTTAATCCAATTGATTACTTTAATTAACCAAATCAGGGAATAATATTAAATTGCAGATAATTTAGTATAATCTCTCTTGTTTTATTTACCTTGTATAATATCTTTCAAATCTTTTTTATTATATGATTCCTGAATAAGATTAGTGCTTCTGCCGGGATTTGAACCCGGGTCGCGAGGGTGAGAGCCTCAAATGCTTGACCTTCTCTTATAAGCAAAGAGTTAAATTGGCCGGACTACACTACAGAAGCATTAGTGCACTTTTAAATAAATACTATAAAATTTAATCTTAATTAAAAAATCTCGTTTCTAATTTAAAATAAAAGGCAACTATGAATAATTAAAATCGCTTAATAATTTAAATTTAATTAATCATATGCTTAAGATTGTAGGTATATAGACCCCTTCTTATTTTTAAAAAGAAAACTAATAAAAGTAAAATTGAAATTTATTTAGAAATAAATAGCGGTTTCAATAAATTCACATAATGATCTCTGATTGAATATTCCGCAATCTGAGTTGCTTCAGAAATTAGAGATTGAGTTAAAACTGATTTTTGATTATATTCTTGAGCAATTAGCTTATTGGCGAGATATATTATTGCCCCTGTTAATATAAATGGATTACGACCTCCACGATGCCAAGCAGTAAGTTCTTTCAATACGTATCTGCATTTCTTAGAAAGTTCATTATGATATTCTTGTTTGGTCCAATTCACTCCCTTTTTTATTAATCTGTTTTCTAAATCCTTATGATTAATTACTTCATTGAGTAATCGAATAATATAATCCTCACTTTTATGGGGTGTTGAACTTCTACCTAAATGTTTCTTATATCTTATTCCATCTCTTAAGATAAGTCTAGGATTTACTCTATGCCCAAAATTTTGAAATGCTTTCGAAATTTCATTTATTGTAATTGGAGCGTTATGAAATTCTTTCCTTGCGGCATAAAAGATACAAAAAGCAATCAATGAAATATTATTAATGACCTTACCTTCCTTTCGAAGTATCTTTTTATAAACATATGCGGCATTTTTTCTTATATTCCGGTTTAAATTTAAAAAGGTGGATATTTTATTTAGAATGTTAAAAACTCTATATTCAGTCTCATGGTCCTTAATCCTCAGGAATTGAGCATAATTTTTCTTTAATCTTCCATATAATTTTTGTTCATTTGGAGATAATAGTTTACCTGATTTATCTTTAAGATATTTTGTGTTTTCATAATCAATAAATGTACCTAATCCGCCAATAAAATCAGTTCTTTCTCCAAGAGAAACATATTGCTTACTCAAATTACCTTTTATATGATATTTATTAAAGATATATGATGATTCTTTAAAATGGTTTTCATGAACCAAACCACAGTCTTTACAAATCAATTCGAAGCTAGTTTCTACGATATTTCCTCCACATTCTGGACATTTTTTTAATAAACCTTTAACTGATATGTCTTGTACCATCTTATTTCATTTATTAAATAATTCTTATAATTAGATGTAGCAATTTGACATTTATCTCGATTTTATGTAATTTTCATCTTAAACAAAAGCAAATCTTTACTCTTCAGATGATTTTGTATATATAGGCTAAGAGAGAGAGATAATTATAAGTAAAAATATTGGAATTTAAATGATTTTTTGACTATTAACATAAGACATTGAAATGACTCAAATTTTAAGAAAATCTAAAGAGATTGAAGATTATTACCATCGACATTTAGAAAAATTGCGGGAAATTCAAACCGAACTAAAAAAATTAATTAGAAATAAACGCCAAATCACTTATTCTGATATTATTAATTATCTTATTAAACAAGATTATAAAGGAGAGATTTATACTCAGATTATACTTTGGTGTAATTATAAAATCCGCAAGGGGAACTTTTTTATTGAATTTTAAATGATTTGTGTTTAATAATTCGAGCGCTACAATCTGATATATTTCGAAGTAGCAAAATTTGGATTTTTGTTATCTATCGTATGCGAATAAATAAAAATTAAAAAATTATTATAAATATGTAATTATAATAATAGGTATAGTATAATTAAAATTAAGTTTAACATATTTTCGCAATAAAAAAAATAATCCACTTATATTATTGATAAATCTGATTAATCACTCTATTAACAATAAATCAAGAGAGAGTTATAAATGGTAAGATGGACAGCAGATCATAATATATATATAAAAATTCTCTACTGGGGAATGGGGGGTTCTGGTAAAACAACAATTGTTGATACCTTATACAGATTAACTAAAGAGCAAAAGAAAGATATCGCGCCAAAAGGAAATTTGACTAAAATTTCAATGGCTAGTGGTTCAACTCTTTATTTTGACCGGGGAATCTTTCAATCTACTAAGCAAAACAAGGTCTATTATCATGTTTATACGGTTGCTGGACAAAGTAGATTCTCGCCTTTAAGAAAAAAGATTTTTAAAGGAACTGATGGCGTAATCTTTGTAGTCGACTCCCAAACACATTTTTTTGAAGATAATATTGAATCATTAAAAGAATTAAAAAATATAACTCGTGGCAAATTAATTAAAGAAATTCCAATGATCACAATGCTTAATAAACAAGATCTCAATGAGATTATAGGAGAAGAGGATTTTAAACAAGTATTAAAAGAAGAAAAATTATGGTTTGAACCAGATCATGAATTATATATTTGGAATCCCATAATCTATAAAACTTGTGCTTTATGGGATAAACATAAAGAAGTTTACAGGAGTTTTAGTGAGTGTGCAAGAAGAACAGGTTTATATCAAATATATGGGGATGGAAAAGCACCTGGGGGAGATACTTTTAGAAAAGATCCCCCCGAATTCTAATAAATTTGACTTAATTTAAATATTGTTTTATTCATGCATATCACACTAGATCAAAAAAAATAAATTATGGAATAATTTGATGATAAAAGGAATTCCCTGAGGTTGTAAAAATCAATGAAATCAAAATTAACAATGACCTAATTTAAATTAGGGATGAAATCTTATAGTTACATTGATGATTATATAAACCTGCTCAACTCTCGAAACATTTTGTATCAAATTAATAATTTATTTATATTTTAATAAATTTAATAACAATATTCTTAACACTATAAATGATGAAGATTTAAATTGGGATTATACAATAATATTAAAGAAGATCTTCCCGAACAATTTTCTATATTTCAGATGATGGATGTTCTGGGGATAAACGCTTCAGAAGTGAGAAAAGTAAGAAATTTGCTGAAACAATTCAGTATTCAAGGATATATCACAAGAATTTCAAAAAATATGTATAAAAAATTAGAAAATTAAAGGTTAATTAGTTAAACTCATATTGATTGTTAGTTGGGGAAATATAAAACTAATTAACTTATTAAAAGCATCTAAAATTCCTTGACCTCTTAATGCTATGGTTTTATTTATTGAAATATATCTAAATCTATTTAAATCTATTAATCGAAGAAATTGATTGTCATTTAATCTCAAATCATTAACTAAGTCGTGCTTGTTAAATGAAATAATAATCGGAATCTCTTGGATCTGATTCCCAAACATCGATTTTAATTCATTCCATGATCTTAGATTATGTTGCAGATATGATTGTCTTGAATCAACAACAAATATTAAACCATCTACTCCATTCAAAGTCGCAGGACGAGTGCTAGCATAAAAATCTTGACCTGTTGCAGAATAGATCAAGAATTTTAAACTCCAATCTGCTCCTTTAAAATTTAGAACTCCAAAATCAAAAAAAAGTGTTCGGCCAACGGAACTATCAATTGATTTTAACTTCTCGCCCTTATTAAAATAGGAAAATAGATACTTTATGGATGTAGTTTTTCCTGACATAGCAGGCCCATAATAAACCAATTTTACTTGTAATATTTTGTTTTTATAATCAAATATCATATATTATCTAACCCCACATTGACTGCATACTATCAAGAGCGTTAATTTTTTTACCATTTTCAATAACCAAGGAGAAATCTTCATTCCATTCTTTATTAATAAATGAAATGATACGCTCTAATGGAGCCTCTTCATAATCAATCGTTTCTAATAATGTTTTATTCCCAATCTTGGTATTAATCTCAATATTACGCAACAAATTTAAACGAGAAAGGATAAAAAAGGCTCTTTTTGACGCAGAGAAGAATTTTTGCATTTCTGTTTTAATAATGTTTTTTTTCAATTCTTTTTTTTCAGTCTCAAAATCTAAAAGAGTATTCATCAAATCTTTATCAATATTATCAAATTTTGTTTTTTCATTTAATACCCTCATCATTTTAGCTATAGCTTTCTCTGTGTCTTGAGAGATTTTTTGTAAGAAATTCTGTTCGAGTGTAAGGTCTATCTCTTTTAAATTTATTCCTTCTAATTCAATTTGACTTTTTTCTGAATTAAGTTTGATAATCAAGAAAATTTTCATTTTTTTTTTTAAACTTTCTTTTATGTTAAAATGGCTATTTTTTTTTTGTAATATTTCAATTCCGATTATCCATGAATGAAATTTATCAAATGTATTTAAGGCTTTTAAAGAAACGCTGCATGGGCATCTAATATGTGCTCTTTCAGAATTGTAATCAATATTTTCATTTTGGATCAGATTTTCATATTCTGATAGAGAAACAAAATCTGTATAAAAGACAAATTCTTTTCTAAAATGGATTAACTCAGATAGTTCAACTAGGAACTTATTAACATCCTCTGTGAATTCTCCAGAGACTATAATAGGTATTCTGTTTAGAAGAGAGTAAAATATTAACGATGCGTCTTGAAGTTTCAATGTCTCGAGAATTTTGAAAAAATTCATTTTCTCACCTTTTTTACTTAATTACAAGCTCTCCTAATAGCGTTTTGATATCAAAAGTTCTGTGATCCTGTAATTCCGAAGCTTCTTTTATCAATTTATTAATTTTTTTAGAAAATTGAGGAAGAATAAGACGAATCAAACCTAATCGTTGTTTAGATTTTCCAATTTCAGTGCTAAATATTGATTTTCCCAAACCATATATAAATTGAAAGGAATTATCACAATCAAGTAAAATACTATCAGCATTCATTTTTTTTAATAACCAAGCACATCTATTTGCTGTTTGAAAAAGTGAGTAACTCATAGCGGAAATATTGTCTAACTGATATTTTGGAAATTCATTAGTTTTGTGTATTTTTGATGCAATGAATCCACCTTCAATAGTTATATAAGCATATTTTAAGTCAGGAACAGCAGTGTTGAAGTTATTTAAAACTTTTCTCAATTCAATTGATATTCTCTCCGAGAAACTCAATGAAAAAGGAGAGAGTCTATATTCTAGATCATCATTTTCCTTTATGCTGAAACCTTGAATAATACTTTGGATTTTTTGTTGATCGAATTGAATAAGTGGTGGTTTAAAAGTCTCACCAGATGTAATCAGAGATGTTTTGATATTTCTTAAGCACTCACCTGTTTGTAAAAATATCCCTCCGAGATTAGTGTCTGGCTGAGCAGTGATTGCTATGAAATATTCATGTCTATTATCTATTATTCCTTGTTCAATTAATAAATTATTAAGTGAATGGTGTATTGGACTATTGAGCGGAGCTATTAAAATTTTAGCTTTTTTACCCTCAATCAAAATATATTTTAAGTCATTAGGATGGAGATGGATACCTACATTGAAAATAGCGCTAGTAGCAGAACTAACATTGAAGATTTCATCTTTAGAAAACCATACGCCTGAGGATTGAATTGGGTTTCCATCTCTTTGAGTTAATACAGCATTTTCTACTCCCTTTAACTGTTTGATTTGATCTAAGTGAATTCCAATTTTTTCATTTAAATCCATAATACGACCTTTTCTCTCTTTTATGTATTTGTATCATTTCATTCAAAATTAGATTTTTAAACTACGAAAATTTATAGAAATAACCTTCAATTAGAAAATAAAAAAATTTAAAATTCATAGTGCGTTTATATTTACTTAGTAATCGCATCTTTTCCGGTGTGAGCTTGGATTACGGTAAAAACCCGTTAGATGAAGAGTTGCTTCTTAGATGCGGTATAAAAAATGTAGTTATAATTTAATTAATTATAACTGAAAAAAGAAAAGTTAAGAACTCCAATGAAATTTAATTCCAATTTTAAGTGAATTATCTTTCCTTGCGAAAAATTCCAAATAATTTTAATTCCGGTTGATCCTGCCGGACCCGACTGCTATTTGGGTGAGGATAAGCCATGCGAGTTGCATGGGATACCTAAAATTCCCATGGCAAACTGCTCAGTAACACATGATCAACTTGCCCTATAGAGAAAAATAACCTCGGGAAACTGAGGATAATGTTTCATAGTTGAATAGGCTTGGAAAAGTTTTTCAATAAAAGGGATAAGGAAAATGGTCTTTATCTGCTATAGGATAGGATCGTGTTCGATTATGGTTGTTGGTGAGGTAATGGCTCACCAAGCCGATAATCGATAGGGGCCGTGAGAGCGGAAGCCCCGAGATGGGTACTGAGACAGCGACCCAGGCCTTACGAGGCGCAGCAGGCGCGAAACCTCCACAATACACGAAAGTGTGATGGGGTTACCCAAAGTGTTCTATTTAGAACTGTGGTAGGTGAGTAATGTTCCCTACTAGAAAGGAGAGGGCAAGGCTGGTGCCAGCCGCCGCGGTAAAACCAGCTCTTCAAGTGGTCGGGATAATTATTGGGCTTAAAGTGTCCGTAGCCGGTTTA
>JAEOSU010000081.1 GCA_016840165.1 Promethearchaeota archaeon
TAAAGCTGCAGAAGAACTAGAAAATGAAGAGGGTGTTGACATGGAAGAAGTGGAAAAATGGAATTTGAAAGCGGAAAAATATAAAAAACTGGAAAAAGAAGCAATACGGCAGTTAGACACACTTGAACTAGAAAAAGGGATTAAAACAGATGAAGAATCTCTATTTACGGAAGTAGATGGAAGTGATATTAAAAAAGAGAAGAAAATAGAGGACATTTTTGACGATCCCGGGTTTTTAGAGTTCTAAAGATCAAGATTACTAATTATTCTCCTTTTAACATATATTGGAATATATTTCCAAATCGGTAATTTTAGAATAAATTCAAAAAAATGATCAATTGATATTCTCTTCTTTTTTATAAAATATGCCCAGTTATTAAATGCTAAATTATTAAAATGTCTCATCAAATTAACTCCAAATAAATTATAGCGTGAAGCGAAAAATCGCGCAATAAATGTTCCTAATCTTTTTCTTTCTGGAGTTGCTTCTGGATAGATAGTTTCTGATAGAGCTCTATTAAAAATTTCATAGATTGAAAAAATAGGAATAAGTTTATTAATATAAGTTATAGCATTTTTGTTAAATGAGGCATTATTATCAAGTTGAGTACTTACGTTATTTAATTCTTTTAATGCATTATTAATATAATTATCTCTAAATTTTAGCCACATCTTTCCCATTAAATTCCTTAAGGATTCAATATATTGGATAACTTCGGATTCCTTGAAATGAAAATTTTTCTCATTTTCCTCATACTTAATATATAAGAGGAATATGGAATCAATTTTATCTTGAGGATTATAATTATTAAAATCTAATGATTTAAATTCAAAAGTAGTTAATGAGTGATATGTATGACATTGAAGAGGTGTAATCCAAATTAAATCAATTAATTTCTCCATTAATTTTATAGATTTAATGCATCTGTCTATATTGATGAAATTTTCAGACTTATCAATACTCTTTAAAGAAAAATATTTTGATTGATTAATTCTAAATTTTACTTTTTCTAACCATCTTAATGTACTAATTATACTCTTTTTTTGTTTTTTATATTCAAGAATTTTTTTTATCAGTAATTTTTGAAATGAAAATAATTGAAGAGTATATGAATAAAAATCTATATTATAAATTTCTTTAATTTCCTGATGACAAATTAATGGAATATATTTTACTTTATCAGGTGTTTTGGTTTCTACTTTAATAGCATGATCTCCTACAGAATAAGAAAAAGCTAAGTTTTCTAACGCTTTGTCTAATGAGGAGTAAATCCCCAGTGTTTTTGGATCTCTTGTAAAATAACCATGTAATAAAGTGCTTATTCCTTTAAATATTCCATTTTTATATTCTGAAATTATGGCAGATTCGTATTCTCCGAGATGATGTCTATTTATGTTAAATAGAGTGTCAAATAAAAAAATTGCTTGATTCGCCCGATGACAAACCGTATGACTCCATTTGAAAAGTGGTTCTAAAATTTTCCCATATTTTAGGATATATCCGTAAAATTCTGGGCCAAAATAAATTGGGAATCCAAAACCTCTTGAAGTAGAGAAGGTAAATTGGAACAAATTCCTTTTTTTCTCCCCTTTTAAAAAACCTGGAAAGAGATAATGTAAAGCTAATCGTGGATATAAAGCATCCATACCTAAATTCATCCATTTCTCAAAGAGAAGAGTACTATCCGGAAATTTGTATGAGTCTTTATAATCTGAGAAATAATATTTTAATGAGTCTCCCTTATTATTTTTATAATCAATCCGAGTTTTCTTGAAATAGAAATAGTTTATTACTCTTATAAGGGACGTTATTTCTAATATCTGTCGTTGAAAATCATGAGAAACCTTTAGTTTGATATTCAAAGGTTTATTTTTATGTTGCAATAATGAATTCACGATCTAATTATCATAAAAACTGTTTAGATAATTAATACCTTTTTTAGTTATTATATTTATCAAAAATAATCTATATTTGATATATTGAATTGAATCAAGAGAAAATTAGAAAATTAAGTTAATTCGGTTTGAGATGGTAAAATATTTTATTCCGGAGTTTTTCGTTTATTGAATAATTGCTTCAATTCACTCATGATTGCCCCTCTTAAACTAACGGGACTGGCAGGGCGTGCAGCACCAGGTCCTCCAGGCGGTCCTCCAGGCGGTGGGGGTGGCCCTCCAGGTGGCCCACCAGGTGGTCCTCCGGGAGGTCCGGAAGAAGGTGGTGGGGCGCTAGCGGGTGTTTTAGGTGTCGCAACTATAGGTGTTGATAAACTACCCCCTTTACTTATAGTATTTAATTCATTATTAATTGTATTAATTCTAGTCTCTATTGTTGAAATCTTTTGATTTATAACGTTTAATGATTGTTCAACCAAATCTGGAATTTTTAAAATCATAAACATCATTTTTTCAACAATATCTCCAAATGAATTAAGTTTCTCATCAAGAGGCTCTTTTCTTGTCTCTTGCATAAAATTAGCGAATTCTTCTGCCATAGTATTCTCTCAATTTTAGATTATTAGGAAGATTGCTAGTATTTTTTCTATTAATTATATATTTGATATGTTTAATAAATTTAAGTTCATCCTTAATACTTAAAGATAAAAAAATAATTAAGATTCAAAATTAACTTCTAACTTGATTTAGAGACAGAATTTTTTAATTGAATCCATAATTCATTAATCTCATCCCTGACTTGGATAAACTGATGGATCTTTTTAATTAAAACGTCTCTTGCTCTGTCAAATTCCCTCTGATAGTCATTTAACTCAGAATCTAGTATCTTTAATTTCTCTCCTTCTATTAATTTATTTTTTGCTTTCTCAACATTCAGAGCTTTTTTAATTAAAGCTCCTCTTTTCCCAGCAACCTCATCTAAAGCATTTGCTAATTCAATTTTTTTTTGAATAAAATAGTCTTTATTGACTGTAAGGTTTTTAATAGCATCAATGTATTTATTGTTTGCCTCAATATATTCATCATTTTTATGAATAATATCTTGGAATAAGTTAACCTCCTCATCTTTAATATTTGAACGTTTTTCTCTTACCAAAGTCTGCATTTGTTTTAAAACATCCCTAAAGGTTCTATTTAACATTTCTCTTTCTAAGTTAGCTTTTCTAAGTGTTTCTGCATATTTATTTTGGGCATCTATTAGGTTATTCTGAGCTTTAGCTAGCTTTTTAATGTGATTGACTAAATCTTTTTCAGTATTTGCTAATTCAAGTTCATCCTCATGAGTTATAATTGGACACATTTTCCTCAGTTCTTATATAGTTTAATAAAATCTCGATAGTATTTTAATGGAAATTCATGATTATAATGTTTTAGGTTTTTATATTATTTTATTTTGTAGGAAAAGAGGCCGTTATTATGTTATCCCTATAGTTTGCTTTTATCACTTTTACTGCTAATTTTTTTCCGATTAAGTCAGGAGTGAATTTAAAAGGTTTTCTCATTAGGATCTTTATACCTAAATTTTCATTTATTTTACCAATACACTCTCTTTCCCATCGACCTTCAGATATAATAGTAACTTCAATTATCATATTTTTTTTTAGATATGAAGTTGAGATACTTTTTCTTTTATGAATATTAAAATCAATTGGTCCGAGTTTTAACTTTATATTATACTTCTTTTCAAGTTGAGATAGTTGATAATAAAAGTATTTCCATGATTTCGGCCTGATTTTTTTCAATTTACGCCCTGTTTTGTATATTAAATATTTCTGAATTCCTATTTGTAGTTGCTTATCGGTATAACCTTTTTTTCTTAATCCTATTACAAATTTGATAATAGCCTCAATGTCTTCATCATTTTCCGATGGAAACCAAACAGGTGCTATTAAAACATCAATGTTAGCGTCTAGGAGCTTATGGATATTGCTTAACAATACATCCATACGATAGTTATCGCAAGCACATAAATAGCGCGCTTTATTAGCATCTAATGTATTTAGGCTGATGTTTAATCGACAATGTTTTCTGAACTTCAATTTATAGATAATTTCATCATTTAACAATAAACCATTAGTTTGAATAGATATAGTATCAATTCCTTCAATATTAATTAGTTTTGATAATAAATCAAAAAATTCTGGATATAATAATATTTCACCATAAGGAGAGAAATGAATCTCGATTTTATAATTACCTTTAATAGCTATTATTTCTTGAATTTGCTTCATCAAATAGGAATGATTTATAATAAAATTGTTGGTGTAATCACCAGCCCTTACAAAGCAATATTTACATTTAAGATTGCATAGTGTTAGAGGTTTTACTTCAATTACGTTTGTTCCTCGATCTATTACACCAAAAAAGTCAATACCCATTAAAGGTATACTTGAATTATCATCGATGTAAAATAATTTATTTTTCATAGTTAATTTAATAATAGGTTAACTTTAAGAGATTAAATTTTATATCTTAGTATTGCGACCAACGAGCCTAAATCGATAATTTGTTGTCCAGTGAGTTGCTCACTGCTAAGAATATTAATTTTAGCATTTGATTTCTCAGCAAGGTTGAGTAAATTCTCAATTTGCATTTTTTTGTCTGTACTGACGCCTCTTATTAAGGTATCAGCGCAAAATAATTCATTAATTGCACCTGATTCTGCCGCTTTTGTTACTTCGTTAAAACCAATAGCAATTAAATCAGGATCAATACTAAAAAGCCTAAAAATTTCTTCAATTTTAGCCATTTCTTGAATTATTTTTACCTTATTTTTCAATTTTATTAATTTATCAGATTTTAAAGTTTCAATTATGGCGCTTTCTGTGCCGGAACTAGCATGAATATTTTCGATAGGAGGGAGTTTAATATCGCCTAGCTTATTTTGAATATCTTTTAATAGGTAATTACGAACGTTTCCTGGCCCACAAATAACAATCAAATCTATTTTTCTTGATTTAACATTCTCTTCAATAATTTTTATGATATTAGAAAAAAATTCCTCGTAGGCTTTATTACGGTAACGTGTTTCATATCTCTTTCCAGGAATCGTTTTTTTAATAGTTGCTATTCTTGTATTACTATAATTAGATACAAGAAAAATTGTTGCTAAACCAGTCTCAATCGCAATCATAAATATGAGAAAATTCTTTTCAAAAATTGACAACTCTTTAATCCTTTTTATCTCTGTATTTAACCACTTTTCCTTTTTGATCGATAAAATAGTCCCTATCTCTATATTTAACGTATGATAACTCCCGAAGCTGACATAATCTTCAGGTCCTTCCAGTATTGTTCCTTTAATTCTTAATCGATTTGAAAACTCATGAAATGATAGGGATTCAACATTTATTGTTAATCGCATAGGCTTTCTCTCTCCTTTGCTCCCTTCTCTCAATACAACTCTTCGGTGAGTCTGTGATGTGACTTTATCTTCTTTTCCAATAACATTATAGAGAGCCCATAAATCATTTAAATTTTCAGTCTTTAGGACCATATCTTGTTTCTTTTTATCAAATTCAATGATTTTCATAAGGCTAACACAAATTTAATTTATACAACTTTATAATAGTAAAAATCTACAAAATTGATTAATTTTTTGCTAATTAGGACTTATTTTGCTTCAATTAAAGAAATAAAAAAAATATAAAAATAAAAATCACTTATACTTCATTGCTCTCCTAAAGCTTCCTTGATTTTGTTTAACTCCTCCATTCGTTTCTTTTTTTCCTCTTCACGCTTTTTCATTTCTGCTTCATCTACTTTCTGGAGAGTGACACCTTTTCTAATTTCATTCTGTAATTCCTTATCGATAGGAGCCATTATTCTTCAATACCTTTTTAAGTATTATTTTTAAAAAATACGATAATATTTTTTCAGAGATATTATAATAGAATTCATTTATAAGTTTTAGTTTATGGAAAAAGGTTAGATTTTTAATTCCATTAAGTAAGCGCTTTCATTATGTCTATAATAATCCTCTATTCTCTCTATTATTTCAAATCCAAATTTTTTATACAATTTTATCGCTTTTAAATTGGTTGTTTTCACATTTAATATTATTTTATTAATTTCTGTATGGTTGTTTACGATATTTAGTGTTTTTTGCATTAATAGGGAACCATAACCTTTATTTTGATATTTCTTTCTGATAATAAAGTTAATAAGATTGAATCTATGGTCATCATCCTTAATTAAGATTACATAACCGATTATATCTTCTGCTTTTTTAGAAACTACTATCTTTAAAAACAAGCTATTAGAATTAATTAAATTTTGTAATAACTTTCTCGAAAAGGAATCTGATTTAAAAATCCTTTTTTCAATTTTATAAATTTTGTTTAGATCGCTTAGTGTCACTTTTTTAATCAAAATTATATCCCTTCTCTTCCATAAAAACGTTTAAAGGCACTTTTTCGGTTGTTTGTGCATACTTCTCATCTATAAATGGTGTTTTCTCAACAATGTATGCTTTAAGTGTATATTTTTGTAGTAAATTTGTGATTTCCTCGCGTATCATATCCTTTATTGGCAATTTGATCATATTATTTTCAAATTTTATTCTCTTTGAGGGATTTTTAATCATTTCACTCACAGTATCATAAAATTTTCTTAATTTTTCACCATTACCTTCGATCTGGGCAAACCATAATAAACCTTCTTCTGTAATTATTTCATATGGCTTCTTAATTGATTTTGCTCTTCGTAAATATCTTTTGGATAATTGCCAGTAGTCTTTAGCAATAATAGTACAAAAATGGATTTTAATAGATACTTTATCAACTATTTTATTTATAAGTTTAAGAGCAAATTCTCTACTATTTTCCACGGATGCTATTGTTCCTTTCTTTAATTTAAACCCCTTTTCTTTTAAGGAATCAGTATTGGTAACACACATTTCAAATTCGTTTAGATTGATAAAATCGGCTCCTATTCGGTCGAGATAATATATAAATTTTTCAAGGTTATTGATGTAATCTCGAGAGGGAATTACAGGAACCTCAGCTCCCACTTTGAAGCCCTTTTCTAAAGCAGATTCAATAATAGCCCATTTATCTTTGGGGGGATTAAATCTTATCTCATCCAAACCAGCATCACTTAATTTTTGAGCGATGGATGCATCAAAATTAAGTCCATTAGTATAAAGATGGATGTGGAATTTTTTTCCTTTCTTCTTCTTAACATACTTTATGTATGAGAGAGTTTTGTCTAAATTCGGTTCAAATAATGGGTCTCCTCCAGTAATACTCATTCCTTTCGCATGAGTAAGATTAATCTCTTCAAGCAATTGCTCCTTGTTGTTAATTTGTATTTCATTTGCATAAGTGAATTTTTTATTTTTTCTTTCCTCAGAAATAGGGCAATACCATCGGCAATGATTAGGATTTTGACATATTCCATTTAGGAATAAAACAGTTTTAGCACCTTTAAGGCAGTATTTGCATCCCATTGGGATTCCCTTATTCTTAATATAATATGTTTCCTCTTTCGATTGGCAAATTTTGGTTTTTTTCATTTCAAATATAGCTTTTTTCTTATAATTGCATTAGAATTTGCTAAAGATTTCAACACTTCTTCAGTAGTTTGATTCGTACCGATTTCTTTTTTTAAAAAAACTCCTGTTTTTCCCATTTTTTCTCGCTTTAATAAGATTTTTTTCCTTTCATTTATTGTTTTAAGGCTAATATTGACTTCCTTGGCAGCTAAATGCTCTCTTCCGATGATGGGATATTCTGTATGGCCTGTTGCATTTGGTTTAATTAATACCAATCTTTTATCTATTCCAGGAACTCGAGTACCATTTTTTAATTGTTGATATTCGATTTTTCCTCCGAAATCATAAAATTCGATATTATTTTTTTCCAGTTTGGTTATTGGTATTGTAATCGTTTCCAGTTCGTTTAAATAGATGTATAATTTGATGGAATCTTTAGGTGTTGCCATAATTATTTCCCGAAATAATTGGTCATAACCATTTTTATGTAATATAAATTCTATTTTGTATGAAGGTATATTTTGAAGAAATATGATATCAATATCACTGTCCTGATGTACATTCCCACGTGCTACACTTCCATAGATATAGGGTATAAAAGATTCATTAGAAAACATCTCTAAGATTTGAAGTGCTCTTAATCTCTTTGACTCCAATAATTCCCATTGTTTATCTGAATAAATAATCGAATTGTAGGTTTCTCTTTGTATTTTTTCTTCTGGCATCTTTTTTGTCAATTAATTATTATCTTGAATGGAAGTCATTATTTTCGCTAATAAGATCGTTTCATTATTTTTAAAAAATATATTTGCTTTTTCTAAAACTTCTAAATTTATATTTATTGTGGTTGTTTGTGAAAAAATTTTCATAAATTTTTCGATCTTTCGATTTCTAAACCATAAGTAAGAGTTCTTACTGAAGATTACGTTCAATCGAGCTTTTTTATCGGATGGGACCAGATTTAATACCATCTTGGAATGATATTGATTTAATGACGGGTTGATGAGAATTAGTCCAATTTGCTTGAAGGAGTTGTTGTGTAATTCTTCAAAAGAAAGATAAGAATTAAAATCAATAACCCAATATTGAGAATTTAATTCGTACTCATTTGATTTTAGATATTCAAGAGCTTTTTTTATAATATTCTGGGATTCCTGATTAATGAGTGAATTAGTTTTTTTTAAACTCCACCACTTTCTCCTAATATCTAAATAAATGATATTAAATCCGTGGGTACATAATCCTTCAACAAGAGCATGTGGTAGATAATGTAATGAGTGTGAATTACTGATAAAAAGAAATGGCAAGTTCGGTTTGATTTTTATCATTAATGGGTTGAAAAGCAAATTCCATTTTTTAACATAAATTTTCTTATCTTCAAATTGTAAAAAACATGGATCAAGTGCGAGTTCAGTGATAGAATTGTTAGTTATATAATTTCTCCACCTATGTTTAATCTTGTATATTTTCACAGAAAATAAAACAACGATTAAGATAATAATAATAATAGAATCAACTAAGATCCAGTCTACTCGAAAAATATCAAAATTCATGTTATTAAATCAATATTTTATTCAGTTTGAAATAGCTTCATTAATCCAATCAATATATATTTTTGAACCATCCTCAATCTTTACGCCAACGCATTCTGGAAGCTCATAACTATGATTTTTATTTACAATATTTATTAATTCTTCTGATTTTTTTTCTGATGTTTTTATAATCAATAAAACTTCGCTGGCCTCTTCTATTTTACCCTTCCAATGATAAATAGAAGATATGTCTTTTATTAAATTAACGCATGCCGCAGCCTTACTTTCAACTAAAATACGAGCGAGTCTTTTTCCATCTTCAAAATTAGGAACAGTAACATAAAATATCAAATTCTTCATATTAATTTTTTGATAATCTTTGAAATCATTTAATATTTTGATTTTCAAAAAGAAATCATTCTGAAAATTAAAAAATTAGTGTATCATATTAATTTAGATTTATAATAAAGTTGATGAAGAGTAGTTTTGAAGAATGGTGGTATGATAAGATTTTTAAAGTATATTCCAAATCATACAAAAATCCACACGAAGTTTTATGGTTGTATAAAATCCTCAATCGACTCAAATTTCTTTTGGAAATTACGAATGATATCGAATTGGTAAAAAATAGTTTGATTATTCTTATTAATCTTTTAGATAATGGCCCCTTAGATATTTATGAAAAATTTGGGAAAGATATTAGAAATTTACCTACAAATGAACGTAAGAAAGTCAAAGAACTATTAAAAAAAACACTTATTCTGGAAAAAATAAAAAATTAGTGATTTTTGAATTAAATCTTTGAAATTAATATCAATATAAAATCGGTTCCTTTCAAAAAAAGAAATTATAAATATTTAGAATATTATTAATTATAAAAAAAATAACAGATTTTTAAAAATCTACCCGTTATTTCTAGTTATTATAAATATGAGAGTTGAAATATTCCTGAAGGTGATTCAAGATTTTACATAATTTTTACCTAATACATCAATATACAGGTATTTGCTTAATTCATAGAAAATACGGAACTATAGAATTTAACCAAGATTTAGTTTCGGGCTTTTTAACCGCACTTAAAGATTTTAGTGTCGAATTTTCCAAAGGAAGCGGAGAACTCAAAATCATAGATATGCAGATTTTCTACCTATTATTAGTATTCAAGGAAGGAATTCTCTGTACTGCAGCAGCTGATAAAAACGACGATGCAAAGATTACCCACAAGGTTTTAAGTGATATTATTGATAAATTCACTGATGAATTTGGAGGATTGATTGAAAATTGGTCAGGGGATGTAAGGATTTTCAAGGGCTTTGAAAGCGTTATTGATGAAATGTTAATGATTGGTAAAGTTGCGGAAATCCAATTGAAGATCCCAATATTAAAAATATATGAAAAAGATTTTCGCAAATCTCAACAAAAAATCATGAAAAAAGGCTTAATTTTGTCAGAAGAAGATCTACGGGTAGCTCAAAATCAAAAACCAAAGTGGACTCTAAAAAGACTTCCTGCCCAAGTCATTACCCAAGGGTTTTTGGATAAGGAAATGTATAAAATTGCACATTTAGCTGATGGCTTTCATACTATTCCGGATATTGCTGAAGAGAGCGGAAAACCAGTAGGAGACATCCAAGTGTTAATTGATGATCTCGATGATTTAGGACTGTTAAAGTTTATTGAAATTAAATAAAGTATCCTATCTGGTTGAAAAATACTTTTTAGATGAATTTGTAATATTTAACATATTCTCTTAAGAAAGGATTATATCTAAAACCTATTTCATAATGGTAACGACATTTGGGGCATACATAGATCGTAGCATTAACGCCAAAAGTTCCTTCACATGGTTTCTGATTCATGAGCGCTCCACATTTATCGCAATATACTATTTCTGACATACTCTTACTTTAAACTTTAGTAATAAAAACTCCTCAGATTTTTGCTGATTAAAATGGTGAAACAGAAAAAGATTCAAAAAATTTATGAAATTAAAAAAACTTATTTGTTTAGAATGAATGTGAATAAAATTGAAGAAAATATTTATGAAATTTCACCCTCAACATTAATGGCTCGTGTAGAGGGAACAATTAAGAAATTTCAGATGAAAGTTCCTGTTCATATTTATGCTAATGAGTATATCTTAGAAAAAATTAAAAAAGACAGAACTCTTGATCAAATTTGTAATGTGGCATGCTTACCAGGGATTCAAAAGCATGCTATAGCACTTTCAGACGCACATCAAGGATATGGTTTTTGTATCGGTGGTGTGGCAGGAACAGATGCTAATGAAGGTATGATTTCGCCTGGAGGTGTAGGCTATGACATAAATTGCGGAGTTAGGTTGTTAAGGACAAACCTTTTTCTAGATGATATAAAACAAAAACTTCCTTCACTCCTCAATAGGATGTTTAAAAATATTCCTTCAGGTTTAGGCTCAAAAGGAAAATTAGATATTAGCTATAGAGATTTGGATGAGGTTTTAGATACTGGTTTAAACTGGACACTAAAAAATGATTATGCCATTGATCAGGACTTAAAGCATTGTGAAGAGAATGGATTTTTGAAAGATGCCAATTCAAAATTAATTTCTGATAAAGCTAAACAAAGAGCAATAAATCAACTTGGATCATTAGGTAGTGGAAATCACTTTTTAGAAATTCAGAGAGTGGATCAGATATTCAATAAGGATATTGCTAAAAAATTAGGTATTGTAGAAAAAGATCAAGTTACCACGATGGTCCATACGGGATCGCGTGCTTTAGGTCATCAAGTATGTTCAGATTCACTCAGAAATATCGAAAAGGCAATGAAAAAGTACAATATTGAAGTTCCGGACAGAGAGTTAGCTTGTGTTCCAGCAAACACAAAAGAAGCTAAAGATTATTTAAGTCAAATGGCGTGTGCAGCAAATTTTGGATTTTGCAATCGCCAATTAATAACTCACTGGTTACGAGAATCATTTCAACAAGAATACAATAAGACTATAGATGATATAGATTTTCACCTTATATATGGTGTTTGCCATAATATTTTAAAGATTGAAGAGCATGAGATTAATGGAAAAAAGATGTATTTGAATGTGCATAGAAAGGGTGCAACTAGAGCGTTTCCTCCCGGTCATTCTGAAATACCTAATGATTATAAAAATATTGGACAGCCAGTATTAATACCTGGAACTATGGGATCTGCCTCATATCTATGTGTAGGAAAACCAAAAGCTATGGATCTTTCTTTTGGTTCTACAGCGCATGGCTCAGGTCGAGTGATGTCAAGATCGAAGGCAACTAAAAAATATTGGGGCTCTAAAGTAAAGGATGATCTTAGTAATAAAGGTATATTAGTAAAAGCAGCATCAATGAAAGTTATCGCTGAAGAAGCTCCTGGGGCTTATAAAGATATTGATCAGGTTGTTCAAGTAAGTCATGATCTTAATATTATTGAAAAAATAGTTAGATTAGTCCCTGTTGGAGTCGTTAAGGGATAAGGCCTAAATATCAAAAACGATATCGATTTGAACTCTATCTTTTTTTTCCTCAATATTCATAAAAGAATATGTGATAGCTTTGACTTCAATTCCTATTTCATGATATTGCTTGTTAAATTTTTCTCCTTTAGCTAGAGCTTTTAAGTAATAGCTATTATCTTTTAAAATAATTGATTGCACCTCAATTTCACTAAAAAGTAATCCTTCAACATCGAAGATATAAAGAAATTCAGTTAAGAAATCAATAGCAAGTGCATATTTATCTTCTGATTCGATCTTAAGTTCCTTTGATACCTTATGCTTTATTTTATCTAGGTTTGGTGAGATCGTAGCCATAAGACTTAAAGCTACTTGAGAAAAAGCTTCTTCAAGATTTCTTCCCCAACTTCTTACTTTTACATCAGCAGTATGTTCTATAAATTCATAACCTGCTTTCTTCATTATTTATGACTCGTTCTTAAATATTATCAATTAGAGAATTTGCTTTTTATTAAATTTTTTCTAAAAATATTTTCTTAGGACTTTAAATTTTTCAATCAAAATTATTCTATTGTATGCTATATACAATTCTGGATGATTTAATCTTTTATCAAGTCTTAAGAGTTGTTAATAAATTAATGAATTTCGAAATAAGACTATATCAGTATTTTCATCAAAAAACACGTATCTATCCTCAAAATGTAATTCATATCAATAAATTTATCTTCTTTATTGTTAATAATGAGGATTATTTCATTGCTAAAGATTACCTCAATAGTATTCGGAAAGAATTAGTTAAAAAAGTACTTATTATTCGAGCAGAAAATACACTTATAAACTTAATATATAGCCTATTTCCAGATCTCTATATTCATGATATAAAAATTGAATGGAATGTTTATTCTGGAAAAAGAGAGATTTCGATATGTTTTCTTTCATTTAAGGAACGAGGAGTCGCGGTTGGATGTAATGGTGATTATATTAAGACTGTAAATCAACTTTTAGAAAAAAATGTTAAATTTCAAAATGATGAAAAACCAATTAAAATTAATTGTATATCTTATAGTAATTAATTATAATTACCATGGAACATCCTTTAAACCTATAAAATATGCAACTGTATTTGCTATGATACCGACTGAAGGGGTTAAAATGAGAAGAAAGGTAATCATAAATATGTCAGGTGCCAAATAAGTATCGGGGATAAAAAAGCTGGGAATTGATGCGAAGATTATTGCAATTCCAGCAAAATCTAATGAGTCTATCACCCAAAAGGGTTCTCCGCTTTCAATTTTAAATCTTCTCTTTAAAAATGAGCCTACCAAATCTCCAATTCCTGCACCATATGAACATAGAATAATTCGTAATACTATGATAGCAAATCCAAAGGGCATAGTTCCACCTATAAAATAATATTGATAATAGAATATATCATTATAAAGTTTATATATTCCAAGAGGTATTCCAATATCAGGAATAAACCTGATAAAATCCCATAAAAGTAGAAATAACAAAAATATACCTAATGAAATAGGGATTCCAATATAAAGAGGACCTTTTATTAATCCATTCCAAGTTTTATGGTCTCCTAATATTCTTCTTCCATCTCTCCAGTTTTTCCCCCCATCTACAGGTTTTCCTTTCCCAACAATCACCATTCCAGCATTCGATATGTATGCAGGAACAATAAATAACAAACTAAAAATCAATAGAGCGATCCAATCCGCCCACGAATAAAGTAATGAGATGAATACAAAATCTAAAAAGAGCAAACATGTAAAAAATATTGTAAGATATTTTGCAATGTTTGTATTTCGTTTCTTTTTATCATCTTGATTGTTAGTTGTATCCATTATTGTTTCAATCAATTATATCTCAAATTAGATATTCTAATATTAAATGAAAATTAAAGGTTATTAAAGTAGTTTGATTGTACTAGAGTATTAATAATATTGTTCCGCAAATAAAAATCTTTTAAAAGCCCGACAATAATATTATCAATTACTGACTTGGTTATAGTTAATTGTAGTTTTAAAATGATATTAATTATTTATCATCCAGTCAATAATTTTTAGATTAATAATTAATCTTATATAGGAGTTTTGCATTCGAAATTATAGTTGTTCGTATGGAAAAAATTAATATGGTGACGATGATTGTTGACTAATCCTAACAAAAATGAAGATATGTCCTTTAATATCGATAAATTTTATAAAGATTATCTAAAAGGACCAACTATTTTTAAAAAACGAGAGGCTCTTGAGCCATCATTTATACCTAACGAACTACCTCATAGAGATTACGAAATAGAGAAAATAGCTGCCATCACAGCATGTGCTTTAAAAGGAGATGTCCCCCCTAATCTACTCTGTTATGGAATGACCGGTACTGGAAAAACAGCTACTATAAGATATATAAGTCAGAAACTGGCCCAACATTGTAAAGGACATACGCCTTGGTGGGTTTATATTAATTGTAATGTAGTATCAACACCTTATCGAATATTAGCCCATATTTATAATACAATTAGCCAAAAAGAAAAAATTCCTCCAACAGGATTACCAAAAGATATAATTTTCAAAAAATTGTTAGGTTTATTGGATATTCGTATCAACAATTGTATCTGTTTTCTTGTATTAGATGAAATAGATATATTGATAGGGAAAAAGGGAGGAAATGAGATACTATATGACTTGACTCGGTTAAATGAAAATTTAGATTATTGTCGCACCAGCCTAATAGGGATATCTAATAAACTAAAGTTTATCGACTATTTAGATTCAAGAGTAAATTCCAGTTTAGGAGAGGAAGAACCTATAGTTTTCCATCCCTATAATGCAAACCAATTAGCGGATATTCTCAAACAAAGAGCAGAGATTGCCTTTCCCGATGGAGTAATCGAGGATGGAGTTATTAAATTATGTGCAGGATTAGCTGCTAAAGAACATGGAGACGCAAGGAAAGCTTTACAGCTTTTACGCAAGGCAGGGGAGATAGCTGAAAGGAAACATAATAAAACAATTTTAGAGTCTTATGTTCAGAAAGCTCAAAGAGATATTGATAAAGATCAAGTTGTTGAGTATATTCTTTCAATGCCACTTCAATCTCAACTCACCTTAACTGCGATCTTTTTATTACAGAAATATGGAAAGGGACATATAATTACTTCGGGAGATATATATGATGTACATACAGAACTCTCTAATAGAATTCCGGGGGTGAAACAATTAACTAAAAGAAGAATTAGTGATTATATTAACGAATTAGCTTTAGCAGGACTAATTTCAGCTATTACAAAATCTATGGGGCATTATGGTAGGACCAAAATTATTAACCTTGATATCAACATGAATTTGGTGGAACGCATCTTGAACCAAATACCTAAAATAAAGATAGCTAATTTGCTGAATATCAAACCAACTCTTTTACAAATGGATAAAGTAAGGTTAAAAAATAACGTTTTCAAAAAACTACTTTAAGAAGAGAAATCCCAGTTATTTATTTGGTTTATAATATTCTCAAGAAAGTAAATAGCTAATTCCTCATTTTCTTTTTTTAGATATAAAAATAATTTAATAAGATGTTTGCAAAACATCTTAGCTTTAGCTCTCCTTGTTTCAAAATCGTGGCAATTATGTAATAATCTTTGTTCTTTAATATTTATATTTACGATATAACTCTTTTCTGATGTTCCTTTAATTTCTGCTTCAAGAATTCCCTTTTTTTTATCAATGATAGTAATATCAAGAGCATCATCTGAAACAGTCACAGCTCGATTTAAGGCTCCATTATCAGCAATTTTTTTTATGAGATGATTGAAGTTATTTTCATTATTAATTTGAATCCTTTTCACTATTTTTTCTCTCCTCTTTCGATTCATGATATTTTCTTTAATTTTAATTTGTCGCAACCTCTGCCATTCTATAAATTTTTGGTTTAACTCATCTGAGAGCCTAAGAAGTGAATTTTCCTCCGAAACGAGTAATCCTTTTGTTAATGCATCTTTGATGAACACTGATGCCTCTTTAGGATCAAATATAAAGTATTCAAATATCACTTTATATAAGAGATCTTCATAAGAAATAGAGGGTAGATCAATTATTTTCCAAGTATAAAGAATCATATCATCTGGATTATCACGAGGGACAGAAATTTTCATTGATAATAACCTAAATTGTGTTTAACTTATTAATTTAAAATGGTTTTTATATCTAAGGGATAAAACCGTAAATTATCAAGTTCAATTATTGGAACAATTCCAGGTGTAGGTATGATGCCAAAACTTCTCATGAAATCGGTTTGTGCTTGAAAACATCCAGAATTCACTAATGAAACATGACGATAACGGTCAAATCCATTAATATGGACATGTCCAGTATGAAAAATATCTGGGATTTTATCTATAACTAACCAATCTTTATCGGTTGGCGCAATCTGAGTTTTTTCACCAAATACTGGAGCTAGATGCCTAGATATAAGTAATTCCTTCATAGTCTCAGTGGGTTCATTAATATTAAAATCATGAATAAGCATATTTAAGTCATGAATACTCTCCCCATGATAAATTAGTGTATTTACATTATGAGTTTGGATATATGAGGGATTTCCTAAGCAAATAACTCCAAGATCAAATATATCTTCACAATATTTCTTCGGAACTGCTGGTCGAGGAATCGCATTTCTTACTGGTTCATGATTTCCCGCTGTGTAAAAGATCTTAATATGTTCAGGAATTTGAGCAATAAATTCGGATGCTTTTTCGTATTGTTTATAAATATCAGAGATATTAAGGTCTTTCTCTTGATTCGGATAGACCCCTATTCCATCTACTAAATCTCCATTTATCACAAGATATTTGATTTTTGATGCCATCTCCCTGTGTTTAGCGTTACCTAATTTTCCATTTAAGAACGAGATAAATCTACTAAATAATTTCTCTTCAAATTCTTTGCTTCCTATATGAGTATCTGATATAAGAGCAATTGATAAAGGAACATCGGAATTATTAGGTTGATAATCAGTAGGGATGTCGATTTTTGTTATATAGTCAGCAAAAATGATTCCTCGATTTCGACTATCGCCTGGATTATATGTTCCTTGGACATACAACATCTGATCATATACAAGATGATTGAATAAATTATGGATAGTTTGATTTTCACTATCTTTACGGATTAATACATTAATAGAACCAGTAAGATCTTCAATTTCAAAAAAGAAGTTCTGATTTTTTGTCTGACGAAAATTTTTTACTAAACCTATGGTAGATACATCGGAACTGCTAGAAAGCCTTAAAATATTATTAATATTAGTTGCTGAAAGCACATCGGGACGCTTTCTCATTAATTTATTTAAATTTCTAAATTTGTCTAATGTCATATTATAGAATTCATCATAATCTCCGTTGGTATATATTTTTCCCGTTGGATCTTTTAAAATTTTATAATCAGAATCATATTCCTTAGCTATTGGTCGAAATAATGAATGTGATTTAGTAGTTTCATAAATTCTTGAAGTCTCCTTCGATTTCAAGGAGTTTGATGCAGAAAAACCCTTCTGGTTTTTTAATTTTGATTTTGGTTCTATTGAAGCTTTTAACGTTCTCTCTTTTTCATTTATTTTGAGATCATTTTTTGAAATAAATCCTTCTCTTGGACTAATTTGGTCTTTTTTTAGAAGAATTCTATGTAATTCTTGGTTCGAAATTTTTTTTAGAATTTCGGGCGTTATATGACTATGAAATTGGGGGATAAAACTTATTTCTCGAATTATTAATTCTAAAGATTGGTGGGGATTGTCCATATTTAATATCATTTCTAAAACTGAAGGAGTTATATTAATCTCAGAATTAATCAATTTCTGAACAATGAGATATTTCTGGTCTAGCTTATCGTCTTTCAAGAAAAATCATTTATAAAAGAATTATGATATTAATAATCCTTATAATTAAATTATTTATTATTAAAGAAAAAACATCTTTTCTATTTATAAAAAGAGACTAATAGAGATAACTAATTATCATGAAAAATTGTTAAACTCTAATTATTCAAATATTAGAATAGAATTAGCCTATTAATAGAATTATTTAATTTTATTAAAAAAAATTGAATAATATAGCGTTAGTTTCATCTTGATAGTTTTAATATTAATTGTCTAAGGACGTGTAAAAATGGCTGAACTAAGTGAAGAGATGGAAGATTATTTCTCGAAAATACAGAATGAAGTTGATAAATGTTATCAAATAGCTGAGAAAGCACGAAAGAAGGGACTCGATCCTGAACAGTTTGTTGAATCACCCCAAGCAAGAGATTTAGCCGGAAGGGTTGAAAAATTGGTAGGCCCTAAAGGCGTTGCTCAAATAATCCGCAATTTAAAAAGAGAAGGTAAAAGTGATGATGAAATTGCTTTTCAAGTCGTTACTGATATTTTGGATGAAAAAATTGGCAATATTAAATCTTTAGATGACCGTGTGGAAAGAGCCATAAGAGTTGGTTTAGCGATTAAAACCATGGGAGTAGTAAGCGCTCCATTAGAAGGAATTTCAAAAATAATAATAAAAACTGATCAACAAAATAGAAAGTACTTATCATTGTACTTTGCTGGTCCTATTAGAGCAGCTGGAGGGACTACAGAAGGATTATGTGTATTAATTGCTGATTATGTGAGGAAGAAGTCAAAGATTCCAAAATATAAGGCAACAGAAGCAGAAATTGGTAGATATCTTGAAGAGGTTAAAATATATGATCGAAGAGTTCATTTACAATATCCCTCATCAAATGCAGAGATTAGATTTACTGTTGAGAACCTTCCTGTCGAAATTAATGGAGATTCTACTGAAGATGAAGAAGTATCCGCATTTAGAAATCTACCTCGAATTGAAACTAATAAAGTTCGTGGTGGAGCATGCTTAGTTTTAAATGATGGAATAATCTCAAAATCTCCAAAACTTTTAAAAATAGCCAAAATGATGAACTTAGATGGCTGGGATTGGCTAGCTGAATTAAAAAGTATTGGACAAAGAGAACAAGAAAATAAAAAGAAAAAAGAACAAGAAAAGGAGCAAAATAAGAAGATTACTCCGAATTCAAAATACATTTCAGACATTATAGCGGGTAGGCCAGTTTTTAGTCATCCATCTAGAGTTGGTGGCCATCGAATTCGTTATGGAAGATCAAGAAATACCGGTTTAGCAGCAACAGGTATTCATCCAGCTACAATGGCTATTTTGGATGATTTTATAGCAATAGGCACTCAATTGAGAATTGAAAGACCCGGGAAAAGTACAAGTGTCTGCCCTGTAGATTCAATTGAACCACCTTTAGTTAAATTAAAAAATGGAAATGTTATACAAGTTAAGAATAGAACTAGCGCCAAAAAAAATTTTCCTAACATAAAGGAAATCCTATTCCTTGGAGACATTTTATTTGGTTATGGAGAATTTGCTGAAAATAATCACAGATTAATCCCATCTGGCTATGTAGAAGAATGGTGGGTTTTAGATTTGGAGGAAAAAATTAAAAGTCTCAAAATTAAGGAATCTGAACTAATACAATATGTAGAACATCCATTTACAAAAATTCCTAATGCTCAACAAGCAATTGATTTATCCCTAAAATATGAAATTCCATTACATCCGAAATATACTTTCTTCTGGGATAAATTCGAAATCAAGGAATTGGAAAAATTAAGAAATTCGTTAATCAAATGCTACAATCATTCTGAAAATAAGATTTTACTCTCTAAGGAAAGCGAGGTTAAATTCCTACTTGAGAAAGCTTTCATTCCCCATAAAATAAAAGATGATAAAATTATATTTAATAAAGAAATTAACTATACGCTTATTCACATATTCAATCTTGAAAACCATGTAAAAGAGAAACCTAAAGAGAATTTAACTCCATTTGATTATTTTTATCATTATTCTTTAATCATTATGAAGAGTAAGTATCCTTATTTTATGGGAACTCGAATGGGGAGACCAGAGAAGTCAGAAAGAAAAAGTATGAAAGGAATTCATACTTTATTTCCTTTAAGTGATAAAGTTGGAAGTTCAAGATTAGTTGAAAAAGCTATGGAATTAGGGAAGGTCAAAATTGATGTATGTCGAAAGATTTGTCCTAAATGTAATAGCATATCAATTTTTAATCATTGTCCCAATTGTGGTTCTCATACTATTTTACAAAAAATCTGTGAAAAATGTAAAAAAAATTACCCTAAAAATGAAGAAAAATGTCCACAATGCGGGGAAAAGCTAAAATTTTCATCAGAGGCTTTATTTAATTTTAAAACGCATATTAATAAAACACTAGAAAAACTAGGAATGACTCTACCAGAAAAATTTAAAGGAATCATTGGATTGACCAATCAATTTAAAATACCAGAGCCAATTGAGAAAGGACTTTTAAGAGCGAAAAATGGACTATTAGTCTATAAAACAGCAGAAATTAGATATGATGCAACGGATATTCCATTGACCCATTTTAAACCGAAGGAAATAAAAACGCAGATCGATACATTAAGGCATCTAGGGTATATAAAGGATTATAAAGGTAATGATCTAAAAGACGAGGAACAGATATGTGAACTAAAAGTTCAGGATGTTATACTTTCTGATGATTGTGCTGAATATTTCAAGAAGATTGCAAATTTTATCGATGATGAACTGGAAAAAATATATAAAATGGAACGATTTTATAATATTTCTAAAAGGCAAGATCTCATTGGACAGTTGGTTGTAGGTTTAGCTCCTCATACTAGTGCGGGGATCATTGGTAGGATTATTGGCTTCTCTCCGGTAAGATCAATCTACGCTCACCCTTTTTGGCACGCTGCGAAACGACGCAACTGCGATGGAGACGAAGATGGTATCATGATGCTTTTGGATCCTCTTTTGAATTTTTCAAGATACTATTTACCGAGTAAAATCGGTGGTAGAATGGATGCCACATTAGTAATTTCTACAAAATTAGAACCTAATGAAATTGATACTGAGGCTCATAATATTGATACACTTTACAAATATCCAAAAGAATTCTATGAAGCAACGCAGAAATATAGTAATCCATCGAAAATTGAGAGTTTTATGAATTTAGTTGATAAGCATCTAAAAGAAGGAAAGAAATATGAGGATATTGGATTTAATATTCCTACTTCCGATATTAATGAAGGGCCCATAACCACTTCATATAAAACTTATGAAAATATGGATGATAAAATCGATGCTCAACTGCATCTAGCTAGAATTATCAGAGCAGTGGACGAGAGGAACGTAGCAGAGAAAATTTTATCTACTCATTTTAATCCTGATATCCTTGGAAACCTTAGAAAATTTGCCATCCAAGAATTTAGATGTGTGAAATGCAATCAAAAGTACAAACGACCTCCTATTTCAAACGCCGGAAATTGTCCAAAATGTGGTGGAAATATTATTCTAACAGTTAATCGAGGAGGCATAGAGAAATATATTCCAAGGGCTATAAGTTTATGTAAAAATTTCAATTTAGATGCTTATACCGTTCAACGTATGGAATTGATTGAAGAGTATGTTGAAAGTTTAACGAATAATCCCAAAATAAAGCAACAAAAATTATCAGATTTTCTTTAGATAAATGTTATCGATTTAAAATAATGCAGGAGGAGGGATTCGAACCCTCGAACTCCTATGAGACTAGAGCCTCGGTCTAGCACCGTTGACCAGGCTTGGCGACTCCTGCAGGATAATGAAGATTTAAAATCTTAGGAAAAAATATCTGTTTTATTAATATTTTAGTTTAACCTATTAAGGAACTGAAATCTTAAAAACCTTATTTGTTAGGTATTTAGAAAGTTTTTAATCTAAAAGTATTTTTATCATAGGAATTTTAATGCATTTATATAGTTAACTTAAAATGTAAAAGAAGAACTGGCGGTTGTGGATAGATGTCTATTGATACGAAAAAGCTACAGGCACTCCTCCAATGGTATAAACAAAGTGTCGGTGAAAATTTAGTTGCTACTCTTGTAGTAAATCGAGAAGGACTTGTAATAGATGCACTAACTGGCTCTGAAGAAGAGAGTGTAGATGAGGAGATTATTGGAGGAGTAAGCGCCTTAGTAGAACCAGTTTTAACTAGAATCACAAAAGAATTCAGTTCGGGCTCGTTTGGCACAGGTACGTTTGATACTGAAGAATATCGTTTTATATTTTGCGAAGCAGGTCCTGAAGCAGTATTTGTAACCATACTTAAAGCAATTGCAGGAGTGGATCCGGTATTTCCATATGCCTATTTAGCGGCAGAAAAAATCGCTCGCATTTTTGACGGGAGAACTGTTAGTCCTGTTATTCCAAAACTCATTGCTAACGATAACGTCAAGAGTATTGAAAGAAAAATTGAAAAGTTACAAAAATTAAAAGTAAAATCTGAAGAGTATGCTTTCAAGTTAATATTAGGAGGTGATGGTGCGGTTGGAAAAACCTCTCTTGTCCATCGATTTGTTGAAAATTCATTTGCAAAAGACTATAAATCAACAATTGGCACTTCAATTATGAAAAAAGAATGTAATTTTAAAGAATTAGGAAGCAATGTCAGATTTATCATATGGGATTTGGCAGGTCAGAGTCAATTCAAGAGGGTAAGAAAATCCTATTTAGCTAATGCAGAAGCAGGAATTTTAGTATATGATGTAACAAATCATCAATCTTATGACAATATAGGAAATTGGCACGATGAAATTATAAACGCATCTCCAAATATCTCACTCATCTTAGTTGGAAATAAAATAGATTTAAAAGATGAACGAGATGTTAAATTGCAAGAAGGAAATAAGTTAGCAGAAAAATTAGGCTTATCTTACATTGAAACGTCAGCAAAAACTGGTGAAAATATCAACGATGCGTTTAAAATGCTCGCATTATTAATGATTAAAAAATATGTTATCACTGAAGAAGTATAAATAGAGCCCCTGGGGGGAATTGAACCCCCGACCGATTGATATCTCGTTGTTCTTTCAAATATAATTACGAATCAATCGCTTTCGGTGTTTAAAGTAACTATACCACTAAGCCACAGAGGCAAAAAGTTGATCTTATTAATATAAATTTTAAAAAATTATAAAATTTTCCCAATGAGTTCTAATAATCAAATCAATAATATTGGAGAGGCTCAATTAATCAAAATCATTGAAGATTTAATTTTCAAGGAAACAGGCTATGAATTAACAAGGGATGATGCGTTCTTTTTTGATTCTCAGGAAATGGAAAATTCTATTATTTTCAATTCTGATATGTTTATTTCTTCCACCGATGCTCCAATTGAAATGAGCTATTTCCAAATGGGGCGAAAATCAGTGGTTATGAATATAAGTGATTTAGTAGTAAAAGGAGTAAAACCAAAAGGAATTATTATTTCTCTAGGATTGCCAATGGATTTATATGTATCCGAGTTTGAAGAATTAATAAAAGGTATAGTTAACTATTCAAAAAGTTGGGATATAAAATATCTTGGTGGAGATTTGAATAGAGCAAAAGAATTAATAATAACTCCTACAGTTTTTGGGTTTAAAAATCCTGAATATATAACTCATCGGGAAGGGCTCAAAGCGGGAGATATTCTGCTAATTAATGGTAAATTTGGTTTAACGAGTGTTGGTTTTGATATCCTTCTAAATAGAAAAGGAGATATAAGCACTTATCCAAACTATAAAAGATCAATTAATAGTGTTTTAGAACCAAATATAATCGGGAATGAAGGTTATTTATTATCAAATAAAAAGTTAGTAAGTTCTAGTATTGATTCATCTGATGGTTTAATAAAATCATTAAGAGATCTAATGCTATCAAATAAAGGTATGGGTTTTGAAATTGATTTCAATGAAAATTTAATTGATCGAGAAGCAATCGAATATGCAAATGAATTTAAGATTTCTTTAGATAAATTAATTTTAAATGGAGGAGAGGAGTTTATTCACTTATTTACGATGCCGGTTAAAAATTATGAAAAAGCTGCTGACTTAGCTGAATCTGAAGGTGGCTTCTTGATTAAGGTTGGAAACGTGATCCCTGAAGAAAAAATCTACTTTTTAAAAGATAATAAAAGAGTAGCAATAGAAGATAACGGTTATGACCATTTTAAGTAAATATTTTTTATAGAAAAATAACCAATAAGAATTTTAAATCTTAGGGATAATATCTGATATTTCTGGACTGCAATTTATTTAAATATCACAAAAAATTTATGAAACCAAATTATAATTAAAAAAAGAGATGAATGCATATTGGCACAAGTTTTATTATTATATGGAACAAGATATGGAACAACTAAAGAAATATCAGATGAGATAGAGAAGATCATTCAAGAAAAAGGGTTTGAGACCGAAAGTTACGATTTAAATGACATTAGTATAAAAGATATACCTCCCTTAGATAAGTATAATGGTGTTATCTTAGGTTCGGGAATTAAAATAAATAGATGGACTAAAGCTGCCAAAAAATTCCTAAATAAAAGAATTTCGGAATTAAAGACAATGCAAAATACAATGGGGCTGTACGTATGTTGTGGAGAAGCTGCAAAAAAATCAGATATAAAAGGTGCGATAGAAAAATATATTACAGCAAAGCTTGAGGATACTGCATTAAAGCCTTCTTTAATTGACGCTTTTGGTGGTGCTTACGATTTAAGGGAAGGATCGGCTATAAAAGGTATGACAAGAAAAATTGTTATAGGGATTATGCAAAAAGAGGAAGGAATTGAGAATCCAGACGGAAAAATGCATGATTTCAGGGATTGGGGACAAATTAAAGCATTTGCTACTAAATTCATTGAATTATTGAATCAATAACAGAATTATCTGATAACTTAAATCACAAATGGCAAGACTCACAATAAAAGAAAAACTTTAAGTTAAATTACCCATTTTGAAATTATAGGTTCATTAATTAATCACTCTTGAACTATAAACATGTTTAAGAGCTATTATCTGGGCCATTAGCGCAGGCAGGTAGCGCAGCAGGCTTTTAACCTGAAGGTCGTGGGTTCAATACAAATCTGGGGTTTACCCGGAATGCGAAAATCCCACATGGCCCGCTTATTTTAAAGGATATCAACATAAATCAAATAGTAAAAATAATAAATTTTAGGAAATACTATAATGCTAAAATTTGAGTTTATAATTAATTAAAAGAATATTTCTCAGAGTAATGGAAAAAGATACTGATAAATTACCATCTGATGAACCGGAACAATTATTAGTCAAATCTCAAGAAAATACCGACCCAGATTATGGAACAGAACCAAATAAAAGAAGCATTGAATCTCTATTAGAATATGGTGTTATAAATCTTGATAAACCAAGTGGGCCAACTAGTCATGAAGTTGTTTCATGGATAAGGAAAGTCCTTGATATTCCTTTAGCTGGTCATGGAGGTACACTGGATCCAAAAGTAACCGGAGTTTTACCTTGTGCTTTAGGAAAAGCAACAAGAGTTTTATCAGCGTTGCTAACTGCAGGTAAAGAATATGTCGGAATTATGTGTTTGCATTCTCCCGAGAAGAGAAAGAAAATAGAAAAAGCATTTAAATTATTTACTGGAAAAATTTATCAAACGCCACCCTTAAAGTCATCTGTTGTTAGAAAATTAAGGATTCGCGAAATTTATTATAATCAGTTACTTGAAGTAGAAGATAATTATGTTCTATTTCGCGTAGGATGCGAAGCCGGAACATATATACGAAAATTATGTTTTGATATTGGTGAGGTTTTGTGTTCAGGAGCACATATGTTAGAATTAAGAAGAACGAGAGTTGGAAATTTTAAAGAAGATACTAGTCTAGTGACTCTTCAGAATATTAAGGATGCATATAGAATATATAAAGAAGAGGGAGATGAATTATATCTAAGAAAAATTGTAATGCCTATGGAAAACATGGTTTCTCATGTCCCGAAAATATATGTTAGAGATACTGCAGTAGATGCTATATGTCATGGTGCAGATTTAGCAGCTGCTGGAGTTTGTTTAATAGATGCTAGAATAAATGCTGGTTCAAATATCGCTCTTATGACTCTAAAAAAAGAACTTATTGGTTTTAGCATAGCAAAAATGCACGCGATGAAAATTTATAAAGCTAAATCTGGTATTGTGGCAAATTCGAATAAAGTTTTCATGGAAAGAGGGACTTATCCTAGATGGACAGAGATTAAAAGTAAAAATGAAATAGGATAACCTAATAAATATGGATAAAAAAGAAGATCATTATTTTAATGAATATTCAAACTCCTCAGTAAAGTTTTATAGCGTTTCTGTTAGCTTAAGAAGGCATCTTTATATTTTCAAGACAGCTTCAGGAATTTTTTCTTATAAGAAATTAGATTTAGGAACAAAAGTATTAATCGAAAATATGTTTATACCCAAAAGTAAGCAAATTTTACTTGATTTAGGATGTGGTTATGGTGCAATTGGAATTGTATTAGCATATGAATCTCCTAAAAGTAAGATCTATTTAGCAGATATTAATCGGAGAGCTTTATGGTGTGCTAAACAAAATGTACAATTTAATTTACCTCAAGAAAAAGGGAGAATTAAAATACTCTTTGGTAAAGATTTTGAACCGTTTAAAAATAAAGGTATACAATTTGATGGAATTTATATGAATCCTCCAGTAAGATTAGGTAGAAAACAATTTTTAAAGCTTTTTGAAGATTTACCACATTTTTTAAAAAAAAAAGGTAATTTCCAGTTTGTATTAAGGAAGAAAATGGGTTCGGAATATGTTTATAATTATTTGAAAGAGGCTTTTTCTGAGCAACAAATAAAGATAATATGCAAGAGAAGTGGATACTGGGTCTTTAATTACATTCAAGATTAGATTATTTTTAGGAGTTTAGTGTGTTCTAGGAACTGTAGAAAAAAAGTAAAATTTTTTAGAAATAGAACACTTTTTTAATAATAATTTGCGAGAATAGATGATTTTTTTTGGCTAAAAAAAGAAAGATCGATGTTTTACTCCATGAATTAGTACCTAAACACTATCTTCTAACAAAAGAGCAATCACAGCAAATACTTGAAAAATATAAAATAACAACAAATGACTTACCTCAAATGTTTGAAAAAGATCCTGTTGCCATAGCTATTGGAGCAAAAGATGGAGACATTGTGAAGATCGTTCGAAATTCTCATACAACGGTAAAATCAGTAGATTATTACCGATATGTTAAGAAAGAAAAAGTTTAACGAGTTTTATTAGAATAAATTAATTAATTAAAAGGAAAGAATATTTTGATTTCTGAAAATTTATCAAACAGCGATAAGTGGGTTGTCCTCAAGAGTCTTTTTGATGAAAAAGGCTTAGTACGCCAACATCTGGATTCATATAATAACTTTATTCAACATGAAATGCAGGAAATTGTTGATGAATCAGGCGAAGTTATTCCAGATATTCCAGGGTTTAAAATTAAGTTTGGGAAAATAAATGTCGGTGTGCCCAAAGTAAGAGAAGCAGATGGAGCTACAATGGAGATTACTCCTATCGAAGCTAGAATTCGAGAATTGAGTTACGCTGCAGATATTACTTTAGAGATGACACCAATAACCATCGATGAGAGAACACAGAGGGAAGAGGCTGAAGAAACACTAGATATCTATATTGGAAAGATACCCATTATGTTAAAAAGCTGTCGATGCCCTTTAGAATCCCTTACTGAACAGGATCTTATCAATAGAGGTGAAGATCCCTTAGATCCAGGAGGATATTTTATAATTAATGGAACAGAACGAGTTTTAGTTACTCAAGAAGATTTGGCTCCAAATCGAATTCTTGCAGAAGAAGCTAGTCGAAGTTCAAGTGCAACTCATCAGGCAAAGGTATTTTCCACCCGAAGTGGATTTAGAGCGCCAGTTACGATTGAAAGAAAAAAAGATGGGAATTTAAGGGTCTCATTTCCATCAGTTCCAGGTAAAATACCGTTAGCTATACTGATGAGAGCTTTAGGATTACATTCTGATAAAGAAATTTTTGAAGCAATCTCAGAGAATGAGGAAATTCAAAAAGAACTGATACCTGTAATCGATGTAGCGTCTGAGATCCAAGTATTAAAGGATCCTGAAAAATCAGAACAAAATGCTCAAGACTACATAGGAAAACGTGTTGCCATAGGACAAACAAAAGATTACCGTATTCGAAGAGCACTACAAGTATTAGATCGATACTTACTACCGCACATTGGAAATAATGAAGAAGATAGGATAAAAAAAGCTTATTACTTAGGACAAATGGCTCAAAAAGTTATGGAATTAGCTTTAGGGTTTAGAGAACCTGATGACAAAGATCACTATGCTAATAAGAGATTAAAGCTAGCGGGTGAATTATTCACATCGCTTTTTAGGGTAGCTTTTTTGAATCTTGTAAAGGATATAAAATATCAATTAGAAAGAACTGCTGTTCGAGGAAGAGCTCCAAACATTAAAACTGCAGTCAGAGCGGACGTAATAACTGAAAGAATTAGGCATGCGCTAGCAACAGGAAACTGGGTTGGAGGAAAAGCAGGAGTTAGTCAGTTATTAAATAGAACCAATCATGTTGGAACATTAAGTCATCTTAGAAGAGTTATATCTCCTCTGAGCAGAAGTCAGCCTCATTTTGAAGCTCGTGATTTACATCCTACCCAATGGGGAAAGATTTGCCCCGCTGAAACGCCAGAAGGGCCAAATTGTGGTTTAGTTAAAAATCTTGGATTAGCATCAATAATATCTGTCGGTGCGGATGAAAAAATAATTGAAAATATCCTAATTGATTTAGGAGTAATTCCTATTAATGAAGTAAAAAATGTTCGCGGTGATAAGGTAAAAGTTTTTTTAAATGGTAAACTTGTCGGTATCCATCAAAAATATAATCCATTCATTCGACAGTTAAGAGAAAAAAGGAGAAAAGGTGAGATCGGACAACATGTTAATCTCGGTTATTATCATGATTCAAAGGAAATTCAATTAAACTGTGATGCAGGAAGAGCAACTCGCCCTTTATTTGTCATTAAAAATAAAAAAACCCTTATTACTAAAGAAGATATTGAAAAAGTTAACCAAGGAAAGTATATCTGGTCAGATCTCATTCAAAAAGGGGTCATTGAATATTTAGATGCCGAAGAAGAGGAAAATGCGTATATCGCAATGTTTGAGGAAGATATCACCGAAGAACACACTCATTTAGAAATCTCTCCAGCAGCTATCTTAGGAATTTGTGCTTCAATAATTCCTTTTCCAGAACATAATCAGTCTCCTAGAAATACATATGAGGCAGGAATGGTTAAACAAGCTTTAGGTTTATTTGCTGCAAATATGCATCTAAGATTGGACACCAGAGGACATACGCTTCATTATCCACAAAAACCTTTAGTTAAAACTAGCCCCATGGAAATTATTGGTATAAATGAACGTCCTGCTGGACAAAATTTCATAATAGCTATGATGAGTTATGAGGGATACAACATTGAAGATGCCATCATAATCAATAAAGCATCAATAGAAAGAGGATTAGCAAGAAGTCATTTCTTTAGAACTTACGATGCGGAAGAAAGAAAATATCCTGGTGGTGAGGTTGACAAGTTTGAGATTCCAGAAAGGGGGGTTCGTGGATTCAAATCTGCTGAGTCATATCGTTTATTATCTGAAGAGGATGGAATTATAGAACCTGAAACCTCCGTAAATGGTGGAGATGTGTTGATTGGAAGGACCTCTCCTCCAAGATTTATAAAATCTTATGAGGAATTTGAATTAATGCAACCTACAAGAAGGGAGACCTCAAAGAATATGCGTCATAATGAAAAGGGTATTGTTGATACAGTGATAATATCTGAAACTGTCGATGGAAATAAACTTGTCAAAATAAAAGTAAGAGATTTAAGAATTCCAGAATTAGGGGATAAATTTTCCTCTCGTCATGGGCAAAAAGGGGTACTAGGACTAATTCAACCGGGTGAGGATATGCCATTTACATCAAAAGGTATAATACCAGATATTATTGTAAATCCTCATGCTATGCCATCAAGAATGACCTTAGGACAACTATTTGAGGGAATTAGTGGTAAGATCGCATGTGTTACAGGGAAATTAGGAGATGCAACTGCTTTTGAATGGAAAGACATCACCAAATTACAGGAACAATTAGTGGATTCAGGTTTTGAATTCAATGGTAGGGAAGTCATGTATAATGGAATTACAGGAGAAAAATATGATGCAGGAATTTATTGTGCTCCAATTTATTATCAAAAGTTATATCACTTAGTAGCGGATAAACTTCATGCTCGAGCTAGAGGTCCGGTCCAAATACTAACTCGGCAACCAACTGAGGGTCGAGCTCGGGAAGGAGGATTACGTTTTGGAGAAATGGAGAGAGATTGCTTAGTTGGCCATGGTTCTGCCTTATTATTGAAAGAGAGATTACTAGATGAGTCAGATAAAACTGTAATTTTAGTATGTGAAAAATGTGGCTTATTAGCGGTTTATGATAGAAATCGAGATAAGAGATATTGCCCGGTGTGTGGAGAGGGAACTATTATCTCTAAAGTAGTTTGTTCATATGCTTTTAAATTATTATTACAGGAAATGATGTCCTTAGGTTTGGCGCCGAGACTTAAATTGAAAGAGAAGATATAGAAAAATTATATTAATTCATCTTTTTTTGTTTCATATATAAATAAAAAAAAAGTAAAAATTTGTTTTTTCAGTTATTAGGGATTATACTACAAATCCAAGAAAGCTCGCTAGTCCCGGTATGAGCGTATACAAAAGGAATAAAAAGAACAACGTTAATAATGATATCCATAGAGCATTATCCCAAGGAACATCCAATAGATATTTAGCAAGTAGCAATATGATTAAAAAGCCAATTATTGGCACTAAAAGCATCAAGTAATTGCCATCACTCCAAGGGATGAGGGATCCAATAACTCCTAATACTGAACTAATTGCTCCTAATACAATAGGTATTATTAAAACAAAAATAATAGCTAATATAATTATTATAATTATTTTATCCTTGGCTTTCGTTTTTGATTCTATAAGCAATACTGCTATAAATAGTATTAAGGCAACGATGATCGTGGCAAGAACAAACCATAAAATGAAAAATAAAGTATCTTCTAATTGAAACAGCATTTTTATTCTTTCTCCTGTTTATTTGATTCAAATTTTATAATTTGATTATAGCTAAATTAACATTCTTCTTTTTTAAATATTGAGGATATTATTTATTGAAAAAAATTTCGGATTGAAAAAAAAATTTCAAATTAGATACCGAAATTAAGAAGGAAGAAATGAATGGCAAATCCCATTAGAATAGCCGCAATTGCGATGGTAATGACGGAAAGTTTTATAGAGATTTCCCTACCGTATCTCGTATATATAATTAATATAGCTAAAGTGATAAGCCCAATTATTAAAAAAAGCCAAGCAAAGATCCACAAACTTAAAGAGGGGACTTCGAAATCAGTCAATTGCATAATTGATAATAACATGAGACTTTTCACTTTTTTTTAGTGATAGATTAATAAAATAAATATTTTTTTTTTAATTTTATCATATTCTTTTTCAATAACTGAGATAAAATTTAATTATAATTTATCTTCATTATCGTCTAAAAAGAAAAAAATTTAACTTAGTTAATATTAACATCTTAAAGCAAATAAAACTTAATAACTTAAAGGAATATTAATATAATTTTTAAATCGAGTTGCACATTTAATGCATTTCTTAAAAGAATTAATAGAAAAGCCGGAATTAGATAACCCAGCAATGAATCACATGAATATCCATCGCCATTTCTATCGATATTCTAAAGGTGATTTTATTGGTCCCGCTATTAAAATTTCTCAAACTAGTTCAAAGATCACTTTAAAAGGAACTCATGAGTATGAGGATTTAGTAACTGAACTTGTTTTAAGATCGATAACTGATGACAAAAAAATGATAGAGATCGAGGGAAATTTAATTTCAGGTTTAGATATTAGTAAAATGTTAGAAAATAATAATATAAACTGGGATTTGCACGAATCTTCTGGTAAAACAAAAAATTTCAAGGCTGCGATAAAAGATACAATTAATAGTGAACTATTAGTAGAAATTATAGATCAACTACGCGATAATAGTTATTTATTAATCTCATTTCAATTAGATCCATTAATTAAGGTTAAAACTAAAAAAAATATTCCACAACCATCGAAAAAAAAAATCGGAGAAGATGATGTTAATAAAAGAATTAGTTTTTGTACAGGTTATTTAAAGAATACAGAAGAGAATCTCAAAAGAGTAATTGAGAACACAATTCCAGATTTTATATCAGAATTGCCGAAAAAATGGAAAAATATAACTCTTTTAAATAATTACAAGATAACTGATATTCAATTGCCAAAGGATGTTAAAAATTCAAGATTATTACGAATTTTATCCGTAAGAAAGGGTAGAGTTTTTCGTTCAATTGAAATTGATTCTGAATTAATTGAAAAACAATATTCTATCGTTGTTTGAACTGTAATGAATAATTTTAAAATATAACTGAAGATATAAGGTAATAAGCATGAAGGAATTAAACCCATTATTAAGATCTTTATTGTTTATCATTGGAGGAGATATTGCGATAGAAATTGGAATAGAATTGTTAAATTCAGAAGATCAAGACATAACTGATGAAGATATTACTGAAAATATTCTAGCTCGAATAAAATCTGAGGGAAGAGATGTTGATTTTGAACCAGATGATACTGAAAAACTAAAATTGAATACTGTACGTAAAACATTATATAAATTATATGGTGAGAAACTTGCTCAATTTAGAAGAATTCGTGATAAATCTACGGGTTGGTTTATTTATTATTGGTGGCATGAATTTGATTTACTTGAGGAAATTCTTTTGGAAAAAAAAAAGTTAGTGGAGGAGAAATTAAGAGAGAGATTAGAATTTGAACAAAACAATTACTTTTTCATTTGTAATGAGTGTGTAAATAATAATATTAAATATAACTTTGAAGATGCTTTTGAAATGAATTTTCGATGCCCAGATTGTGGTGGAGCCTTAATAGCACAAGAAAACGATGATTTGATCAATTTCCTCAAGGAAAAGATTGCTAGATTAGAAAAGTTCGATTTAACTGTTGATTCTGTTAAAAAATAGTTCAGAATTTTATTTTTAGAAAAAAAATTGAGTATTTTTACTTTATATTAAAAATTTTAACTAGAAACTGTATGATTAAAAGAATAGGCACTTGTTCGAAAGATTGTTATGGATCTTGTGTTTTTATTGGAGAATGGGATGACCAAGCTCAAGAACGAAAATTTTTAAATGCTAAACCTGTAAAAAAACATCCTTTTACTAATGGTTTTTTCTGTGAGAAATTAGTTAAAAGAGAATCTTTAATTTATCATCCAGAAAGATTAAAACACGCTTTGATTCGAGCGGGACCGAAAGGTTCGAATAATTTTGATAGGATTCCCCTAGATGAAGCAATAAAAATTATTGCTAATCGGGTGAATAAAACTATTGCAAATTTTGGAAGTAAATCAATACTCGGTGCCTATAATTCTGGAAACAACGGTTTATTATCAAGATTTGCGCCATTTCGATTTTTTGGAAAGATAGGTGCTACGATCACCAGCGGTGGTATTTGTAATGAAGGAGGTTGTGTAGGATTAAATCAATTATTTGGAACTTACTCCACAACTAATCCACTTCAATTGATAAATCCAAAAACCAATATAATTGTGAACTGGGGAAGTGATGTGGCAAATCGGAACGTTCACACGCATTATTTGATTAAAAGAGCCATAAAAAATGGTATAAAATTAATCTCAATTGATTCAAGGAAAACTCAAAATTTTAAGGATTCTGATCTATCCTTTATAATAGCTCCTGGGAGGGATCATCTATTTGCTCAACTTATACTAAAACAAATTTTAGAGGAGCAAGCTTCTGATAAAGATTTCTTAATTAATCATACCTCTAACTGGGAGCATATTTTGAAAGAATTAGGGAAAATTAATACAAAAAAGATATTAGATCAACTCAACTTAGAAATTAATGAATTCCAAGATTTAATCAATATCATTATAGAAAATAAAGATCATACAATTTTTAATATCGGCTATGGAATACAAAAAGATTTCTTTGGCGGTCGAATAGTCCAAACTATCGCCCTTATTCAGATTTTGCTTGGTAATTTAGGAAAGTCTGGTACGGGTATTATCTATTCCCAAAGCGACTTTAATATACCGTTAATCAATCCTTTAATTGATTTTATTACTCAAAAAAACACTTATGAACCACTTAAAAATATCAAGTTAATTAGTTTAGGACGTGAATTATCGACAAATGATTATAAAATGCTTTTTATTTATAATTTTAATCCAGTAAGTTCACTACCAAATCAAAATCAATTAAAACGCAGTTTTTTAAGGAAAGATTTATTTACAGTGGTTCAAGAGATTTTTTTGACAGAGACAACTAAGTATGCAGACATTGTAATTCCATCAAAATTTGATTTAGAATCTGATGATTTGTTTTCCCCTTATTATATCCCCGGGATTTCAATTAACCAAGCAGGCCCTTGTCCTTACGAGAATTGTCTAACTAATTATGAGTTTTTTCAAGGATTAGCTTTAAACTTGGGGTGGCAGAATTTAGCTATTCTAAAAGAGAACGATTTAGAAATTGTGCAAAAATGCTTAAATCTTCTTCCTAATATTGCAAGAAATAATGTTAAAATACATGGTTATCATTTGTTATTTAAAAATGAGGATGTTCCTTATGAGAAGCTTCAGTTTCCTACAGTTGATGGGAGAATTCATTTAAAAAAGATTTCTTTTAACTTTGGAGCCAAACTACTAAATAAAAGAAATAATAGAGAATCTCATGAGTTTTTACTTATTACACCATCATTTAAGTATTTTCTTCATTCTCAATTAGGACAGTTAAATAGCCAATTTTTAATGGTTTTTGAAAAGATTTACTTAAATCCATTAGACATTGAGAAGCTGAAATTAAAGATAGGAAGAAAAGTAAAAGTAAGCAATGATCTTGGAAAGGCAGATTATACATTAGAAAGTCTTGATTCCATTAATCAGGGTGTAGCATTGATCTACTCAGGATCTCCAATGGGGATTAATAAAAACCATAATCCCAATATTTTTATTTCTGACAAACCAGAAGAGTTAGGTTATTCGGGAGCTTATAATTCTGCCATTATTAATGTAGAAAAAATATGATGAGAAATATTTTTTTTATTTTTTCTTTTTAATGAATGCAATATCTCCAAGAGTAGAACTATTTGATTTTTTCATATATTTACTGCTCTGAGCACTTGGTTCTAATTTGTCAATTTCTTTTATTAATTTGATTTGATAAACTTTTTCTATTTTTTTTGCAAGTTCAAGAGTAGGTTCTACTTTTCCTGCCTCAATTCTTCTTAATAATGATGGTTTTTCATTTAGTTTTTGAGCGAACTGATCTTGGTTCAAACCTCTAGAAATCCTTGCATTATGAATGAGATCAGCATAATTTGGGATAATCTCGATTTTTTCAAATTTTTCCGCTTCCCTATATAACTTAGTTGACGTATGAGGTTTAGATTTTATCGCCTTTTTTTGAAAACTTCTTTTTGGTGGTTCATAGACTATTTTTCCTTCTTTAGCGCAGCTCTGACAAACCATTATTTTAGCGCCCTCAATCAAAACCTTCTGACCTTTCCAAATTATCCCCCCACAAATTGGACATTCCTTATCATATTCAATTCTTTTTTTTTTTGCCATAGATTGACCTCAAGTAATAGTGTTATAGAGGATATGGGATATATATTAAATTGAGTGGAGAACTCTTATAATTTTCGGTTTTAAAGAAAAATTTGTTATAAAATATAACCTATAAACTTTTTAGAAATCGACATTTTTATGATACTTGTGTATTACCTTAAATTTAAATGAAAGAAAGTTTATTATTAAATTAAAAAAGTATCTTAAAAATAAAAACTAGTTAAGAAGGGGTAAGTTCTTTTTGACCACGATTAAAGACAAGAAAAAGAAGGAAGATACTAAGGATGGAGAATACTTAATAACTTATACTAGACATCTAGAAAAGAGATTACGTAATTTAGAAACTGAAAAGCAATTATTAGATGCTGAAAGATTGCGTTTAGAACAAGAGCTTCACAGTCTGAGAAATGAAATTGATAGATTGAGGGAACCTCCTTTAGTGTCTGCTACCATCATAGACTTTTTAGATGAAAAAGGAAGAGCGATAGTTAAAAGTTCTACAGGACCCAGTTTTGTAGTAAATATGAGTAGAAAGGTCAAAAATGAAAAACTAACACCTGGTACGAGAGTGGCATTAAATCAAAGAACATTTGCTATAATGGAAGTATTACCCACGAAGTTAGATCCATTCGTGAAAGGTATGGAAGTCGTAGATTCTGTTCCAGATATTTCTTATGAAGATGTTGGAGGGCTTGAAGAACAGCTTCAGGAAGTAAGAGAGACAGTAGAATTACCCCTATTGAAACCTGAGTTATTTAAAAAAGTTGGAATTGATCCTCCAAAGGGAGTATTACTTTATGGTGCCCCTGGTACAGGAAAAACCTTAGTTGCTAAAGCAGTTGCACATGAAACAAATGCAACCTTCATTAGAATAATTGGTTCAGAATTAGTACAAAAATTTATTGGTGAAGGCGCACGTTTAGTAAGAGAAATATTCAATTTAGCTAAAGATAAAGCTCCAACAATTCTATTTATAGACGAGTTAGATGCAATCGGATCCCAGAGGCTAAAAATAGCGACATCTGGAGATCGTGAGGTTCAAAGAACCCTAATGCAGCTCCTAAGTGAATTAGATGGATTTGAACAAAGAGGAGATGTAAAAATTATCGGTGCTACTAATAGAATTGACATATTAGATCCTGCTCTTTTAAGGCCAGGGCGATTTGATCGCATGATAGACTTTCCTATTCCAGATGAATCAGGACGAATTGCAATTTTTAATATTCACATGAGAAATTTAAATATAGATGAAAAAATCAATGTAAGAAAATTGGTTGACGCCACAGAGGGAGCAACGGGAGCTGATATAAAAGCAATATGTACGGAAGCAGGTATGTTTGCTATTCGGAAGGAGGCAGAAATGATAATAGAGGATGATTTTATACAAGCAGTAAATAAGGTTATGCATAAGCTTAAAGATCAAAACATGGAATCAAGATTATATTCTTAACTTTTTCTCCTTACTATTAAAATAGTTTACTAATTTAATTATATAATAAGGAAATCATATTATTTCTTGAAAATGTGCTCTCATTTTTTAGATCTAAGAAAAGTTAAAGCAATATCTGATTATCAATTCAGTTCGACAGTTACAGATATTCTATTTGAGCCTGAAGGTGCTATAAAAATAATATATTCTAAAAATACTAATAAAATTAAATATATTTATTATAATCAGGATCTATTGCTCTCATTCAGACCTACGAACGGTTTTTTCACTTTAAGTCTATTTGCTGCCAGTAAAATATTGGCAAATACTCAAAAACCATTGATGAGAGCAGTAGTGTTAAGTGAAATCTCTGAATTCATAAAAAAGGGAAGAAACGTTTTTTGTAAACACGTTATTGATATTGATGCCCATTTGAGAGCATTAGATGAGGTAATAATTGTAAATGAAGAGGATGAACTTTTAGCGGTAGGGAGATTAATGATACCTGTCCCTTATATAAAAGCATTTAATATAGGTGTCGCAATAAAAGTAAGAAAAGGAATCTTTAAATCAAAATTATAAACCGCAATTAATTATTATATCATAATATCAGAATTAGAGACTCAAGATTATTATGGTAAAATTACCGAAAGAAATGCAAAAAAAGGAAAAAAGTAAACCTAAGCGTCCAACTCCAGTCGCAAAAAGAGAAGGCCAACATTTTGGTTCAAGACAAATGCGACGTCGAATGCAGCAGCAGGGAATAGAAATGGATCAAATCAATGCAACCAGAGTCATCATTGAAGGTCCCGAAAAGAATCTGATTATTGAACAGCCCGAAGTAGTACTGATGAAACAAATGGGACAAGAGATATATCAAGTAATTGGTGAGGCAAATGAATATGAGCCGAATGAAATTTCTATAGAGCATACAGAATCTGAAGAGGGAGGGGAAGAGAGCGATTATTTAGAAGTGAAACCTACTATCACTGAAAATGATATAATGCTTGTTGCTACTCAAGCTAATGTTCAAAGAACCGAAGCAGAAGCAGTGTTGAATGAATGTGGTGGAGATATTGCTAAGGCGATCTTACTTTTAAAAAATAGACCTTAATATAAAAAATAAAAAAAAAGTTAAGAATTATCCATTATTTTGAATTTATATATTTATTTCGGAATATAAATCATGTCAAAAATTAAAAAGAAAAAAGGAAGTTATGATTCAACAATTTCAAAGGAAGATATCAAATTTGAAAAAATTATCCAATTTTCAGGATATACCTTTCTTATTGCTCTAATTCTTTTTCTAGGAGCATGGGTGGTATTAGACTTTTTTTTAGATTTAATAGAAATGGAATTAAATGCCTCTTCTTATGCGATAATTTTATTTACAGGAATAAATAGTGCATTAAGTTTTGCTTTAGCTTCAAAAATAAAAGATAATCGAAATGAAAAAAAGAAATTATATTTCGATTGGTTAATTGGCGTGTTTTTAATTTCTATGTTAGCTATTTTTACAGTAAGCGTTTATCAGTGGTAAATATTCACAATTTTTAATATTAAGTTTATTAATTACTTATAATCTGTTCTTGAGGGATTAAAAACATCAATCACTTCTGTATCTTCCATAATAGTAGCTCCATGTTTCTCATTTGATTGAAAAATATAACTATCACCCTCTTGTACAATAAAATCTCCAAATTCTGTGATAAATTTCATTTTTCCTTTAATAACATAACCTACTTGATGTTCTTTATGTTTATGTAATGGCAATTTCGAGTCCTTTTTGAGAATAAAATGACAAAGCATCAGATCATTATTAAAGCATAATGTTCTTCTATATATTCCCTTTAACATTTTAACTGGTTGAATTTCATTTAATCTTTTTAAATTATTCATTTTGAAATCACTTATTGTATTTTAATTATGATATTTATCACTAAATTTAAAACCATAGGTGTAAAAATCATAAAATCGGCAATGACGACATTTTTATATTTTCATTGGGATTACTTGAAAGAGGAGTATATTTAACGAATGACTATGTTAGCGATTAAGCATTTGTATCAAGGAGATTATCAAGACTCTCACGATAATATATTCAATTGATAAAATAAATTTAAATTGGAAAGATAAATAAATTTTTATATCAGAAAAGGTTAAATATTAACCATAATGACTAACTAATTAGTCAAGTATTTCGGTTCAGATAGCCGACAAATTTAGTTAATATTTTTGCCTTATTGTAACATTCTATGATATGAAAGCAATACATAGGTTAAGAGTGAGATATTATTATGGTTCTAATACCGGAACATAAATTGTCTAAAAACAGAAAAGAATTAAGGAACTATTATTTAAAAACACTATTACCGAGAGTTTTCAGAACTGAAGGTGATGTTGTTCCCTTTGATCCTTTAAAAATCGAGGAAAGTCTCACTAAAGAAACTGGTTTAGATCAAGTTGTAGCTCATCAAATAACTGAATTAACTGTTAGAAGAATCATCTCTTCAGGTATAAAGTTTCTTTCAGGTCCTCATATCCGAGAAATTGTATGTTCGATTTTGTCAGAAGAGCATTTTGAAGAAGAGAGAAAACTTTATACAAGGATCGGTATGCCTTTAATGGATTACGAGGCAATATTAGAAGATGGAATCGATGAGAATGCAAATCAGGATATGAATCCAGAGAGCATTCATCATTGGGCAGCAAATAGAATTTCTGATGAATATGCTCTTTTAAGAATATTAGATTCGGAAGAAGCTCATGCTCATCTATATGGGGATATTCATGTCCATATGCTTCGTTATTTCGATTTAAGACCCTTTTGCCAGGAATGGGATCCAAGAATGATATTAGAACATGGACTTCCCCCTGTAGATAGTTGGGCTCATTGTAATAAATCAGGTCCCGCAGGAAGCTTACGTGTGGCAGTGACTCATCTTGCAAAATGGCTTGGAATAATTCAAGGAGAATTTAGTGGTGGTCAAGGTTATGATTACATAACCACCTTTTTAGCCCCTTATGCTAAAGGAATTTCTCAGAAAGAGATAGAACAATCAATGCAATGTCTGATTTATGAAACTAATCAGATATTCGCGGCAAGAGGTGGTCAAGTACCATTTACTTCAATATCTTGTACTCCAACTGTACCAGATGGTCTGCTAGATATACCTGCTATTGGCCCTTATGGGAAAGTTATTGGAAGATATGGGGATTATAAGGAAGATTGCCTTAGGTTGTTTGATGCCTTAACTAAGGTGTATACAGAGGGAGATTATAATGGAAAGTTATTTGCATTCCCGAAACATGAAATAAAGATAAAAAAGGAATGGTTGGATCAGTTTGAATCTTCATTTCTAAAAGTAATGGAAGAGGCTGCTACAATGGGTACTCCTTACTTTCTTAATATGTGTCCTGATTGGATGCCTGATGAAATACATAGTCAATGTTGTAGAAAATTTCTTAGTGGAGATCAAATTGTTAGCAGATGTATTTTAGATCCTGAAAAAAGAAAAAATGCAAATGTATGGGAGAATTATGTAACAATAGGCTCACTTCAAAGTGTCAGCCTAAATCTTCCCAGATATGCATACATTGCAAAAAACGAAGAAGACTATTTTAATGTTTTAAATAAAAAAATGGAATTGAGTGCCAGAATTTTAAAAAAGAAATGGAATTTGATGGAAAGACGTCTTAAATCGGGACATTTACCATTATGTAGCGGTAAAATCAAAGGTCAATCGATTTTTAAACTTAAGGATCAGAATCTTTCAATTGGATATACTGGATTAAACGAAGCCGTTAAATTCATTATCGGATTTGAACTACATGAAAATAGTACAGCTTATAATTTTGGAAAAAAAATATTAGAATATATGGTTGCTAAATGCAATTCGATGACTGAGAGAGATAATAAGACTTACTCTCTGTGGCAACAACCTGCGGAATCAACTGCAAGAAGATTAGCCTTATTAGATTTAAAGCATTTTCCAAAGCAGGCTATACCTCGATCAGAAGGTTTATCTGTTTACTATACTAATTCAGATCATATTAGATATGACGCTAATATCCCTCTGTCAAAAAGAATACAGTTACAAGGAGATTACCATCCTATCGTAAGTGGTGGTGTTATTACTCATATATGGTTAGGAGAGCAGAAACCTGATGTTAAAGGATTATGGGAACTCACAAAAAATATTTGTCTTAATACAAATACCGCCTACTTTGCATATACCATCGATTTTACTTACTGCTCTCAGTGTAGAAAGATGTTTAGAGGCGGAAAGTGGACTTGTCCTCAATGTCATTCCAACGAGGTTAAAGTATATTCTCGAATAACTGGATATTACAGCGAGGTTAATAGATACAATCCTGGAAAACGTGCAGAATGGGAGTCACGTAAGAGAGAAAAACTAAGTTAACATAAACTTGCTTTATTTAAATACGTCTATGAATTAACTTTAAATATGCCTAAAAAGTTAACTTTAGATAACATTCAAAATCTAGTTGAAGAATGGATACATAAACATGGGGGTTATTGGACCCCTCTCTCCATGCTGAGTGCTGCTATGGAGGAACTAGGGGAAATTTCGAGAGAGATCAACCATTTAGAAGGTTTTAAACCAAAAAAGGAGCAGATAAAACATAACATACATTTAGATGAAGAACTTGCAGATCTCATTTTTAGTGTGATTTGTATCGCTAATTATTATAACATTAATTTAAGTACAAGTTTTCATAAAATTATAGAAAAATATTCTAAGAGAGACTCAAAAAGATTTGATTAAAGAATTTTCTGCAAAATTTTAATTGTTTAGATCTTTTTCCTTTATGAGAGTTATTTTAAAATTAAGTATAGGTATGTTAAAGCAAGGATTAGAGAAGGAAAAAATACTTAGGTTAATTGATGAAAAACTTGAGTTAGACCATAAATATGATGATGGATCAATTTTAGGTTCGATGTGTACAGAACCTTTAGAGTTTGGAAGAGAAATATACCTAAAGTATCTATCTAAGAACCTTGGTGATCCCGGATTATTCCAAGGTACAGCGAATCTTGAAAAAGAAATTGTTTCTGAACTTGGAGAATTATTCGGAGAGAAAAATGTTATTGGAACCTTAACGACTGGTGGTTCAGAGGCAAACCTTATTGCAATGAGGATCGCTAAGAAATTACGTCCTGATATAAAAAAACCTGAAGTTGTTGTTCCTATATCTGCACACATTTCATTTGATAAAGCCGCTGATTTGTTAGATATAAAATTAAGGAAAGCAAGATTGCTTGAAAATTATGAATTAGATTTAAATCATTACAAGAAATTAATAAATGAGAAAACATGTGGAGTAATTGGAGTGGCAGGAACCACTTCATTAGGTTTGATAGATCCCATCGAAAATATAGGAGATTTAATAGAAGGGAAAAATATCTATTTTCACGTTGATGCCGCATTTGGGGGCTTTGTTTTACCGTTTTTAAAATATTTAAAATATGATATTGAACCATGGGACTTTTCTGTTAAAACTGTTAGCTCAATCACAGCAGATCCCCATAAAATGGGGTTAGGAGTAATTCCTACAGGCGGATTTTTAGTACGTAATTCCCAGATTCTGCAAAAAACAGGATTTGAAATTCCTTATTTGGCGGGGGGAAATTTTAAACATTTTCATATCGTAGGTACCAGACCCGGTGGAACTGTGATATCATTCTGGGCAATAATGAAATATCTTGGTTTGAATGGATATATTAATATTGTTAAGAGATGTATGGAAAAAACTCATTTCTTATCAAAAAAAATTGCTGAACTGGGTGGAGTCAGATTAGCGGTTCAACCAAAAATGAATGTTGTTGGAATAACGACAGAAAATGGAGAAAGCATCTGTAAAATCGACGAGGAACTTAGGAAAAAAAATTGGATGTTGGGAAAGTTTCAAGATTTTAATTTAATCAGAGTGGTGGTAATGCCACATGTTAAGAAAGAACATTTAACCTTATTTATTGAAGATTTAAAGAAAATCATAAAAAAGATTGGGTTGGCTTAAGAATTTAATTTGAATTTCTTCAATATTAATGGTTTATTTCAATATTAGAAGTGTTTCTTGGTTAAAAAATCTGGTTTCAAGCAATAAACCAATTGCTTGTATAATAATGGCTATTTATATATAAAATCACTACCTTCTTTTCCAATAATTCTAATTATAGAAATAGTTAATAAAGAAGAATTGTATAATATTCTTCTGAAATATATTTATAAAACAAAAAATAAATTAATTATTAGGGTTAAAATTCTCATAAAAAATGAAATAGAGAATGGCTAAAGATAAAAAGAAGTCTATTGGAATTAAAACTACGAGATACTACACAAAAACATGTAGTAAATGTAAATTTGAATATCCCAACTGGTTTACAAATTGTCCGAAATGTGGAGTGGCATGGGATGAGGGAGATTTAGAAGAAGCAGCTATCAAAGGTGAAACTCCCAAAAAGACCATTAAAATCGTGGTAAAAATCACAGAGGAGGATTTTGATGAATCAATAGGGAATGTAAAATTAATCTTTAGCGCAGATCAAGGAAATAATTGGTACCAAATTGATATGGAAAATAAGGAAGAATACTTTATCGCAGAAATTTTAGAAGTACCAATAGGATCAATTATTATTTACTATATTGAAGTTTTATTACAGAATATGGAAAAAGTTATTGAAAATAATGAAGGAAAGTATTATTATTATAAAGTGGGAACGACTATCGAGCAAGAAGGGGCGATTCAACGAGAGAATTTTACGTCAGAACCTGTAAAAGAAAAATACTTTGCCACAGGAAGGAATATACCATTATCTCAATCTAATGAATATACTAAACCTAAAGTAGCTGAAAAAGTTAATTATTTTAAATCTGAAGAACAACAACCCGTAAAGTTTGTATCATTTAATAAATCCCAGACGGTCATGAAACCAACTGAAAAACCTAAATATTACCAACCAGAGGATAATTTAACGATTTTTGGAAAACCACAAACTCAGATTGATCCAGATTTAAAAATATGCCCATATTGTAATTCAAAAATTAAAAAAGTTTGGAGTACTTGTCCTATTTGTGGTAAAGATATTTAAAATATCTCAGATTCATTAAAAAACTCATTTATAATTTCGAACCACATTTATTACAGAATGCATAATCCGATGATAGTGTAGCTCCACATTGTTTACACACTAATAACTCTTTGGATTTTTCTGGTTCTGTTTGTTTATTTTCGGTTTCAGCTGGTGCAAAGACAGTAAATGATGATGGTTCATTTTCAATATCGGTAACATTAGGGATAATTCTCAAGGTCGAAGATTCTTCTTTAGAAGCTTCTTCTGAACGTACAAACGGTATCAAGGTATCCCTACTTGTTTCTTCAACAATATCATCGATATTTTGAGAGAGTGTTTGAAATAATGGGTTAGTAGTCAGTGCTTTTGGCTTCTCCTCTTTTAATTCGCCTTTCTTTTCTTTCTTTGATTTTTTTGACTTTTTCATAGCGTCAATTAATTGTTCCTGTTTTTCTCGAGTTATTTTTAACTTTTCTTCTTTTTCTTGTTTTTTCTTTTGCTTTAGTAAACGTTTTTTCTTTTTCTTTAAATCTGTTTCTTGGGGCATATAATCTGTTAAAGATTGAGAAAATGGTCTTTCAGGAGGAATTTCTTGGGTGGGTCCTAAATCCATTGACGCTGGTTTAGGTTTAATTGGCTCTTCTCTTTTAGAAACTCTAAATGGGGCACTAGAATCCTCTTTTTGAGATGGAATTATGGGTTTTTGGAAACCTTCTGGAGCTGGTACGGGAGAGGGTGTTTTTGAAGAAAAAGGAACAGATTTTGGTTTGTAATCCTCCGGTGATGATGAGCTGGTTGGTATAGGAAAAGAAGGAGTTATGGATTCTAGCTGTTCATTTTTGTTGATTTGGGATAAGATTTCTTCAGGAGTTTTAAATTCTATTTCCTTAGACTCTGGAGTTTTAATCTCAGGTTTTCCTTGTAATTCTATTTTTGGTTCTGGAACAGGAGGCGCTTCAAATTCAAATTCTGGTTCTTTACTCAATGGCTTTATAGGATCGAATTGTTTTGGAGTTGCGGGTTCTGGAACAGGAGGGGCTTCAAACTCGAATTCTAGTTCTTTACTCAATGGCTCTATAGGATCGACTTGTTTTGGAGTTGCAGGTTCTGGAACTGGTGGAGCTACATAATCAAATTGAGGTTCTGGAGCAACTATTGGTTTTGACGTCATAATAGGTATAGAAAGAGTTACTTGTCCTGGAGGAAATACCGTATTATTGGCTAACAATTGTTTTGGGACGCCTTGTTCGATCATTAAACATGCTAAGATATAAAAACAATCTCCAACGCCATCTCCTGTTTTTGCTGAGGTTTCCATATAATATAAATTGAAATCTTTAGTAAATTGATTTATTTCTTTAATAGAGATCGTTCTCTGATCCATAAGATCACTTTTATTTCCTACAAGTAATAAAGGGATTTCATTCTTGATATTCGCTCTTACCTCTTCGATCCATTGAGGTAAATGTTCAAAACTTGCATAATTTGTTAAATCAAATACTAAAACTGCTCCTAATGATCCCCTATAATACATAGGTCTTATTGAACTGAATCGTTCTTGACCACCTGTATCCCAGAGTTGGAGTTTACACCGTATTGAACCCTCTTCAGTGTCTAATTCAATTGTTTTTACGTGAAAGTCTACGCCAATAGTCATCTTATAATCTTCTGTAAAAAAACCTTTTGAAAAACGCAATGTAAGAGCAGTTTTACCTACTCCACCATCCCCCACTACGATTGATTTAAATAGAAAATCATATTCTTCAGCCAATTGAGATCAACCATCATTCAAGATTTTTTTTATAATACCATCAATTTTTACTTTCTCTTTAAGTTAATATAATAAATATAAATTTAATTAATTATACTTTTGTAAATTTTAAAAGATTGATCTCATCTCAAGTATTAGCATTATGCTCGGAATTCTCAGATATGGATTTTATTCAATTGTTTTATCAATATGGATAAAATTCAGCTGGTGATATTAATATCTAAAATTACTGCTTCATTTTATAGCTATTAATTTCTTTAAACGATTGACTTGTAGCCCATTTTTTAATTTCTTCTAACTCATCAGAAGGAAATTCATAAGAATGAATTAAATCTGGATATTTCTCCTCTTCTACTTCCCATTTATATTTTTTAATAGCATTTTGCATTCGATCGCCAAGATTTTCAAAATATTTGAGAAACTTGGGTTTAAAATCTGTGAAAATTCCTAACATATCATGAATGACCAGAATTTGACCATCACAATATGGACCCGCCCCAATACCGATAGTTGGGATATCGAGCGATTGTGTAATTATTTTTGCTATTTGCCAGGGGATGCTCTCAAGAACTATTGAAAAAACGCCTGCATTTTGAAGATTCTGAGCAGCAATAATTAAATTTTTGGCAGTTTCAACCGTTTTTCCTTGTACAAGAAACCCTCCAATCTGATAAATCGCCTGCGGTGTCAATCCAATATGTCCCATAACTTGAATATCTGCCTTTATCATTGCTTCAATTATTGGAATAATTTCTGTTCCTCCTTCTACTTTAACTGCTTCTGCTCCACCTTCTTGAATAAACCTTCCTGCATTTTTTACCGCTTCATTTATATCGATTTTATAAGATAGGAAAGGCATATCACCTACTATCATAGCATTATCTACTGCTCGAGAGACTGCTTTAGTGTGATGAATCATCTCATCCATAGTGACTGCCAAGGTATTATTATATCCTAAAACCACCATTGAAAGAGAATCTCCGACCAAAATTAAATCAATACCACATTGGTCAACTATTTTGGCGAATGCGTAATCATATGAAGTCAATGTAACTATTTTTTCTCCATTTTTCTTTTTTTCAATTATTTTATTGGCAGTAACTTTTTGTAAAGACATATTTTGAATTAACTATCCTCCTTTGAAAAAGATTGTGAATATATTATTTTATTTTTATTTTAATTTTCTTCTTTTAATACGAGAAGAGATTTCTATGAGATTATAAGAATCAATATCAATAAGATTTTTTAATGTAAAATTCATTAAATTACACTAATAATAGATTATGAGTTTTTTTTAAGATGGATGTGAAAGAGATTGATTATTATTCATTAGGTTTCGAATTTATTGAAACTAAATCTATGTATATTTCTGACTATAAAGATGGAAAATGGGATGAAGGTCAACTCGTTCCTTTCGGTAATTTTGAAATCTCTCCAGCAGCATGTATATTAAATTATGGGCAAGGAATTTTCGAAGGGATGAAAGCCTATAGAACTAAAAAGGGAGAAATTGTTCTTTTTAGACCTGAAGAAAATGCTAAGAGATTTAATAATAGTGCTGATAGAATGCTTATGCCTAATTATGATACGTCAAGATTTCTTGAAGCTATAAAAAAGGTAGTTAAAGCGAACGAAGAATATATACCTCCTTACGACAGCGGAGGGGCTTTATATATACGCCCCTTAATGATTGGAAGTGGTCCTATAGTAGGAGTGAAACCCGCTTATGAATATAAATTCATTATTTTTACTGTACCTGTAGGTCCCTATTTTCCTGAAGGTTTCAAAGGAGTGGATTTAGAAATCACCAAGGAATATACAAGAGCTGCGCCTGGAGGAACTGGTGCTGCAAAAACATGTTGTAATTATGCTGGTTCTATGTTACCAGCAAAAATTACAAAGGATAAAGGTTTTGCTCAAGTAATTTTCTTAGATGCGGTACATATGGAATATATTGAAGAAGTTGGAACAGCTAATTTCTTTGCGATGATAAATGGGAATTTAGCTACCCCTCAATCTACTGGAACTATTTTACCGGGGATTATACGAAAATCAATAATGATCTTAGCATCAGAAAAGTTAGGTATAAAAATTGAAGAACGCGATATTTCATATAAGGAATTATTTAAGGATTCATGTACAGAAGCTTTTTGTAGTGGTACTGCAGCTGTAATTACTCCAATAAAATCTGTCGTTCTTAATGATAATAAAAGAGTTTTTAGTGAGGGAGAACCAGGAGAGATTACAAGAAAATTATATGAATTATTGACTGGAATCCAACGATTAGATATAGAGGATGAATTTAATTGGATTGTGAAAGTATAAAGAAATTACTTTTTTTAAATCTATTTTCATTTATGGTTTTGCATGTGAAATCTTATTGATTAACATAAAAAAAGCTTGATTAATATTATAACCTGTTTTTGAAGAGATTTTTATATATTCGAGAACATTTTCATTTTGCTCAGCAATTTGATCAACATAATCGTCGATCAATTTGATATTTTCTCGATCCATCAAATCTAATTTATTTCCTAAAAGTAGGATGGGAATATCTCCCAGCTCTTTTAATTTATTAAGCCAATTTAGGATACGATCTAATGTACTTAGTCGTGAAAGATCAAATAAAATAAGAGCTGCTAGGGATCCCTCGACAAAATTATCTACAATCTCGCTAAAACGCTTTTGTCCCCCAAAATCCCATAAAATAAAATTGTATTCGGTTCCATTAACCTGGATGATTTTAGAGAAAAAATCCACACCACGAGTTAATTCATTTTCTTCATCGAAATGATTATAGATCAGTCGATTCAGAAATGAGGTCTTTCCTACTCCACCATCCCCCGAAACCACAATCTTTACAGTTTTACGCATAGGTTTTATTAAGTCCTTTCTAAATTTAAAAGGTTGTTTTTACTATAATTTATGTAATAATAGATCATAATAAAACTTTATTAAAATAGAGGAATTAGATATACTAAATAATGAATTTAGCTAATATTATCACTAAATTTTATTCTTTTCATAGAAATCATTATTTCACTTGCAAAATATATATAATATTATTTTTTAAAGATAAAGGAAGTATATTTCTAAACTCTAAATAGATTAATTGATTAATATGAAAGTTGGTTATATTCAAACATCCCCGATTTTTGGTGAAAAACAACAAAATTTTGACAATATTGATCTGATTATTTCGAAAACAAAAGCAGATATATTAGTATTGCCTGAACTTTTTGCTACGGGATACACTTTTAGCTCAAGGAAGGAAGTTGCCGCATTAGCAGAGAGTGTAGAAGGGAAGACTGCTGGTTTTTTAAAAAATCTCGCGAAAAAAACAAATGCACTGATTATCGGAGGATATATTGAAAATTATAATGGGAAAATATACAATTCAGCTATGATCGTATCAAAAGAAGGAGTATTAGGAAATTATCGTAAAATTCATTTATATTATAAGGAAAATTTATGGTTTGAACATGGAGATATGCCATTAAAGGTTTTCAAATTTAAAGAATTTACTTTAGGTGTAATGATATGCTTTGATTGGTTTTTTCCAGAAACAGCTCGTAGCTTAGCTTTACTTGGTGCAGATATTATTGCTCATCCGTCTAATTTAGTCCTTCCATATTGTCAAGATGCGATGGTGACTCGTTGCTTGGAAAATAAAGTTTATGCTATTACCTCTAACAGAGTTGGAGTAGAAAGACGAGGTGGAGATTCTTTTAAATTCACAGGAAAAAGCCAAATAACATCATATAATGGTGAAATCTTATCATCTGCTCCGAGATCCGAAACTTTTATAGATATAGTAGATATTGAATTAGGAGAAGTGAGAGATAAATCTATAAATGCTTATAATCATATATTTAAAGATCGAAAGGTGGAATTTTACAAAAATAAATAGTTTTATATCTCCTCTCGAAGTTTTATAATTTTTTTTTTAATTTTTTTTATTTGAGAATCCGCATCGGATAAGTCGTATATCAAAAAATTTTCATAAATTTTGATTGCCTTTTGAAAATTATTAATACTATTAATAAAATCTCCTTTCTTTTCATATTTTTCTGCCATCTCTAATAAAAAGTCTAATTCAACCTTTTTTGATTTAAATTCTTGCTCAAATAATATTTGGGAGATTTTTGTTACATCGCTTTTTAATTTGAACTTTTTTGCGATGAATAGAGCTTTATTATATTCTTTTAACGCGACTTCATAAGCAACATCCTTAGCAGCATTTTTCCCTCTTTTTATATACTCTTTAATTAGTTTTTTAGCTGTAATAATATCAATTGTTTTCACCTCTTCCTCTAGCTCTCTTAAATCCCCATTATTTATTGTAATAGCGGATATTGATCGCATTTTGGATTTTTTTACATTAATCGCATCTTTTTTATTTTCCATATCACTATAGAGAGCTTCTAATTTAATTGGAATTATCACTTGATTCTCAAGAAGTTGAAAAATCTCATACAAAACGACCTTGGCATCGATACTAACGATTTTTTTAACTCTATTCAAGAGATTGTTGATATAGAAAAAAGATTTTGATATTATCATTTCGTTGACAATGTTAAATATTGCTTTTCGGATAGGGCTCTCATTTATTGCTTCTAGAAATTCTGGTTGAATAGAATGAGCTAAAGTAAGTGGAAATACTAATTTGATATTAAAAGACTTAATTAAAAAATCAATCATATCGCTGTTTTTAATTTCACCGGTTTCTTGAAAGTTGAGTAAATCATTCTCAAATTGATTCTCAAATTGATATAAAAATTGAAACATTTGAGATTTCAAGTAGTCTGAAGGTCCTTCATCAAGGATTAAGCATACTCTTATAAAATTACCGTTCTTAAGAAAAATATTAAAATTTTCATATTGAAATTCATAGAACTGGGTTCCTAAATTTATATTTGTGTTTTTTTTAGTAATATTTCCTGACTCTGAAAAGGTTATATTTGCTTGGATAAAACCACTTAATAGATTTGTATCAATTTCTACATCAGAAACAGCATAATTCAAGATTGTAAGACCAGATTCCTTATCTATGATAATTATATGTTTAATGTTCAATATATCTAAAAATTTATTCCAAATTACCTCTCTTCTCATTTCTAGATCTTTTTCATATGATTCAATTCGAAAAATCTCAAAACTAGCATCTATTTCGAAACCTAACTTCTCCAGTTGGAGTTTTATACATTCAATACAAGATTTTCCTTTGTCTAGACAGCTATTTATGTCATTTCCACAATTATAACCTAATCCATTTAATTTGAAATAAACCGTGAAACTCAACCCAAAAATTATTTTCCTTGTCTTAATTTGTAGTAAATCAAAAGTTTTTAAATCTTGTTATGAATGAATAATACTAGACAAGATATCTCGGAAAAAAAAGATTAAATAAAAGATCTAGTCAATCAATAGGCATTTTTTATGGTTTCAAAGTTTTTCTCATAATCTTCAGGATTTCCCCCCTCCATAATAAAATCAATGAAGACAACCAAGCTTTTCATAAATAAGTCCGCAGCAATATCTAGAACACTCATTTGGCTTTCTAATTCAAACTCAGTCCAGATCGTAACTTCTGTCTTTTCACCTTTTGATTCAAAGATATAACCAATCTTTTCCATAGGGCTTCCTTCTTGGGTGGAACTCATTTTTTTAAGAGGGATATTTTCTATTTCAGTATTGATGATATCTCCTACATTCGTCTTTAGAAAGTATTTTTTTGGTTCCATTTCGGTTACCTCATTGACCACGATATTCCAAACGGGTAAGCTGTCATAATTGTTTAAGACTTCATAGACCTTTTCTACTGGGGCGGTTAATAAATGTTTTTTTTCTATTCTAGGCATGATAATCGTTTAATTTGATTATTTTTTATCATTAAATTGTGAATCTATTATATTAATCTTTATTGTTTTTTCCTAATTATTTTAAAACCAAAAATAAAGCAAATTAGTTTTTTCAAAATCGAAATTAGACAGAAAATAAAAAGTAAGATAAAATTGTATCCAGAACACACTCCCATTTTCTCATAACTAAAATTTATCTAATTATCTCCTTTTACAAAATCCTTAATACTCTAAGCCTGAATCCTATAATCCTCTTTCGATTGCCATACACTCGCGCTGTTGAGAATGGCGGGCTAAATAGGTCGCCCGGAAGCTTCCTACGTACACCCCCATCTCAGCAACCCCGTCTTTTACGGGTGCGCTCGTCTCTTCCCCATGGTTCGCGTCACCGCGCCCCACTCTTGTTATTTAACATGTTATTCATTTTAATTATGATATTTTCTAAGAAGTTAGCGTCTGATAAACACAGGAAATCTTACTAACTTTATCAACTAAAATAGACCTCATTGATTATAACGTTTTGGGACAAGATTGGATGACTATTTTCAGGACCGGCTTCGTGCTTAGATGCTTTCAGCACTTATCCGTTAGCGCGTAGCTGCCCGGCATTGCCTTGTCAGACAACCGGTACACCAGAGGCGCCGGCAAAATGTTCCTCTCGTACTGATTTTCCCTTACCTTCAGTCATCCCACATACCTGGTAGATAGAATCCGACCTGTCTCACGACGGTCTAAACCCAGCTCACGTTCCCTTTTAATGGGCGTACAGCCCCACCCTTGGCAGTTATGTGCGCTGCCAGGATAGGAAGAGCCGACATCGAGGAAGCAAGCCACGAGGTCGATTTATCCAATCTACACTTTATTATTGCTCCAGATTTAGGGACTCTTACTCGTGACAACTCTGTTACCCCCGGGGTAATTTTTCTATCACCTCAACAACCCACACGAGGTTTGTTAAGGATCGCTAGACCAGGCGTTAGCCTCAGGATTCCTTAGTGATCAGAATCCAGTCAGGCCAGCTTTTGCTCTTAAACTCTACAGCGGATTCCTGACCCGCCTGAGCTGACCATTGGTTTCTCTAGATATTTTTTCTAGAGAGAGCCGCCCCAGCCAAACTGCCCACCTGCTGATGTTCGACATTTGTGATGCCGTTAGTGATTCCAGGAAAGAAAACCGGTGTTCCAATGATGCTCCCCATCCACCGAAATGGATGGATCTATGCTCCCGGCTACGCTCTGTATCTAGCCCAAAACCACAACAACAAGCTGCAGTAAAACTCCACGGGGTCTTCTCGTCCCACCAGGTATCTCCGGACCGTTCGCCGGAGTGTAATTTCAATCGTCAGAAGGCTGGGACAATAGGGAGAACGTTGGACCATTCATGCA
>JAEOSU010000082.1 GCA_016840165.1 Promethearchaeota archaeon
TCGATGAATGAAGATAAAAAATTAATTGCTTATTGCGGACTCTATTGTGGAGACTGTATTAATTATAAAGGAGAGATTGCAGATTTAGCCAGAGATTTGAGGAAAAAATTAAGACAGGCAAAATTTGACCGAGTCTCCAAAGGGTTGTCTAAATACTTTAAAGAATTTAAAGATTATGAACAATGCTATACTGTTTTAGGGACCATGGTTAGATTACGTTGTAGTAGAGTTTGTAGAGACGGAGGGGGACCTCCATTTTGTAAAATCAGAAAATGTTGCGAAAAAAAGAATATTCAGGGCTGCTGGGAATGTGAAGAATTCGAAACTTGCAGCAAGTTAGATTTCTTAAAACCCATTCATGAAGATGCCCATCTAAAAAATCTAAGGAAAATCAAAAAACAAGGAACTGATAAATTTCTTTCCGGAAAGAGGTTTGGTAAATGATTACAACTTCGTTCCGTCCAAATTGCCTTCGGCAACTTCTTTTATCCGCGGGACGTTAAATGTCATTTTAATAAATTAAGAAGAAAGAAGGATAGTTAAAGGATAGTTAAATGTTTATAAAGAAAGTCGATATAGACAACCAAGGCTGGACATATTCGTCTTATGTCAGAGCTGGAGATTTTATTTTCACTAGCATATGTTCAGGATTTGGAGATACAATTAAAGAAGCAACCGAAACTGCACTAAATCAATTACGAAAATACCTAAAGCATGCAGGGGCTGATTTAGAGGATTTGGTTAAAGTTACGGTGACTTTTAAACACGGTGAAAATTTTGATGAAATGAAACCTGTTTTTAAAGAGTATTTCCCAAATGGTTATCCAGCAAGAAACACAATCCTTGTCGATGAATTTCTAGGGAAATCAATAAAAATACAGATTGAAGGGATAGCATATAAACCGTAAGCTACGAAAAGGACATCTAACAGCGGGTATGTTCAATGCCCATTTTAACTTTTTCATCCTCGCCCATCCGTATAAGACATAAGACAAGGGGACAAAAAAATGAAAAAGAACAAATTAAAATCACCAACAATTTATATTCAGGCTGCTATTGCGTTGTTGCTTATTCAATTGGTTCATAAAATTGTTCGTGAGATACCAAGAGCAATTAAGATAGGAGGACCCGGGTCAATAGTAACCTCAATATTTGCAGGGTTACTTATTATTAGTATAATATTGCTTGTCTTGAGAAATAAATGGGGATTAATTTTGGGTATAATAGATGGAGTATTTATGATCTTTCAACCTATTTTAATTCATATTATTCTTGCTCATCCTGACCAAAATGGAGTTTGGTGGTATCCTATATTCCCATGGATTCAAGCAATATTAATAATATACTTTTCATTCCTTATTTTAGGTAATGAAAATAAGTATAGCGAGGGTTAAAAATCAATGTCATGGTTTGCATTTAAGATAATGACCATAATTATGAGTATCAGAAAAAAGTTTAGGAATATCGAAGAGGAAATAAGTTTAACAGGAATAAATACAGGGGATTATATTTTAGATTTTGGTTGCGGTCTTGGTTTTAATACAATACTCGCCGCTCAAAAAGTTAAAAAACAAGGAAAAGTCTTTGCTCTTGATATCAGTCATCAAGCGATAGAAGTCGTAAAAGATAAAGCCAGGAAGAATGAATTGGAAAATATTGAAACCATTCTTTCTGATTGCAATACAAAACTTGAGGATAAAAGTATTGATATTGTTTATTTGCATAACACATTGCCCCTTGTAAGGGATAAAGAAAATGTTTTAAGTGAAATACACAGAGTTTTAAAAATTGGGGGGAGACTTTCTTATATCAGCCGTGCTATTTCGCGTTCCTATGGAGAAGATACTATTGATGATGAAAAATTAAAAAAGCTCTTGGTATCTAATAATAAGTTTAAATTAAGTAAAGAAAAAAACGGGCATTTAATATTTGAAAAAATAGGATAAAAATGTGCATTACATCATCTAACAGCGGATATAAGGTTTCGCTCTCGTTGGTCGAGCAACTTTTCATATCCGCGGAACGTTAGGTGAAATTAAATGCTATAGTAAGTTGGGGTGATTATTAATGAGATTTAGAGACTTAATAGAATATCTATGTGGTCAGATAATAAGTATAAAAGCGAAAAAGCCTTTGCTAGTAGCAATAGATGGAGTGGATACTTCAGGAAAAACTACATTGTCAAAACATTTAATTACAAGCTTGAAAATTAGAGGGTATTCCATTATACAAGCTTCAATTGATGGATTTCACAACCCAAGAGAGAAAAGGTATATATCAGGTTCTAAATCACCAGAAGGTTATTATAGGCATTCATTTAATTATGATGCATTGAAACAACGTCTTTTAAACCCACTTAGCGAAAAAAGAAATAGGAAGTATACAACAGCAGTTTATGATTTCAAAACAGAATCTGAAGTAGATTAAGGAACTAAAATTGCTACAGAAAATTCTATCTTGATTATACAAGGTGTTTTTTTGCTTAGATCAGAATTATATCATTATTGGGATTATAAAGTATTTCTACACACTGATTTTGAACAAGTTATTGAGCGTGCAAAAAAAAGAGATCATTACTTGTTTGGAACAGAAGAAGAAATTGAAGTACGTTATAGAAGTAAGTATATACCAGGTCAGCAAATATACTTACACGAGTCTGAACCATATAAAAAAACAGATATATTAATTGACAATAATGATTTCAATAATCCAAGGATTGTTGAGGTAAACAAAGAAATAGATTACCTAAGAAGGAAAGCATTTAACTTCACCTAACATTGTTTCTGCGCGAGGGTACAGGGCAAGCCTGTACCAAACCTTCTCACTAGGTGTAGAGCACCGACAGTTCGAAGGCGTCGCAGACACGTTACCGTTATACGAAACTTCATCCGGTGCCAGCATAAGTTAGTGCATCAATAAATAGACTAATAAAGCATAAGAAGAAATAAAGCAATTAGATAAATAGTGAGAAAAGGAGATGGCAATAATGATTCAATCAATCGTGCATATAGCGTTAGTTGTAAAGGATTACGATGAAGCAATAGAATTTTATACAAATAAACTAAATTTCACATTAGTTGAGGATACATATCAACCTGAACAAGATAAACGGTGGGTAGTTGTATCACCTCCTGGTTCTGTTGGGACGACTATTATATTAGCTAGAGCATCAAAACCTGAACAAGAACCTTTTATTGGTAATCAAGCAGGAGGAAGAGTCTTCTTATTTTTGAATACAGATGACTTCTGGAGGGATTATAATGATATGGTTTCAAAAGGAATAGAGTTTGTAAGAAATCCAAAAGAACAAGATTATGGGATGGTAGCTGTATTTAAAGATTTGTATGGAAATTTGTGTGATCTTCTTGAATTAAATAAAGATCATCCGATTGCAAAACGAATGAAATAATATGAGAAATGATTTTAGATAATTAATTTCAACATATAAAGACTGAAATTGAAGATGCTACGGTTGACCGAGAATGAAGCATCGTATAACAAAATGTTTGCACAAGGGTGCCTAGAGGAAAGTTTTTGGGGTCTAGCCAGTCGGCACCACATTCCTTCTCGGGTGCAAGCACCACCAAGACGGTATTCCTTTGGGGTCCGATTCAGGAACGTCGCAAACAAGAACCGTTAGGCGAAATCGAAAGAAAGACCTAAAGAAAGATTTATAAACATTAACCAATAAAAACTATGAAAGGAGAATAAAAATGGATCATGTCGTTTATCTTGATGCTAAATCTAATGAATTAGAAAATTTACTTAGTGGTAAAAAATCCATGATTATTCGTGGAGCAACGGGAAGAAAAGTACCCTATGGAAAACTCAATGTGGGGGATATTTTGTATTTTATAAACAATAACGCTGAAGGTGAAATAAAAGCCAAAGGAGTTGTTTCATCAGTTTTTAATTCCGAAAAAATGACTAAAGATGAATCAATAGCCTTGGTAAAAAAATATCAAGATAAACTCAAATTAACTGCCAGGCAATTCCAAAAATGGGCGGGGAAAAGATATATAGTTTTAATCGAGATAAAAAATACTAAAAAGATTCAATATTTCCAATTCAATAGAGATATTTATAAAAACATGATGGATGATTGGCTGCCAGTAGTGAACATTGAAACGGTTAAAAAATAATGAACGGTCTTTCTTTCGACTCAATGGGGCGTTGCACTTTCACCTTCGGCTCACCCTCGCCTAACAGACGGATATGGGGTTACAGGTCTTGCA
>JAEOSU010000009.1 GCA_016840165.1 Promethearchaeota archaeon
GATAATCTAAAGTGGTGGAACGGCAAAAGATGGCTTCTATCCGGCGATATAGGTTTCATGGATGAACATGGATTTATTGAAATAAGAGATAGGAAAAAATCTTTAATAAAAGTTTCAGGGCATTCAGTTTTCCCCAAAGAAGTTGAAGAACTTATGGGAGGCCATGAGATGGTTGATGAGGTAGCTGTAGCAGGATTACCAGACGAATATACCGGTGAAGCTGTAAAAGCATGGGTTACACTTAAGCAGGGATTTAAAGCAGATCGCGATATCACTTCTGATCAGCTTAAAGAATGGTGTATTGAAAATATGGCGAAATGGAAATCACCAAAATACATTGAATTCGTACGTAATCTGCCTGTAAGTATGACTGGTAAAGTACAGAGAAGAGCTCTCCAAGAAAAAGACCTTGAAAAGATTGAAAAAGGGAGACAGATAAAAGGATAATTATTTCTTTTTTTTTTAATTTTTTATTTTTCATATTTCGTTTTGCATAAAGTTAAATTAAATTAGTTTTATAATCTTAATAATTAAATCGGAAATCTGTGATCCCAGCATGTCCGAAGCTTTTAAGCGAATAAGTTTAGCATGTCCTAAATGTGGCATAGAAAAATCCGTTAAGGTCCCTTTGGAGCTATTTAATGGAAAGGGTTTTGGAATAATCAAAATACAAGTTCCACTTGGCGGTGTTTGTGAAAAACACAACTTTCTTGTGCTACTTAATAAAGAAGGTGCTGTTTTAGGATATGAAACATTCGATATGTTGGTATCAAAACCATCAGAAGCTGGAAAGGAAGAGGGGTACCCAGAAGAGCCAAATTTACAGGAGGAACTACAACAATCTGAATCAAATTTACAGAAATATGTTAATAAGTTTGGATTCAATTGTATTGTTGGATATTTACATAGTAAACTTTTTGATTATCCCTCCTATCTCATATGTCGCGACGATGTGGAGGTACAAATCGATGAAATGGAAATATTGTTCAATGGCATTATCCCTCAAACTTATAGAAATTCTCATAAACTAAATGTTGTCTTATTTGATCCTGAAATTTATCCCCAACCAGGATATTATTATGCTCTGTCAAAAAACCGACATCAAGACGCATTCATTATCAACCCAAATCGTCATGTTATTAATGTTCCTTGGAAAACGAATATTGATTATGAAAAAGTAATGTTGCGAAATGCTTTAAGTGAGAATAACTCTCAAAATCAGGTCAAAAAACTATCAGAATATATTAATCACTTTATAAAAGATGTAGAACATACCGTCTTATTTTTAAAGAGTGTTAAAAAAATTAAAGAAAAAGATTTAATTAATAGTTTAAATCAAGCAAATCCCTTAACAACCTTTAATAAACCACGTCTACGATTAATCCGGGAATTCATAAGTAAGCAAATTACTCCTGAATTAGCCTCTAAAATTATAATCTAATCTCTTTCTGCTTATATATTTAGTCTTTTATGGGTTTTTCCCATTATTTTGTAGATGTTTATAAATTCGCTGTACAAATTATCATATGTTTCTCTATTTTCAGGATTCGGTGTATAGACATTTGCAACTTCACAACAACTCTGAACTTCATCCCATTTGAGATATCCCAGTCCAACTGATGCCATAAATGCCGCTCCACGAGCATTTGCTTGTATCGGATCCTTATTTTGACGTATTTTCCTATTTAATACATCTGCAAAAATCTGACACCATATGTTGCTGGTTGCCCCCCCTCCAATAATGGTTATTTCTGGCATTACTACATCCTTCTTTGTCATTCCTGGAGTAACTTTCATTTTTTCTTTTTGAATAAATTTTTCCACATAGGTGAGCAACCATTTTATATTATATGCGACTCCCTCAAATATTGCACGAATTATATGAGCTCGTGACATCTCTAATGAGAGATTATACAACCCGCCGCGAACAGAATGGTCATCAACAGGGGCTCTTTCTCCAAAAAGCCATGGTGTAAAGATTAGATTATTTGATCCTGCTGGAGTCTCTTCCACTATTCTATCAAAGATTTTATAGACATCGGGAACGGCCTCTTCTCTTAGGAGCTCGTCTTTATGGTATAATATCTTATCCCTAAGGAATTGCAATGCTCCCCCCGCTATCTCTTGTTCATTAATAATCATATATTTACCTGGGATAGCTGCAGGAACGCTAGCCATATTATGGAAAATATCTGTTTTTTTGAATGGTACATGGCATAGTAACCAATCAGAAGTACCAACATATATATGACCTTCATAATCCCCTACTGCTCCAGAGCCTATTGTTGCTCCATATAAATCGGGTGCTCCCATTATGACCTTCGTATCCTTATTTAAACCAAGTTCATCTGAAACTTCTTTACTCACTGTTCCTAATACATCAGTAGACCACTTTAAATCTGTTGGAAATTTGTCCGGATCAAGCTTTAACTTCTTTATTAATTTCTTTGAATATTTTATATCATGAATTTTCCTGATATCTGTAATCCAGTGCATTTGAATAGAAGCATAAGAGGCAGCAAATTTACCTGTGAGTTTAAAATTTATATAATCTTGTGGTTCTAAGAAATTGTAAGTTTTCTCATAAATATCCGGTTTATTATATTTGATCCAAAGAATATGAGCTACTGGGTCCTTACCCGACAAGCTAGGACCGCCTGCTGTTCTTTTCATCCAACTTAGCATCTTAAATAAAGAATATCCAGAGACTTGAAACAAACTTTTATGCAACTTTTTCATATAGGAGGCTCCGCGGGTATCCATCCATATGATCGAATTCATTAGATGATTTCCATCTTTATCTACAGCAACAGTCCCACTCCATTGACTAGTATCGCACACACCCACAATATCATCAATTGAAACGGTTCCTTTATCAATAACTTGTTTTGAAGTTTTTAAAATAGCATTCCACCATTCCTCAGGGTCTTGCTCTGCCCCTCCTCCTTTTTCCAAATACAATGGAACCTCTTGGAATGCCCACTCAACCACCTCGCCTGTTGTGCTCACCAGCGCAGATTTAGGTCCTTGAGTCCCGTGATCGATTGCTAAAATATACTTTTTTTCTGAATTTAACATAGTTAATATAAAAGTTCTAAAACTAAATAAAGGTTTTTTGAATTATGACAAAAAAGGAAAATCAGTAATCTTCGTCGTAATTAAATTAATTAGTCTTTTTACTTTTTACTAGATAAGAATAAGGATCTTTTTAGAGGATTAGATATGGATTATGAAGAAAAAGTCACTAAAATAGAAAATATTGTAAGCCAACCATTAAAAAGATTTAAACCTGAAGAATTAAAAGGAATCATTGAAAGATACGAAAAAAATCACTCAAAGTCAAAGCAAGCATTTGAAAGAGCTCGAAAAGTTATTCCTGGAGGAGTTGAGCACAACTTAGCTTTTAATTATCCATTTCCTTTAACTAGTAAACGAGTTTACGATTGTTGGATGGAGACGGTTGATAATGTAACTTTACTAGATTATCTTATGTGCGGAGGTCCCATTATCCTAGGGCATAATTATAAACCATTGACCGAAAAAGTATTAGAGGTCATTAAAGAATCAGCTCCTTGCCATGGAATTACGAGCGAATATGAATATTTAGCTGCGGAACAATTACAAAAACATTTTCCATCCTGTGAAAAAGTGCGATGGCTGCAGAGTGGAACAGAAGCAGATATGTTAGCTATACGGGTAGCTCGTGTATTTACAGGTAAAAAATACGTAATTAAAATTGGAGGAAGCTATCATGGTTGGTCTGATCAGCTACTTTATGACTTACATATACCAGGTACTGGAAGGATGGAGTCTCATGGAATTCCAAGGGATATTTATAAATATATTGATTCAGTCCCTCCAAATGATATTGAAGCTCTTCGTCAAATGTTTAAGGAAAAAAGAAAGGTTGCTGCGGTAATTATCGAACCAATGGGAGGCGAGAGCGGAGCTATTCCAGTTAGACCAGGGTATAACAAAGAAGTAGAAGAGTTATGCCGCGAAAATGAGACTCTACTAATATCGGATGAAGTAGTTTGTGCATTTAGATTGGATATGGGAGGCGGTCAAGCGTATTTTGGCTATACTCCTGATCTTTCAGTATTTGGAAAGATAGTTGGTCATGGATATCCTTCGGCAGCAGCATTAGCGGGACGATCAGATGTTATGGCTACCGTTGCGGCAGGAGTTGGTGGAGGGGCCAAAAGAGCATATTGTGGTGGTACATTAGCAGCAAATCCGTTAACATGTGCTGCGGCATATTGGGCTATCAAATTTGTGGAAGAGACCAATGCTACTGAAATTGCTGGTAAGGCAGCAACAAAATTATCAATAAGAATGAATGAAATTTTCGAAAAATATAATCTACCGTGGTTTTCCTACAACTTTGGTGGAACAGTCCATTTCCATACCTCATGTGTGTTTGGTATTGATATAACGGATCCTAAACAAGCACCTCAAGTTAAAGAACGAAAAGAATTTATGGAACAAATGGGGGCTGCTTTAGTTGATCAGGAAATCATTTCCGTCTCAGGAAGTAGGTTTTATACTTGCATTCTTCATTCTGATGATATCATAAATCACACTATTCAAAAAGTAGATGCAATCTGTCAAAAGATTGAATAATTAAAATAATACCATCTATTTTCTTTATAAACAACTACTAATTTCAAATTTAGTCAAAATAAAAATTAATAAAGCATTTTGACCAACTTTATTTAGATAATGTCGGATAGACCGAATATCTTATTTTTATTAAATGATCATCAGACCTATTATGGACATGGAGAGATGTCGGGAGGTCCAAAAATACAGAGACCTCATTTTAAAAAATTAGCTTCTCAAGGCATCGAATTTTCTCATGCATATACTGCATGTCCTTTATGTGGACCAGCAAGAAGAACACTTTTAACTGGATTATATCCTCATAATCACCGAGAATTGAAGAATGAGGTAAATTTTCCTTTCGATAAAGAAACCTATCTGGATATTTTAGGAGATAATGGATATGATAACTATTATTATGGTAAATGGCATGCTGGTCCTGGTACTGCCCATGATCATCAATGTGAGGGTTTTAGCTACCCAAATTATAACAACCCCCTTACTAAACCAGAGTATCGGGCATATTTAAAAAGAAAAGGACTCCCTTTACTAAAAGCTCGAATCGTTCGGAGTTTCTGGGATCTTGAATGGAAAGTTCCTAAAGAGTATGGGATGCAAATTGGCAAAGAATATACACCATTAAGCCTAAATTATGAAGAAGGTGCATTTGGCATAATGACTACTCCATTAGAAACCCACGAATCCTTTTTTCTTGCTAATCTTGCTTGTGAGAAATTAAAAGAAATTTCCCAATTAGATAATCATAAACCATTCAATATGAGGGTTGATTTTTGGGGGCCACATATGCCATACTTTGTAACTCAAGAACTTTTGGATCTGTATAATCCTGAGGAAATCCCCATACACCCAAATTTTGAATCAGATTTAAGCAATAAACCAGAGATATATAAATTCGATTTTTATTATCCTATTAGCAAGAATGGAAGACTTCTTTATCCTAATCCACTTCCGTGGTCAGAATGGCAAAAAGTTCTAGCGATAAGTTATGCTCATAATACTCTAATAGATCAAGCAGGAGGTTTAATTCTCAATACTTTAGAAAGGTTAGGATTAGATGACAATACTCTTGTAATTTGGACAACTGATCATGGAGATGGGTTAGCATGTCATGGAGGTCATTTTGATAAATACTCGTATATGCCAGAAGAAATGCTAAGAATACCCTTAGCTATAAAATATCCAAAAAAAATTCCCTCAGGTCAAGTAAGCGACAATCTTGTGAGTAATATTGATATTGCACCAACCATTCTTGATGCTGCAGGATTAAGCTTCAAAAATGAAGTCGATGGTACAAGTTTGTTACCTTTGTGTTCGCGAGAAGATCATGAATGGAGGGAAGATCTCATGTGTGAAACCCATGGACACCATGGTCAAACTCATATAGGTAGAGCAATTCTAACAAAAAGCTACAAATATATTTTTAATTATAAGGATATGGATGAGTTATATGACTTAAAAATTGATCCCTATGAATTAAATAATCTTATCTATGATGATAAGCAAAAAGAATTACTTGAAAATATGAAAAGTAGATTAAACAAATGGCGTTCAATAACAAATGATGAGATGGATAGAGCAACATTAAGAAAAATTGTGTCAGGAAAGATTCAATAAGTTTTAGATTATGTCATACTATACGTAGAATTATTTAGGACCATACTTTATTTTTCTTTACAGTACAATTATTCAACAGCAAAACCACTTAACTATTAAAGGTAATTAATTAATAAAATCCTAAACAAGTCTGTGAAAATTCATAAATCTATAATTTATGCAATAGTAAAACAAATTTCATATGAGACTTTATTAGAAGAATTTCTTCAATACAGATCTGATGCGACTAATCGATTAGTTCAGAAATTTAGTAAAAATAGTAAAAGAATAAAATTAAAACTTCTTTCTAATAAAATATTTAATAGTATTATCTTGATAATTCAACCTATTTTTCTATTATTTACTTATATAAGCTTAGATCAGACTATAACTGGAGATAGACACTTCCAAATTATATTATTTGCAAAAGCCATAAATTTGGAATTTTTTTTTGTTTTACAATTCTTTAACTTTCTATTATTAGGTATTTTTAATTTGAGTAGCATTATGTCCGGCAGAAATTTCGATTGGATTAATACTCTTCCTTTATCTCGTAAAGAATTGAAAAAATTATTTTTCTACTCTATCTACCACAATCTAAATTTACCAATCATAACAAATATGGTGACTTTTCCGATAATAATGCTTCTAGCTACTCAAAATTTTCTGGTTTTATTAGTTTCTATAGGGGTATCAATTCTAAATAGTATCTTTACTCTCTCAATATTAATTATTTTAGGCGAAAAAATTGTTAAATTCATGATAAAGCATAAATCAAAGTCGAGAAAACCGCTATTCACTCAATTGATTAATTCTTTTAGTTATGTTATAATAATCTTTGGAGGTATTTATATTATTGAAATTGTAATGAATTTAATTGTCTCTTTCATATTAAATTTACCACAACTTAATTATTCTCCATTCTATAACATGATATTATTCTTGATACCATTTCCTTCTAATGTAAGTTATTTCATATTGATCTTTACAAATATACCTTCAATGCACATTATTTTTTGGCTTAACTTAATTTATGGTTTAGGATTATACTTAATTACAATATACTTTCTTCTTCGTAGATCATTTAAATCGGTCGGTACCGTATTTTCACAAAAATTTAATCTAAGCGGATATGGTTCAGAAGAAAAGGATGAGTTTACAATTAATGTGAAATCCCATTATAAAGCATTTATTCGAAAAGACTTATTAATTGCTTCAAGAGATATCCAAACATCAATGAGTTTTATAATGCCCCTAATCATGTCTATAACCTTTACCTTTTTCTTTAATTTTAGTTTAATGAGTGGCAATATACCACTAACAAATATTTTATTTATAGATAACTGGTTGGTAATACTGGGATTTGCTCCCATCATTTCTGCCATAATTGTAAATAGTATTTTAACTATTGATGAATTAGGAAGGACGGTTATGGATACACTACCTATTATCCGTCGAGAGCAAGCAAGGTCAAAACTTACCATCATACTTTTAATACAAATACTTTCTGTTCTCTCTCCAACAGTTATTTATCTGTTCCATGATAGATTTTTTGATTTCTTCTTAGCTTTTTTGAGTGCTGTCCCTATTGTTTTGATATATTCGATCGTCACTTACCTATTAAGAATACGTTATTTTGGAAGGAAAAAATATTATTATACACTTAATGAAGTTTGGCCTGAGAATAAAGTAGGAAAATGGACTTTAATTTTCACTGTAAATTACCTGTTTTATATAATTATTTTTGAAATCTCCTATTTTTTATTTTTAGTTTTTGGTTTTTTCATTTTTTTAGTTAGTGAAATAATCCTTTCCATAGTTATTATTCTCTTTTTAAAAAGCAGATTTGATAAATATTTCCCTATGGATTCAAAAAGAAAGTGGAGTTTAGGAATCGCAATTTTCCTATTATATTGTTACGTATTATTCAATATTTTCTTATTTAGCACAATTATATCATTCCCAATTGGTATTATTTCTTTATCAGCATTAATAATTTTATCGGGATGCATTTTAATTGTGAAATTTCTTATAAAACAAAGGAATAAAAATAAAATCATAATGAGAAAACAAAGATCTCCAAAAATGATGAGAATAAGTGACAAAAAGATAAATAAATCAGTTATTTTTCTGAGTTTGGCAGTCTTATTTTTCATAGGTAGTTTAATTCCACGATTTGGTAACTTTTTGCCATTTGCCCATTTGCTTATGGGTGCTTTTTTAATCCAACTTGGAATTTTAATATTCTATATCGCGTTTAAAATAAAAGGACGCAATTGAATGAATTTTAAAAATAAGCCATTAGTCAACTAAATTAAAAGAACCTTTTAATTTGAAATTTAATTTTATATCAGATAGGAAGTGGTTACTATGGCAAAGCAAATTGAAATAATAAAACCTTCAAATCTATTTAATGAAGATGGAACTCTCGTTCAACAAGGATGGGCACGAAAACCTATATTAAATTATAATAAAGAAAATATTGGAAAAGGCTGGAGCAGAATTAAAGAATGGGATCATTATTCCATATTGAACAAGGAGTTTGGATTTCAACTCACAATAGGAGATATTGGATATTTAACTCAAATGAGTTATGTGTGGCTTGATTTCAAAAAAAAGGAAAGATTCGGACGCTCAATTATGAAATTCTTTACTAAATCAAAAATCCTACCCCTAAGTTCTACAGAAGACAGTATAATTGAATTTCCAACCGAAAAATTTAGTTCAATAATGGAGAAGAGAGGAAATAAGAGAATTCTCACTATAAAAGATGATACATTTTTGGAAAAGGGTATAGATGGGACAATTACTCTTACTGATAATCCCGATTGGGATAATACAGTTGTAGTTACAGGGTATAAGGAAGATCCAAAACGATTCTACTACAACCATAAGATTAATATGATGCCCGCTGAGGGAGAAATCTCGTTAGGTGATAAATCTTATAGTTTTCAACCAGACACTTCTTTTGGTCTAATGGACTGGGGGCGGGGAATATGGCCGTATAAAACCCATTGGTTATGGGGTTCTGCTTGTGGTATGGTTGATGGAGTACCAGTTGCGTTCAATATTGGTTATGGGTTTGGGGATCTTTCAAATCATACTGAAAATATTATCTTTTATAACGGTAAAGCACATAAAATCGATGAGGTAACCTTTCATCACGAAAATCGTGATCCAACAAAACCTTGGGAATTTACTAGTAATGATAATCGATTTACTATGACTTTAGACCCATTAATCCCTCATACAGAAAAAATAAATTTTGGGTTAATTTATCTCAACTCCTCGTTAATGCACGGCCTTTATTCTGGGAAATTAGTTTTAGATAATGGTGAAAAGTTGGAAATTAAGAACATGCTCGGTCATGCCGAAGATATCTATTGGCGTTGGTAGTGCTTTTACTATATTTTCTTTCTATTATTTAATAAATTTCTGATTTCAATCCGATTTTAATTTAAAGAAGAAATATTTTTTTAGTATTAAAAATTAAAAACAAGCAGTAATAATCAAAAACAACATTCAATTAAGAAGATGCGGATTTACGTATTCGCTCCCCATCCCGATGATGAAGTTTTTGGAGCGGGAGGTCCTATTTTAAAGTGGTTAGAGGAAGATCATGAAGTTTTTATAATTTGGCTTACTGATGGACGAGCAGGCTATAGAAAGTCTAGAGAACTTGGTACTCTAATTGATAATGAAGAGACCAGAATAACTGAAGAACAATTAGCAGAAAAAAGATTAGCTGAAGCTGCTGCTTCTGCAAAAGTTCTCGGAATAAAACCTGAAAATTGTTCCTTTTTAAAATATCATGATAGAGATTTACAAAATCATGTATATGACGCTGTGGAGAAGGTTGCCAGAATTATAAAAAATCCTGATAGATTCGTAATTTCCAGTACAAATAATGAACATCCTGACCATCAAGCAACTCATGATATTGCCGTAAAAGTAGCAGAAAAATTAAACTTAAAGGACATAGAATTTTACGTATATGCTTATCACACCGCTCTAAAAGCTAATGCGGAGCATCTTGTAACTGTTAGATTTGGAAATCTGCGATTCAAAGCACTCGAAGCTTTGAAAAAACATCGTTCCCAATTTTTCACACCGGATTTAGAATGGCAAAGTAAATGGGTGGAAGGGAAAAGAAGAGATTATTATGGTCGCTATAAATTAGCGGATAAAGGAAAGTTCTATAATTTCTGAAATATTTTTATAGGCAATAAAGATGTATGAAAAATCATTGCTAAAAGAAGCAGCCAAGATAATTCAAAAAGAAAATGATATAGTAGTTTTCACCGGAGCTGGCTCTTCAACTGAATCTGGTATTGCAGACTTTAGAAGTGAAGGTGGTTTATGGTCAAGATACGATCCTTCAATCTATGCGAATTACTTTTACTTCTTAAAGGATCCGACTAAATTCTGGGAAATGCATAACGATTTAGTCGACATCCTGGTAAAAGCAGAGCCTAATGATATTCATTTAGGCGTAGTAGCATTAGAAAAATTAGGTAAAGTAAGTGCTATTATTACTCAAAATATAGATTCTCTGCATCAAAAAGCTGGAAGTGGTTCTTACAGTGATATTCCAATATATGAATTACATGGAACCTATAGGAAATTAGAATGTATTGAATGTAAAAATGAATATCACTTCGAAGAAATCGAGACAAAGAATATTCAATATCCCGTTTGTAAATGTGGGGGTTTAATTAAGCCTAAAGTTGTATTATTTGGTGAAGCCTTACCTGCGGGTGTATTAGATGCTGCAATGAACGCTGCACAAAATTGCGATTGTTTTCTGATGATTGGTAGTTCCTTATTAGTATCCCCCGCAAATTTCTTACCCCCAATTGCTAAACAAAGTGGAGCAAAAGTAATTTTTATTAATCGAGATCCCACTCCAATGGATGACATCGCAGATGTCTTTTTAAAAGGTAACGGTGGAGAAATACTTTCCGAGATAATTAGCTTGTTATAATGTCTTTCAAAAGTAATAAGATTTAGTAAATTCTAGTAATTACACCTTTTTTAACATTTTTTAGCTTTTGGGCTTCAGAAAAAACATAAGATTTAAATATCACTTATCAATTAAAAAATGGGAATTTACAAATTTTTGAGACACTATTTTAATAGCCCTTTTTTAAATGAGAAATTTTTAAATAATTTTAGAGGGATATCATTAAAAGATGATTGAGCTTGTATTAGCCATATTTATGTTGCTTGGGGGACTAAGTTTAATTATCTTCTGTAGTGTGAAAGCAGTAAAGCATTCAGCTATTCTTGCTGCAGCCTTAGGCATTTCTCCACTATTTATCGGAGTTGCATTAGTCTCAATTGGAACTGACATCTCAGAGATTTTTAATTCAATAGTAGCATGCGCATTAGGTCATGGAGATATTGATGTAGGAGATAGTGTGGGTTCAGATTTAACTCAACTCACATTGGTTTTTGGAATATTACCACTAGTTTCTGGGGTTTTTTATGTGCATAGAAAAGATGTAATAATTTTAGGAGCTTGTGAGGTTTTATCATTAATTGTGATTTTTACAGTTGTCGAAAAGGGTTATTTTTCGAGGTTGGATGCTATACTTATGATTGGAAGTCTTGGGATATATATATGGTTAGTATACAACACGAATAAACAAAGTATCTTAGATCGAATTGATATGATTGAAAAAATTAAAGCTCCTCGTTCGAAAAAATTTCATCTATTTATTGCTGCTATAGCTTTTGGTGGGGTGACAATCAGTTCTTTCCTAATTGTTGAATCGGTTGTCATAATTTCAAGCTTTCTGAATGTTCATGAATATATAATTAGTTTCTTTATTGTCGCTGTTGGAACTTCTTTACCCGAATTAGCAGTTGATATCAATGCTTTACGATTAAAACATCATGAAATTGCAATAGGGGATATCATAGGGTCATGTATAGTTGATTCTACTTTATCAATAGGTATAGGTCAAGCTCTTTTCCCACAAGAGGTAACTGCTAGTCTCGCAGTACCAACAGTTTTATATACACTAATTGCAAGCTTTATTGTTATAACTATTGTAGCTGTTAGAAAAAAAGTAGATAGAAAAGCGGGATTGGTATTCATTCTAATTTATCTAGCATCCTATTATTTCTTATTTTCTTTTTGGATATAAATATAATAAGATGAATGATTAGAGCGAATTGATTAAGAATTAGTATTTATTTATTATTCAGGCATATAAAACTTACATACACTGCACTGTTTTGCACGTATTCGTTTTTCTGGGCCCAATATTATATAAATGCTCTTAAATGCCCCGCCACATTTAGGACAGTTTTTCGCAAAATTCTCTTTAATAGAATTGAGTACTTGTTGAATATTTTTTTCTAATTGGAGTAGTTCATTCGCATTCTCGATTATTTTTTTAGCTGATTTGACTCCGATACCTTTAATCCATGCTAGTTCTTCTGGTGTAGCATTAGCAATCTGTTCAATCGATTTAACTCCTGCCTTAACCAAATTCACAGCAGCAACGGGGCCAATACCTCTCACCCGTTCAATTTCGTTTGACATTGGTATCATAATCCTTTAATTTTATATTGTTTTGCCTCTCTTCCGGGTGCAGCTTTGAAATGAAGCGTATTATTGTAATTTCATTGACTCTAATTTTTTAACTATAGATAGTATTAGGAATCCTAAAAAATAAAATTTCAGATGATAAAAAAAAGGAAAAATAAAATAAATTTTTTATTTATTTCGATAAACTACGCCCCACGCCATAATAGATTAAATACCCCCCGCCTAATGCTAGTATAAGCCCAATAACTCCCATTATCATCCGAAAGGTACCATCATTCAGAGTATTTGAGATAAATATTCCATACATAAAAATGGCTAGAGCCGTGAAGCCATATATAAAAAATTTCCATTTTTTCTGTAAGACTTTATCTTCAAACTTTTTGTATATTTTTAGGGATAAATAATATATTGGTATGACTGCTCCAATCGTTTCGATGAGCATTACATAAAGGAAGAAACAAGGACTCCAAACAGGGGACCACTTGCTTACTTCACTTCCATCTATTTGTACTCCACACCCAGGTATAAAAAGCAATATGAACATTCCGAACATCGCGATTCCGAAAATAATAAACACCAAGAACTGCTTAGCAGTGTTAATTACTTTTTCTGATTTTAGTAAAATCAAATCAAACACAACAAGAAAGATCGGGGCATAAAAGATGCCAAAATTCGTAAGAAAGTTGAGGATTTTTACTATATCGGGAATATCAATTGGACCATAAATGAAATTAATTAAAATTCCGATTATTGCAGAGATATAAAAGCCACTGAAGATGATGTTGAGTCTCTTACGATCGCGTTTAAGTATTTTATAGGCTAAGAATAGAAAGAATATAAATAATAATCCCTGGGCAAAGTAGATTGTAATTATTCTCGGAAGGGTTAAAGGAGAGGTTTGATAAAAAGTCATTATAAATCACTTTTTTTTATTGGTTTTTGTTAATACTATCATATTCTATTAATTTAAATGCATTTAACAAATCAATATTATTTATAAAAGGAAGTAAATTTGGGCATTGTTCGCTATAATTGTTTGACAACACCAAAGTAGATAAAATATAAGCATATAAGGGAGGGTAATGATAATATTGACCATATAAACCGAAATGTAGGGTCTGCTAATGTATTTGAAATAGATGTTCCATAATAAACGAAATAATAAGCAAACATTCCAACAATAAAGTATTTCCATTTCTTTTTAAGCTCTATATGTTCAAACTTCAGATAAAGCTTGACAGAGAAAAAAATTGTTGGGAGTATTACAGAGTTACAAATCACAAAACTATAGATTAAAAATGGCCAACTCCATTCTGGTTTCCAATTAGTTGATTCATTGATGGTAATTCCGCCTGGAATAAATAAAAGACCCAATAAACCTGCACTAAATATGATAAGAAGGAAGGCCTGAACTTTTTTCGTTATGATGCTTTCAGATTTCATTAAAACGAGCAAAAATATTAATAAGAACATTAAAGATAAACAGAGAAAAAAGTATGTTAAAAAATGTAAAATAAATACAATGATTTCTATAAAAATGAACGCATATATTATATTGATTACAACACCTATCGTTGTTGATAAATAAAAACAACTTATTATCAAATTTAATCCCTTGCTCTCTCGTCTAAGAATTCGAAATGCGATGAATAAAAAGAAAAACCCAATTAATCCTTGAACAAGAAATATTTGGATAAACCTTGCTAAATCTAAGTGTTGATATAACAACTTTTAATCCCTTTATGTTAATGTCCTAAATTAACTTTATAATTATTATGATATATTTTTAATTCTATAAAATAATATACCTAAATAGCTTAAATAAAATATATTTTTCTGTGATGACTGAATCAAAAACAAAAGAAAAAGATGAATCAAGGGATCCAGCAGTTTTAAAAATGATTGACCAAGTTAAAGCTTCGGCTAATTATTGTTATAATTGTAATCGCTGTGTGACTGTCTGTCCGCTCTCACATCTGGGAATATTTTCACCACGAGATTTGATAAATGATATCTCTTATCTCAGTATTGAAGAAGCATTGGAAAATAATAATATTTGGCAATGTTTAACTTGCGGTCAGTGTTCAATCTATTGTCCTATGACCTCGGATAAGGTAGGAGTAAGAATTCCTGAATTAATTTTAGAGTTGAGAAAAGTTTTTGGTAATGATCAATCACAAGTTGATAAATTAATGGTATGTGAGACTCATAACGGTATATTTCCTTTAATTTCTCAAATAATGGCAGAAAATCCTCTTCCTCCTGACAAATTATCCTTTTTAAGTGATAAAGGATTAAAAGTTAAAAGCAAGGGAGATATTGCGTACTTTATAGGGTGTTTACCCTTAATGGAAGATATTCTTCACAATTTAAATGTGCAATATACCAATGCTGCAATTACGGTAATAAGTTTGTTAAATGGTGCAGATATTACTCCAGTTGTTTTAAATGAAAAGTGCTGTGGTCACGATATTTTGTGGGCAAAAGGAGATATTCAAACCTTCAAAAAATTAGCAGAATATAATGTTAATCTCTACAGAGAAGCTGGGGTAAAAACAATAATCGTGAGTTGTGCTGAAGGGTATAGAACTTGGAAGATAGATTATCCGAAAATTATTGAGGATTTTGATTTTGAAGTTTTACATTTTTCTGAATTTATACTAAAGGAAAAAATAATTGATAACCTACGATTTCCTCAGGAAGACAAGGTAAAAGTAACATATCATGATGCTTGTAGAATCGGGCGATTAGGTGGGAAATTATATGATGCTCCTCGTAAAATCTTATCAAAAATTCCCGGAGTAGAATTATTAGAGATGGAAAATATCAAAGATGATGCTCAGTGTTGTGGTGTATCGGCTTTTTCTTGCTGCAATGAATACACTCGCGTAATCCGCCAAAATAGAATTCAAGAAGCAGTCAATACTGGGGCAGAATACTTAGTTGTGCCGTGTCCTAAATGCCTTTCCCATTTTAATTGCTACTTGAGTGAACCTAGTTTGGATGAGACACATCAACAATTAAAAGAAAAGATCAAGATTATTGATTTAGCCACATTTCTCGGTAAACGGTTATTTTTAGTCTAAACTTTATTTTTTTATTGTTCTCTCCATTCAATCCCGCATTTACCACATTTATACTCTATAGCATCAAATTGCTATAGATCTATATTTTTTGCCATAGACACGCGGGTAATCACTGATAATATGCGATCTGTCGGTAGATTCATGAATCATGTGTTTATTCTCTTCACCACAGCTAGGACATTTTCTTCTTCCATCTGATTTCTCAATTGTTAAAATTTTATTCTTTTCTTCTCCCATAATAGTATTTCATCTCTATTTATGTAGAATTAAAATCAATTGATAATTGAATATATATTAAAATTTGGGTTTATTAAATCTTTTTATTCCAATTTAAGAATTTTGATTATATTTTCCTTTCAATAATTCTTGTCCATAGCTCTTAGCGCGAACAAGTGATTCAGGACTTGATGTTTGAAATCTTAGTAGGATATCGTAGAGAATTTGCTCCAAAATAGCGTCTATATCTTCACTTTTGTTTTGAATTTCAAAACAGTAAATAAAATTTAATTCATTAGTTTTCTTTATTAAATTCAATCGGCTGATTCTAAAATATTCAGATGGAACTCCTTTCTCAATGTAATAAGAATCTACACCAACAAATACAGTCAATACTTGGAAGTTATATTGTTGTGTGAATTGGTTTAATGAGTGAGGTGTATATTGATTAATAGATTGGGTATTATAGATGTTAATACAGATTATCAGGGCATCCAAATTTTTCAGCTTAGAAGTTTCTTTAATCAACTGATCGAGGCTTTCTACTACAATTAACCTAATTTTGAACGGGATTTCTTGATGAATCACCAAGTACTCATGAATATCATTGTTTTGACAATAATCAAGAGCAATTTGATAAAAATGTTGTTGAAAAAGCTCTTTACAAGAATCTTCCATTCCCATAATCGCTAAATTGACGCTAAATCTAACTTTTTTCAAGCCCAATCTTTCCAAAAGAAATAATTAATCTTCGTAATTTAACAATATAAATAAATAATATTTGTTTATTTATTAAAACCGGAAATTGTTGATTTCATGCTGAAAATATATGGAAGCTTAACTTTTATGATAATCATGTGGAGCTTCTCTTTCATAATAGTTGATATCGGAATAGAATTTATCACACCTTTAACTTTAGCTCTATACAGGTTTATAATAGCATCAATGGCTTTTGCAGTTATAGACATTATTCAAGTTTTTAAAAATAGAAAACCCAATGGGGCTCCAATCAACAAAAACGATAGAATAGTTTCTATAAGAAAAACACTCCTATTATTATTTTTTGCAAGCCTATCTGGAGTATCTCTTTTTTTTCTCAGTCAATATTTAGCTATTCAACTAATAGGGCCCTCTCTCCCTGCTCTATTTGTTTGTTTATTAGCCCCGATTATTATTAGTGTTTTTGCTCTAATCTTTTTTAATGAAAAGTTAACAAAATTAAAGATACTAGGAATAATCATAGCTACATTTGGGAGTTTCCTTTTAATAACAGGCGGGGATATCTCAAATATTCTACCAAATTCTCCGAATTTCATAGGATATGTTCTAGCGCTTCTAACTCCAATATTATGGGCAATCTATTCAACTATTTCAAAACAATTAATTAAGAAATCGTCGAGTATAAAGATCAACAAATATATTTCATATTTGGGTCTACTTGAACTTTTCATATTTGTTATAATATCTAATGAGTTTGGCATTTTCCTTTTAAATTTTACAAATGCAATTGTATTTTTATGTGCATTATATCTTGGATTAGGAAGCTATGTAATTGGTTATTATATTTGGCAATACTCACAAACCAAGTTGAATTCATTAAAAGTTGCTTCATTTCTTTATATTGAACCATTTCTAACTCTAATTTTTTCACTCTTATTGGCAAGAAACGAGCTAATCGTATTGGGAAACATTGTAGGAGGAATTATAGTATTGCTGGCAGTTTTTATTATTAATTATGATAAAACAAGAAAAAAAGATTTGAATCCAAAAATTAGTGTCTCTTTATAACCACTTGGGGGATTAGAGACTGATTTTCGTTATAAATTGGACTTCTCAATTCTATTTAATTCCCTCAAGAGATCCTCTTCAATGGGTATTAATGGTGCTTTTTTCTCTAATTTTAAGGCCTCCACTCTTGCGCGACTTCTCGCAGAATTCGACCCTAACATTCTCCACGAATCTCTTGTGGCTCGATCAACTATTGGACCAGTAAAAAGCAACTCTTCTCTAAATAACTTTAAAGTACTGGGATGTGATAGTAATTCTTGCTTATCATCATAATCCTTTAGTATCTCTGAAGCAAATGGAGAACCATAATCTGTAATTCCTTTTAAGAATCTTTTTACCATACCACATATCTCATTATCTATTAGTAGTTTTTCTATGCTTTGAGTTGATTCAAAATCAAGCATTCCGGGACCAGATATCATATTTATCCCAGCGATACCTGCAAGTAAAGCACCCATTCCAGCTTCAAATCCCGCTTGGGCATCGGGAACTTTTGAATCACTTAAGCTCATATAGGCATGTGTTGGTAAGTTGAGGAATTTTCCCATTTCAACATCTCCTAAGTTAATCATCATAGTCTCAATTGCACCCATTGGAGTAGTTCCTGTTTTCATGTCTAGTATCGCTGGTGAACCTCCCCATATTATTGGAGCTCCTTTTCTTGATAATTGAGCAATAACAACTCCAGCTAAACTTTCAGCACAATGTTGAGTTATCGAACCTAAAAGAGTTACAGGGGCACTCGCACCAGCTAAGGGCATCGAAACAAACTCGGATGGTATCATGCTTTTTGCAGCATCAATAACCGATTGAGTAGTTAAATCGGACCATTTGAGAGGGGGGCTCGGACATGCATCGAATATAGCTAATGGCTTTTCAGCAAGGGCTTTTTCTGAGTTTCGACAAGTTAGTAATAATTCCCGCATAATCGAGAAGCTTTCCACGCGAAATGTACCAGTAATTACGGGCTTATAACAATATGTTAGCGCTAAATAGAGTCTATGCCAATCCTGAGCGTTCTTGGGAACATCTTGGTAGATTAAGGCGGTACTTTGAGCATCGATATACGGCAAATGCTCTACAATTTTTGAAAATCGAATAAAATCCGCAGACTGGGCATTTCGAATCTCTCCAGTTTGCTCATCTAAGATCAATATTGCAGCAGAACCGGGATCATAATTAACCTGATCTCCACTTAGTGTGAGATGATTTTGTCCCTCTCTATCATATAGTTTAACCTCATCTGGTACACTTTTTAAACACCGATCAATAAGATCTGGTGGAATAAAAAATCGTGAATTTTTCTCTGGTAGTCCTTCTCGTTGGAAAAGTTCGGCGGCATCTCGATTTTCGACAAAAATTCCTTGAGTTTTTAATATGCTTTTAGCTTCTTCTAAAATTTTAGTTCTATACTCATCATTTAATATACTAATTTTAGGCCTAATTATGGTCATAGTTATTTTTTCATTCCTCAATCTTAATTAGATTAACTTTTTAATTTGATTAATTGTTTTGGGAGATGTACCACAACAACCTCCCACAATCTTTACTCCTATTTCAATCATCTTATAAATATGGTTTACAAACTCTTCCACAGGCTGATCATAATATATTTGCCCATTAGACTCCACTCTTGGTTGTCCGGCATTTGGTTTTATTGAGATTGGTAATTCAGTACACTTTTTCATTTCCTTTAGCAAATCTATCATATCGAGTGATCCTAAGGTGCAATTTGAACCAATTACATCCACTTTGCTCTCTTCTTGAGTTTTAATACATTTCTCAAGACTATCTCCCATAATGGTGAAAAAGCCTCTCTTTGTTCGTTTATAAGTCATTGAGCTGATGATTGGTTTTGAAGAAACTTTCTTGATAGCATCTATTGCCGCTTTCATTTCATCGATATCAGAAATAGTCTCAATATGCCATAAATCAACTCCCATTTCTAATATTTCTGCTTGTTTTAAGAAACTTTCATACCACTCCTCAGGGGTAACTTTTCCAACCGGGGATTTAAAATATCCTGACGGACCAACATCACCCACAATAAGTTTACCATTAGGACGAACCGCATTGATATTTTTAATCGCACTTTGATTTATTTCTTTAATTCTCTCTTCAAGTCTGTATTTCTTTAGATTAAGGTAACTCGAACCAAATGTGTTAGTTTGAACCATATCTGACCCTGCATCGAAATATGCTTTATGAATTTCTGAAATAACCTCTGGTTTTTCGATATTCAAGAGATCTGGCAACATTCCTGGTTTGATACCCCGTTTAAAAATCTCAGTACCCATACCCCCATCAAAAAGAATCACCTTAGAGTTATCCTCCAATAATTTATTAAATAGCATTTTCTATTTCACCATTTTCCCAATAATTCTAAGTATGACTCATCAAATGCTTAACTAACTTTACTGCTTCAACCGCATTATCTGCATAACCATCCGCTCCACTCTCTTCAACCCAAGATGGAGTAACTGGAGCACCACCTAAAATTACCTTAAAATTACCTCTAATTCCTCTGGATTCCAACAAATCAATAACTTTTTTCTGCCCGAACATTGTTGTAGATAATAACGCCGATACTCCGATTATGTGTGCTTTTTTTTCAATGGCGGTTTCTACGATAGTTTCTGCGGAGATATCTGCTCCTAAATCGTAGACTTCGAATCCATTTGCACTCAACATCGTGCCTACTATCGTTTTTCCAATTGAATGAATATCTCCTTCGATCGTTGCAATCACAATCCGTCCTAAAATAATACCCTTATCTGATGATTTTAGGGAAGGTAAAAGAATTTTCATACATTCTTGCATAATAGTTCCACCAAGCATCAATTCAGGTAAGAAAAATTCACCATCTTCCCATAAATCACCAATACGACGTATTCCTTCTCCAAATCCTCTCTCGATTGTCTTAATTAAATCCATATCCTCATTAATAGCCTTAGTGGCTAATTCAATCGCTTTTTCTTTATCTAAACTTACTATAGCATCAGAAATTTCTTTATAAAATTCTTCTTGAGACAAAAATATTTCTCTCGATACTTAATTAATTATAAGTTTAACAATATTTAGGTTAATTAATTAAAATTTCGAAAATGAAAAAAACCACTAACCATTCATCTTAAAATTTCATGATGTAAACTTTCAATAAATTCATTAAAATTATCTCGATTAAATTTGACATATAACATTGGCATTAATAAAATTGGAATAAACTTATCATTTTCACAGACAGGAATAATTTTTATTAATCCTTTTTTGCTAATTTGATAAGCTGACTGCCATTCACCCTTTACAGCTTCAGATTTCATAGAGTTCTCAGAGCAAAAAAGAATAAAGGTATTACTCTTCCTAAGTGTTTTTTCCATGAAATCTACAATATTCTCCCCACTATCAGCTTCCCAAAAAGAAATTTCTTCAATTTCAGAATATACTTTTAAGTTTTCTACAATAATTGGAATTTGAAAATAATCCGAATCTTTTGTAGCATAGCTAATAAATATTCTTTTTTTTGGGATTTCTTTAGAAATACGCAGCAGCTCTTTAAAATTTAGCTTTGGTTTACTTACTGTCGCCTTAGATGCCAGTACTCTATTAGATTCTTCTGCAATTTCACGAATTTCACTTAATCTAGGAGATTGACTGATTTCCACGGGGCAAGCAGGAGCGAATATGCCCACCGTACTTCTTGAAATCGAAGGTTCTTCAATCGTACTAAGAGCAGAAATTAATATTAATTCTTCTTTTTGCACTCTTTCCAATTTGGTTAGAACTTCAATCTCTTTATCTTTATGGCCTGCTTTGCTGAACAATTCTGCAGCAGATTTTAAATACCCCGATCCAATCCTTAAAAGCTTTTTTCTTTTATCAAGATCTAACTCCTCATCGACTCTGATTAAATGCCATGCCGCATCAAAATAAGTTGAAGTAGCTAAAGCCCAATCAGCTGCATTATTGAAATTCCCTTTTTCATATAAAGAAGCCGCTTTCCTAAGCTTAGATTTAATTTTCGAGTAATGCTCTGTTTTTGTTTCTTTTTCAAGGGATTCATCAAATTTACATCCAAATTCTAGTGCTTGACAAAATGCAGAATTTCCCGAAGCAAGTAATTTAAATTTAGTATCAGTAAAACTATTGCTAGCTCTTTTGAATAAATTTCCTGCTTCTGCAAACCGTTCAGGATCTCCATACTTTTCAGCAAGCGTCATATTCTCCCAAGCTCGGCAAAGATAGTATATTGATTCAAGTTCTCTTCGCTCTCGCTCTACTTTAAATACAGTACAAATTATTCTAAATTGCGAAGCAGCAGTCGCAAATTTTTCAGCAGCTTCAAGTAAATTACCACGTTTACTTAAGACTCTTCCTTTTTCAAGTTTAATTCTAGAAGAACAATAATCTTTCCTGATTTTAGCTACTTTCTCAAGTTTTTCAATTGTTTTCCTTTCTTCTTTAGAATATTTAGATGTATCTCCTAGTTTTTTTATTGTATTTTTGAAAGCGATTTTAGTCATCTTATAAATTCTAATGGCTTCTTCTTGTTTCCCTTGTTTACTAAAATCTTCTGCTTCTTCTAATAAAGCCCATGCTGTGTAATAAGGTGCTTCATAATTGTATTTACGCACTTTTTTTAGAATTATAACTGCTTGCTCATAACTTTCTTTCGCTTTTATATGTTTCTCTCTTTTATGATAACTTTTAGCGCTTTCTATTAAACTCCAAGCATGAGCGTATCTTATTTTTTCTTGAACTCTCTTTTTAAGCGGTTTATATTCAACATTTTTTAGTGATTCTCTATGAATTTCTTGAGCCCTTTTATAATTTTCTGCCGATTCATCGTGATTACCCATTCTATCTTCGATACGTGCAATATATTCATGAGTAGCGGCAGCAAGGGAATTGTGTCCTCTTTTTAGACATTCATCAATGGTTTTAAGAAACAATTTTTTAGCTTCAATTAATGGATTAATATCTACTTTAGTGATACCTAATTCTTCAAGAAGAAGTCCTAATCTAACTTGTCCTACTATATTACCAGTACGAGACTCAACAGCATGTTTTATATATTTTTTAGAAGCATCTATGGCAGCTTCTAACATTTTTATCTTTTTTTGCTTGTTTTTTGCAATATCTGCCATAGTTTTATATGCTCTATATTGAGACGAATTAAATGATGCTGCTGCATTACCTCCTCTGTATGTTTCCCCAATATCTTTAGCTTGTTTAGCATAATAAAGCATTTTTCGAGCGTATCTATCTTGTTGTTCTTTTTCTGTAGTGAGAATTGCCATTTGTGAGTAAGACCAAGTAAGCAGTTGGAAAGCCCATACACAAAAAGGACCGAAAGCGAGATTTTTTAGTGAATTTTTGGTATAACTAATCCCTTTTTTAGCGTAAATTTCCCTCTCGTTTAGTGAAATAAAACTTCTCTGAGCAAAATTTCCATAATAAAATCCTGGTAAGAAATTGGAATAAAAATACCAGAGACTATTTTCATCTTCATATATTTTTCCTAAATCTATAATTTCATTTATATCATTAATAATCCTCTTTTGGAGATAATTAAATCTACCACTAACTATTGCCCATAAATTTAACCAAAATAATGAAAGAATCGTAATTTTTTTTTCATTTGAATCCATGGCATAACTTAATCCCTTTTCATGGTATTCTAATCCTTTAAGAAAGTCTAATCTTTGGTCCCGTTCATCTTCAATAAAGTGAAATGCATAAGCAGAATATATAAAACCTGTTGCAAAATTAATCATAGCAAGGATGGAATTATCAACGCAACCCTCAACTCTCTGTATACTTTCATCACATTTTAATAGGAATTCTCTTGTATATTGCTTATAAAAATGCTCTCGTTTAAACGGCATTATAAAAAATATGATATGTAGATTAATAAAAAATTCAGCAAACAAGGATTCTGCCAGAATTTGAATATTTTCTTTTTCTTTTAAAATCTTCCAGATTTTATCCAAAATCTCCCTAGCTTTTTGAAAAATCTCTTCAATTTCTTTATTATCACTACAATATGAGGTTATTAATCCTAAAGTAATTGCAGCTCGACTAAAAACTCGTGCTCTACCCATTTGATTATCGTCTTTAGAATAACTTTCACTTGCCCTAATAAATAGATCATATGCTTTACTAAATGATTCCTTTGCTTTAGCTACAGATTCGGTTATAAAACCGATATAATAACAAACTTCAGCCTTATTTTCTAATTCATCAGATTGCATCTCAACTTCTTTAAAAAGATTTGCTGCTTCAGTATAAGCTTTAATGGCATTACTGTACATCTCTCTATGATCTTCTACCGTTTCTACGGTATCAGCGGCTCTAGCATTTGCATATCCGGACTTCCTATAAAATTCTGCAGCCTTTTCCATCTCATTTTCAATTAGGAAAGAATTAGCGGCTTTTTCATATAATGATGCTGCTTTTACCCAGTTGTAATTTCTTTCTTCTATAAGAGCTTGCTCTAAAGATCCATTTTCAACTTCTAACATTATTAATCATACTTCTTTCGGGGCGAAACCAAACAAAAAAATATTATAATTAATAATTTGCATAATGAATTAATATGTCTTATTACATTAATGTAAATTTAATTTTAGGAAGTTATTAGAGAAAGTCTGGTTCTATTTGGGATAATCTTATTATTCCATTGTTAGCAGATTATTTAACTGAATAAATTATATTATCTCACACTATACTAAACTAAAAAATTGTAAATAATAATCAAATGGTGATGTTAAAATTCCCCGACGATATTATGCTAAAGCTAAAAAAACCTATGCCAAAGATCAATCTTTCGAGCAGGATCAAGTTGGAGAGGAAAAAGAACGCTATCTAGTGAGCATAGAGTTAATGAGCTTAAAGACTACAAAGGATTATGACATATTCGGCTGGCGTGGTGAGTTCTATTTCAAAATCGATTCCGAGGATAAATTATTTAAGGCTCGTTGGCCCAATAAAGGAGAGATCAAATTACAAAGGAATCAAGAATTTACTTCAAAAGCAGATATGTCTCTCTGGAGCCAATTTATTACGGTGAGGGCAGATGAAAGTATTATACTTCCAATAAAAGTGATATTAAGAGAGAGAGACCCAATTCAGAAAGACAAGACTGTCGCAAAACAAGTGTTTGAGATTAGATTACCCCAAAAAACAGAGTATGTAATTCTTCAGGATGACGATGAAGATACTAAAGCTAAACTCCGTATCCAAGCAACTAGAACGAGATATTAACTTTATCTTTTTTCTTAATTAATTTTTATTTTTTATTTTAGGGTAAATTTCTCATACTTAGATTCGCACGGATGGTTATCAGTAACCCAAAATTCCTTCTTTTGAGGTAAAACGATTATTGAACCTAAAGTTCCTGCAGCAGGACCATGCGTGCAAACTGTAAAATCATCTGGTTCCCTATTATCATGATCTCTTAAAATTTCTTTAATAATTTCAATGCTAATTTGTCCATGATACTTGTTCAGAAGTTCAATTTCTCTATTGTACCGCCTTATAGGGGATTCTATAGGACTTATATCCATATCATCCATTTTAAATCGAACATACTCTGGCAAATTAGCGTCTTTAAGCTCTTCTGACTGGTAATGGTTTGTGTGGGCTAGAATTCCGTTGTTAGGTCTACGAATCGCATAACGAGTGCTTGTAGTCTCAATAACACAAGTGTCGCCTGAATTGTCCATTAAACCACAATGGAAGCCATTTGCTCGAGCAGGAAAATTAGATATAAAATCAATGGCTTCTTGAGTTGTTGCGCAAGTTTCTAATGCTTCCTGTATGATGAATGTAGCGGGAACACCTTTTAATCTGAAATCTAGTGGTTGCTTTTTCCACGACCGACCAAAATTATACCCTATAGCTAAACCTTTCTCATTTAACCCCATATGACAACCAACTAGTGGATATTGTGTAAAATTCAAATTTTTATATCCATTATCTGGTCTTTCTTTACGGACTACCTGAAAAGGTTGGAGAACGTTAGGAAAATCATAATTTCTTCCAAAAATCATCGAATTATCAATCGTTGCCTCCGAATAGGCAAAAATCATTGAACAAGCGGGAACTGGGGGGTTTTTATATATTGATTTGGGATCACCAGACATAACCTCTATAAAATGACCACCATAAATCAATCCTTTGCTTATACCAGCTGCTTTGCTCAGAGCATTCATCTTCTCATGCTGGTTGGGAAGGAGATGTGATAATGATTTTTTAATATTTCTTTTTCCCATTACACCTAGAGCAAATTTAATAATGGAAAGTGGTATCCATTTAGAAGTCACTTCAGAAAACATTTTTGAGTGTAAGACTGTATCAAATGTAGTATAAATTTTTTCTTTTAACTGTTCTCCTTGTTGAAAACCACGCTCAGCGGGATTTCCTTCTATCTTTATATAATCCACCATAAATAATTCATCTCATTATAACTAATATATAATTTATAATATAATCGAAAATCACTATAATCTTTTTTCCTGCATACGATATAGTAGGAATGCAAATACTACGATTAAAACTGCAATTATTATTTGAATAGTCCCACTCAATGCTCCACCAACGACATCTTCTAAAGCTAAAGAGGCAACTAATACTCCAAGTTCGAATAATGCAAGATAATTAAGAATTGCGAGAAACTTATTCTCTATTGATGATGATTTGGTATTTAGTGTATTTCTTTCACGATTTAAAGATTTTCTTATACGAGTAATTACCTCATCAGTTTTTTCTGAGAAGGTAAATCCATCGAGTTTATCAATCATTTCATTGAACATACTTGTTTTAAAGGTACTTGTAAAAAGTAAGCGTGTTATTTTCGATAAAATAACATCTTTATTTAATTCCAGAATAATTCGATTTAATTCCGTCTCTAACTCTTCTAAACGCTCGATTTTATCCTTTAACTTAAGATTTTCTGCTTGAGCTCGCGTATCAGAAATGATACTATCAAATCTTTCGGCTACGGTCAAAATATTTTCCATATGCATCAAAATCAAGAATCTCTGAACATTACCGACTTCTGGCGCAAAAATGGTATCAATCAACATATTTTTCATCGAATCAGGGTCTAGCAACCCAGGACCGGGAATTATAACATTTCCAGCATGCGTTATCATTACAAATTCATTTTTGTAGGGAGAGAGATTTTGAAGATTAATTTGATCTCGATAAGCTATTGGGTCCAATTCACGATATTTATCTGTCCTTAATGTTAATCCAATAGAATAGTGCGCATCTTTTCCTAATTTTTTTCCGATAAAATTATAATCTTCTCTATTAAATGTAGGTTTTGCGTCCCAGATAACCCACGTGTGATGCCATGGTTCTAAGACGGATTCCAATTTTGCTTTTCTTGGGTAATTTGCTTTTTTTAACAATTCTATAGTATTATCTCTTATTTCAATAAATTTTTCTGTAATTGGTCTGCCTGTACTTTCGAGAATTATATTTGCTGGTTGAGAAATCTCGATAAACTCTTCAATTTTATGGTAATTATCAAAAATTAACTCACAATGAATCACTAATACTGAACCATAGTGAATGTGTCCTTCAAGCCGGATCTTTCCCACTACGGACGGGACTGTTGAACAGGAAAACCTATCTGACTTTCCTATCTTAAAACATACCGGTGCATACAAATGGGATTGACTCGAGATCCATTTTAATGGTTGGTGACATTTAAATCCCGTAGCTTTATTTTTAACAGTACAATGATATCTTTTATAAATCTTTAATGAGGTTTCCGTCTCTAAAAACTCTCTTACTTCGGGAAGCGTAAAATAAAGACCTAGTTCATAAAATTTCCAAAACACTAAAGTGACTTTAAACTCTTTTTCAGGTTCTATTTCAGTAATCTCCATATACCTTATACCATAATTATTTAATATTATAATTAAATTTAGGATAAATAAAACTTTATAAAATGATATATAAAAATCTGTTAATAAGGCTCCTTAATTTACAAAAATGGTCAAATTTTATTTATCCTATTAAATTAATAATATAGAAGATAATATAATTTGAATAAAACTGGATAAGCTGAGAGTTTTTTGAATACAAATAAAAAGAATATTCCAAAAGTAGATTATGAAATCATTATTGCAGATATCTCGGATGCAGAAGGAATTCATACTGCTTTAAAGGCGAATTTAATCGAAATAGAAGATCTTGATTTGATTTCTGAAAATCAGAGGAAAAAGTTAGAGCAAAATGGCTTTTTAAGGAAAGAAGTTGATGTTGGATATTATCAAAATCTAATTCAAAACCAAAAAACCGAAATTTATGTTGCCAAAACTAAAGATGACCAAATTCTAGGGTTTGCAAGTATTCATAAAGAGCAGACTGATATCAAAAAATTGCGAAGTACTTTAAAGAATCTTTATCTTGATAACCAGAAAATAGAAGATCTTCTTTTAAAGGAGGAGTACAAATTTATTTATCTAGATCAAATTAGTATAATAAATAAATACAAACGGAGAGGGATCGCAACTAAACTCATGAAAGCTATCTTAGAGAATAGTCAAAACCCGATTGTTGCGTTTATCGTGAAATATCCACTTCATAATAAAGCCTCTGCATTATGGCATGAGTTTAATGATTTTGAATTAGTCGGGTCTGCCGATGGTTATTATAAAGATAAGCAATTTCAGTGGTATATCTACATTCATTGGAATAATAGTAAATTAATTAAAAAATGAGTCTTAATAAACTATTTTATCGATCTAACAAACGAACGATAAGTGTTTAAATTACTCTTCTTCTTTTGAAGCTAAATCTTTTGCAAGCTCAACGCCTAAATCAAGAAAGTCTTTCATAGAGTTATAAAATATATCTCCGATAAGTTCTCCATCTTCGTCAACCGACTCGAACTCATTTATTAACTCTTCTTTCCGTCGTTCTAACTCGAAATTTAGTTCTATTTCACTTCCCATTTATATCGTCCTCCCTTTTATTCTTCCATAGGTTGGATTTTGAGAGATTCAATAATATTGACAATATCTTCAGCAAGTTCATATCTTTGATCTCGATATTTCTCTCGATTTAATCGTCTCTCTATTGGTAAAGGTGTTCCCACTTTAACTCTGATCCCTTGTGCATCAAACATATTTAATATCTTGGTCTTTTCGGTGTATATTGCAAGTGGAATAATTGGTGCTTCTCCCGCAACGGCAAACTTAATAATGCCTGCCATTGCTTTTATTTGGACATCTCTTTCCAATTTAGATTCTGGAGTCATTGCAACAAGATCCCCCACTTCATTTAAGTAATGGAATACCTTATCGATTGGTTCCGTATCTTCCTTATCTAATGTGCTTCGAAACATACCTAAAGATTTAAGAATCGGACCGTACATTTGATTTTTCATGAGTTTATGGTGAACCATGAAATGAATCCTTCTACCAGAAACTTGACTGATGATAAGCATATCTCTTAATGCATTATCGCTTATAGTTGTTAAAATCGCTTTGCCCATTAATGGAACATTTTCTTTACCTTCAATTTTTAGGTCTGCTAAAGCAGAGAGCCCAAATGCACCAATACCCTTCACTGCCCCATAAAAAATATCTTCCATTAAATCCTTACTTATAAGCTTGTCTTTCCCCTTAGTTTCTTCTTCTACTGGCGTTTCTACATTTTCTTCCATTTTTTTTACCTCAATTATAATTTGTCTATAAATAAATTTACTTCCTCCATTCGCCTCTCATAATATTCCTTCAAATCTTTTTCAGAAACGAATGTTGGTATTACTTTTTCGGTGTATAAATCAAAAATCGTTGATAATTTCATTTTATGCTTGATATTATCAAAAAAATCTTCACCCATTTCTCTTAATTGTTTGATGAATTCTGCCATTTCATATACACCTCTTAATTATTTAATTATGTTAATTGATCCCACTTTCCACATCTTGAACCCCAGCGAGCAATAATCTTATTGTCTTGTTCGGGCATTCTTACTTGTACAATCTCACAATTATTAGGACAGTCACCACAATGGAAAGTAGATGTTTTGAATTCGATATCCGAGACTTCCAATCCACGGAATACGGTTTCACTTCCGTGCTCTGTATAGTAATCTCTGACTAAAATTGCCATTCCTAGAGCACCCATCAAAACGTTATATTTTGGTACGATTACCTTGCATCCTAAGTGGCGCTCAAATGCTTGAATTATCCCTTTATTATATGAAACGCCACCTTGAAATACCACAGGTTCATCTAATTCCTTTCCCTTTCCTACATTATTCATATAGTTTCTTACTAAAGAATCGCACAATCCTGCAATGATATCTTCTTTTGAATAACCTGCGTTTTGTTTATGAATCATATCCGATTCTGCAAAGACTGTGCATCTCCCCGCAATACTCACGGGGTTTTTAGACTGTATAGCATAATCTCCAAAATCCTCGATAGGAATACCTAATCGTGCTGCTTGATGATCAAGAAAAGAACCCGTGCCTGCAGCACAAACCGAATTCATAGCAAAATCAACTATTATGCCATCCCGGAGGATAATAATTTTTGAATCTTGTCCTCCAATTTCTAATATAGTCCTTACATCAGGATACATTGACTGGGTAGCAACCGCATGAGCAATTATTTCAGTTTTAGCTAAATCTCCACCTACCACTGCTTTCGTTAAATAACGGGCTGAGCCCGTGGTTCCACAACATTTTATCGCATAATCATGGAGATTTGGATCCTCTTCTATTTTATCACGTAATTCTGACATTCCTGCTTTCGCAGAATCAATAGGAGAACCGCGATTACGCAAAAATACACTAGTAAGAACTTCTCCATTAATATCCATTAAAACGAATTTACAAGATACGGATCCGATATCAATTCCTAAAAAAGCCTCTTTCTTTCCCTCTTCACTTTTTACTTTATTAGATACTTCAACCATTTCTTTTTCACTCCGCTTGAATTAACTGAGCTATTTCGTTATAAAATTCCCCACCATATTGTGGATATATTTTCTTTTGGCCGTTTGCCATAAATTCTGGTGTACTTTTAATCTCTCTATCACGTCTCGCTTCCAATAAATCATAAAATGCCTCTAATCTAGTTCGAAATCCTTCTTGACCGCTCTGCTCATCAAAAGAAAAATAAATTACTGGAAGGTCGTAAATTTTCTTGAGTTTATTGGTAATTATTGTTCGGGCTGTAACCTCAGGCATACAAGTGAAAGGGTACGAATGAATGAATCCATCGAATCCCGCATTTGCCTTATCAATATATTCGCCTAATACCCATACACATTCTCCGCCAATATCCATAGGCATATATGGTTTAGCCAAATGTTCAAGCCATTTGCGGTGATAATTCAAATGAAATTTATGGACAACCCAGTCATATAAACTCAAACTCTGGTGGACCTCGACTCCCATCTCACCTAATTTTCTTCGAATGTCAAGATTCACATAAGGTTCCAAGCTTATATGTATCTCACCAGAAAGACCAACTCTTAATGGGGTTCTCGATCTATCAATATCGATTGAATTGAAATCATCTTTAATAATTTTTTTAAAACTACGCAATTCCACTAAAGTGTTAGCCTTATCAAGTTTTTGTAATAATTCATTCACAACTCGTGTTGTGTCGCCTAAATTACGCTCATACGCACGAAATAAGCCTTCGGCGGTCTGAATATCATTTAATAACTTTGCTTTTTTCAAAAAGTAAATAACTGCTTTTATATATTTCGAATAGATAAATAAATCTTTTCGACCACTTACTTCTTGTAAGGTCTTAATCCAGTGAAATTCCAATAGATCTGCTTGATCTAATGGAATTACGCGAATATTTTTATATCCCATATCTCGTAAAATGCGTTCTTGGACACTTGCATAAAAACCGAAACGACATGGTCCGCAATCAATTGCCATTACAAGAGTATCAGCACCCTTTTTAATTGCACTAACAAAATCACCAAGAGTAGCTTTAAACGGAAAACATACGAATTCAGGACTGTATTTTACTCCGATTTTAATCGCTTCACGATTTGTGGGATCGGGAAGGACAACATCTAAATCTAATGCTGTGAATAATGTCTTGAAGGCGACCCAGTTAGGTCCCATGTTTGGAAAGGAAATTAGCATTATTTATTCGTTTTTTGCGGGTGTCTTGCTTTTTACTTAACTATGTATTTTAATAAAAACAGTCTTATATAAAAAATTACCCATTAACTTCAGAATCTCAAAAGTATGATAGCTTCTATTAAAATGTTATAATTTTTTTATTAAATTTAAGAATAAATCCAAGTCTTTTGAGGATAGTAATTAAGTCGCTTCATAGAAATTAATTTTTGATTTCCATCTCGGTTCCAACCCAAGTTTTTTTCTCTTTCTACGAACCATTTCAACAAAACTTTCAATTCGGGTCATCATTCCTGCCTCTCCAGAATGTTCGTCCATAATTATTTCTAGAAATGGTAATCCAACCACTTTCATATCGCGCATTATTAGTTCGGAGATAAGACTGTCAGGACCGCATGCAAAACTTATTAGAAAGATTACCCCATCAATCTCGTTTCGACCTTTAGTGAGAAAAAAGCGTATCGCCTGCATAATCTCTTCCTCATGTCGCCAATAATTTCTTAGAATTCCTCCTCTAGGATTGACAATAACAGGTTTTTTAAACAAATATTCTGGGAGATTTTCGATAGTAAGTACTTCCACACCTTGGTTATGCAACTTTTTAATAAAATCCAAATTGATGAAGGTATCAAATATATTATAGGCATGTCCAAGTAATAAAAAGCGGATATCCCCTTGTACTTTCTTTTTTGGTAATTTAAAGGGTAAACTACGTTGAACGAGACGTAAGGCATGATTCACAGAGCCCCCCTCTCGTAAAAACCTGTGATAATCATCAAAATAGGTTTGCGCTTTATTATATGCGTCGAGAGATGCATTTTGTCCCTTTCCCAATTGTTTTCCAAGTTCTATTGCAGATGTAGAAATGGGAAAATCTTTTACATTTACTTCAAAATTCAAAATTTTTGGTATAGGCAAGATTTTGATTACATCGGGTAATGATAAAAACTTAGGACAAAAGTAGGATTCTGGAACTTCAGAAACATATCGTGGGACAAAAATAAAATCTAAATCAGGATTTGCTTCAACTAATTTGAGAACTTGACCATAATAAATTTTTACGGGAATACACAATTCTCCAAATCCATGTGTAACTCCTTCCTCAACAATTTTTTTGTTTGTAGGAGGACTGAGTACGATCTCTGCATCTAATTCTTCCAATAATTTTTTCCAAAAAGGATAGTAACGATAATAATGAAGAGCTCTTGGAATTCCGACTTTATATCGCTTTTTAACACCAATATTACTTAAAGCCATCGCAAGAGTCCTTTTGCTAATTATGCGTCCGGAGTATCATAGAGCATTAAGTCTTTAATTTGAGCCATCATATTATCCGTTAACCGTTTCAGTTCTTCGTAATCAGGCATAGGTTTACCCCAATATTTTTTATGTTCTAAGAAAACTGGTCCGGCTTTGAATATATTACCTTTGTAGAAATTTATGTTCTTTGCATGTTTCGGATAAGTATTTTCAGTACCAGTGACACCAACTAACACGATCGGTACTTGAGCTTCAATTGCCAACCGTATTGCCCCCGTATGAGCATCCAATAACTCGCCATTACCAGGATTTGTTGTTCCCTCTGGATAGATGGTTACTATTTGCCCTTTACTAAGTAAATATCTAGCATAATTAAATGAATCCACATCGTGGGCTCCTCTTCTTAATGGAAAGGCAAAATGGGTTCTTACCCATGCATTTACTACAGGGATTTGAAATAAGGACTGCTTAGACATTTGCCAAATTGGTCTTTTCTTATGAATTCCAAAAGCAGTTGCGAGCATAATTACATCCCATTCAGAATTGTGATTCGTACAGAGTATAAATGCCCCTTCATCAGGGATGTTTTTCTCCCAATCTATGACACGGTAGGGAGCCATAATATCACACCACCTATTCACTACCTGAGCCGAAAACATATATATAGTCTCTTTAAATTTCCAATCAATCTTCAATTCCTCTAAACTTCTAATTAATGCATACCATGAATCATCAATCAATTGTAGTGTTCCTTTCAATAAATCCTTTCCATATGTTTTCAGATTAAATTTTGACTTCTGTTCAACATCTTCTGGTGATCCAATCGAAAGCTCCTCCTGTGGTTTTCCATAAATCCCTTGCCTTAATTCATATATTACTGTTCTTAATTCATTGGTCAATCTCCTTATGTCATCATATGACATCTTATCAACATCGTATTTGTCATAGTATATAGGTTCTCCTACTCGCGCGATTACTTGAGTTGGTTTCATCACTAATTTTCCTTTTGGTAATGCATTCTGCGAACCAATTATTGCCATTGGGACAATAGGGCAATCCATCTCTAAAGCTAAACGCACTGCTCCTGTCTTGAATTCACCGATATTCTCATCGTGGGCGCGAGTTCCTTCTGGAAAAATACCGACTACTTCACCTTCACTTAATAAATCCTTTGCATATTGCCAACCAAGTGTTGGATTCTCTCGATCTAATTTAAATGCACTTAAATTAGTAAATAAAGTTCTAACTATAGGGGTCTTGAAATTATCTAATTTACTCATCCAATGAATATGGCGATGCATGGCTGCTCCACAGAAAAACGGGTCCAAATGACTGTTATGAGTACTTACGAGAATAACGGGGCCCCATTCTGGAAAGAGGTTCTTCTTTGGATATTCGGCTTTGAAGTTCCAAAACATCCTAGCTGCAAGTTTAACATATATATATGCCGCCCACCATTGAAATCTCTTTTCTAAGTGAGTGAGATTCAACCGCTCGATAATATCCCGGTAGATATTATTGATTGAGTCGATTGGATTGTATTTTAAAAGCTTATAGAGAACATTTTCATGCGTTTTATCCAGCTTCAAATCTCCTTTAAGTTTTTCCTCTATTATTCTTTCTGGCTCGTAGTCATAGTCCTTTGAGACGACTTGCTTTGGTTTTTGCGTTTGTTTTTCGAGTTCCATAATTTCTCAACTCTACGAATTATTAAAAAAAGGGCTAAAATTTAATAAAGTCCCTTTTCAAGTGTAATTATCTTTACTTAAAGATCCTTTTGTTTTTATATTTATTCATTTAATTAATATGCAATTAAGTATGATACCTAGATTGCTAAAATGGAAGGTCTAAGGCTATTTTTTAGTATTATTTCTTTAATTTCAAAAAAGGAAGAATGTCTATTCCACTTGAAGATCTCATTCTTTAATTTATATATTTCAGATAAAATTATTTTCCATCAGGAATTAATTTTAAGAATTTGATTTTATTTAGAATTAGATGGCTTTTTTTGTTCTACCAATCCTAAAAGTTCATCCAATGATTCAACCAAAACTTCTGGGCTGGATTCAGCTAATGTTTGTTTACTACTTACACCACTTGCTATGCCAACCGTCCATACTCCTGCTTCTTTGCCCGATATGATATCAGAAGGCATGTCTCCGATCATGATGAATTCTTTTAATTTAGTTGATTTATAACTTTCAAGAACCGGAGTTAAAGCATTAGGATCGGGTTTTAGTGCAGGTAATAGATCTGCCCCATATACTCCTTTAAATAAATGTTCGATATTTTCCTTCTCGAGATGTTCCAATACATTTCTGGTTTGATTATGTGAAACGATAAATAAATCGAAAGATTTCTTAAGTTTTTTCAATATTTCTATGCAATTTGGATAAAATGGAGCCTCTTTCGCATAAGTCAAATATTTGGTGAAAATTCTAACAGCTATTTCTAATTTCTTAAAAAATGTAAGTGATTTTAAGGATGTTATGTACTCAAACATATCATACGATTCAAGCAGGATTTTAGGAAGAGGATATCCTTGAATAGTTTCCATTAAAGCTCCTATTTCTTCTATTGTATTGCTGATATCAGCATTAATATTTTTTTTTTGATATACTTCCTCTATTGATTTTTGCAGCGGTTCTCTAATATCTAGAAGTGTACCATCAAAATCAAAAATAATACCTTTAATCGCTCCTGTTTGGAGCCGTTTTAATAGTTGGTTGTCAGCGGACATGAATTTAAATTTGTAGGTTGTTGAATATCTTTATGAAAAGAATTATTTGTTTTTATATTTAATCGATTGAATAATATGCTATTAAGTATGAAAATAATAAATCTGTAGACTATCTTTTTTAAGCAGAAAAAGCAATAATTTTTCTTTTTCAAAAACAACTCTCTAAGATTATAATTTAGCTTTTTTAGATATTTTAACAGTATTAATTTTATTGTTTCATATAAATTCTCTGCCAAAATTATTTATACTGATTTTGTTATTAAGAATTTAAAACTTTAACTTATCTAATAATTAAAAAGGGTGTCTAAGGTGGAAAGGAAATGTAAGCTTTCTATAATAATTATATTTTTTTTGACGCTTAATTGTACTCTAATGATGAGATTTTTCAATTCTTTAACAACTTCACCAAGTGGTGAAAGTTTTGGGTTAAAGAGTAGTCAAATTTATGCTGGAAATTATTCTGGTGATATTTCAATAATGTATTTTGATCAAGACTCTATCTCATCATCAGAATTTAGTACTTCCTCTTTAACACAAATTATTCCTCATAATATATCAAGACCTGGGGCAGAATATAAAGTGAACAATTTAGATATTTATGCAGAGATAGCCTTCGGTCATAAAATTGCGGGAAATATATCGGAACAGATTAGCTATGCTCCATCATTAGCTTTTGGACAAGAATTTATCTATCCAGATATAGAATATCTTGAAGGTTTTCTCCTTTATTTAAATTATAGTCTGCTTTTAGAGCCAATTTCATATTATTATTGGGATGTGTCTATCTATGATGAATTTTTTACCACCGAAATTGATTGGTTTTATAACTATGAAGAAAGAAAAGAAGTAGATGAGTGGATGCGTTTTGAACCGTATGTGCATAAATATAATGTGTCCCAGAAATACAATATTGTTTTGAGGTTTTATCACTCCAATTTAGGATATGTCCGACCATTTGATTTTTGGAAGGCAGAAAACTATACTAGTCCTATCTATAATCAAGGAGCAACTACTTACTTCAATGGCACTGACTTTGTCCCGGTTAAAAATGATACAACATCAGATTTGCTCTGCTATTTATTATATTCTGAAAAGTTAAATCCATCAACTATTGATATTCAATTTATCATCAATGATGTATCCTATACTCCTATTTATGCTGATACTTATGTATATTATTCCCACTCCTTTGGTGCCCCACTATTTCAAGCTATCAATCTTACTATAATAAGTGATAAAGTAATCCCAGTATTACGCGTCACCACAGATGTATATTATATTAATTTAATCCAAGCGGAGGGAATTTATAAGGTTTATAATAATCACATTGAATGGGTTATAAATTATCCATATAGAGAAATTCACTATGGATGGCCTCCCCCCCTCTTCTTGTTCGAAAAAGACTGGGTTCTGGACTCTTTAAATGACTCACGTGGTTTTGAGATGAGTGATATTTATTTTGGTCCAGTTACCTTATATAATACGTCATATTATGGTATTGTCACATTTTTTGGGCCCCCTTTAGAACAAGGGAATTATACTGGTACTTTTTTCTCACCGAATTATTGTCAATCAATCAATCCTCAATTAAAAACAGTAAACGGATTTATTTCTCAAGTTTCATTTGAACTTGGACAGACTTTTCGCATCGAGGCACCTTTGATCAGCACTTTATACCCAAATGTAACTGATGGAATAGGCCAAATTAATTTACGAAATCCCTCGGGTCAAATAATCCATGATGAATCAAATATATCTCCTACTGATGGCAAACTTATTAGTTCAGAAATCGAAATTACTAATGAAATGGAAGAAGGTATATATGAAGTTGAGATTTTTTGGTCAAATGGTAAAGAGGTAGCATATTATACCTTTCAATTTGAAGTAAGAGCACCCCTCAATTTACTTTTAATCATTGGCTTATCTTTATCTATTGGAGTAATTTCTATTGCAGCTGCGTTAGTAGTAAGAAGGCAAATTCGCATGAGAAATTGGGAAAAATCATTACGAAATTTATTTGTATTAACAAAAGACGGATTAAGTCTCTACGAATATTCATTTGGGATCGAGATTCAAGATCCTGCTCTTATTTCTGGAATGATAGCCGCTCTCACTCAATTTGTACGGGAAGCTACAGGAAGTAAGAAGGCGCTTCGCACTGTTGACCAAGAAGATAAAAAAGTTCTTCTTTATCATGGGAGCTATACAACCACAGCTTTATTAGCAGAAAAAGATTTGCCAATTATCCATAAAAGGATTAAAGGTTTTGCTGAGGAATTTGAAGGAACCTTTAATAAGAATATTAAGCATTTTAGTGGCGAAGTATCTGCTTTTAAAAATGCAAATGTAATAGTAAACAAATATTTTCCCTTAGATGTAGAAGAACAAGTTATACGGGGAGTTCGTGAAAAATTAATAGAATTTCGAGAACGTTTAAATGTATTAACTGACCCAAGACATATTATATCCTTAATGAGAGAAATAACTGAATTTATCTCTCGGTATCATGCGATAGTTAACGAGCATTATCTCAATTATTACAATGAGATTATCAAAGTAGCAGAGCAAAAAATCTCTGGGCAATCTAATTAAACTTTTTTTCTTTTCCTTTCATTTATCTAATACGTCTAATAGGACTCATAAGCTTTAATAGAATTTCATTATTTATTTTCTCTATAGAAAGGAGCATATTGGATTCGTTATATGGATGAAAAAAAATATAAAATATTTCCTATCTTGTTTTTAGCCTTTTTTAGGGTTGCATTAGGGGTAGCTATTGGTTTAGCAGTTCCAATATACTTAATTAGTATAAATCTTGAACCTGAATTTATTGGAATCATTACTTCTGGAACAGCGATGGCATATTTATTCTCCCCCTTACTATTTCGTAACATTCATAAAAAATTAGGTTTAAAAATGACCTTAATTCTCTCAAGCTCGGGATTTTTATTAATTCAAATAATAATTCAATTTACATTAGATCCTTGGGTTATCTATATTCTTTTAATCGCGGATGGAATCTTTTTAGGCTTCTTTTGGCCTGATTTAATGAATATTATCTCTATTATATCAAATCAAAAACAATATTATAAGAATGAACAAGAGAAAAACAAATTAATGAAATCATATAGTCTGGCTTGGAATTTAGGAGGAGTATTTAGTTTTATAATGGGGACCATACTTCTTTTCTTGATAGATAATAATTTAATTATGTTTAATTTCGCACTGATTTTTGCTATAATTGGGGTTATCTTTGCATTTTTAATTCAAAATCCAGATAATGATGTCAAATCGGAGATTGTCATCCCTCCTGATAATGGTTTAAAGTGTATCCCTATTGAAGATGAAGTTTCCTTTCCTTTATATATCCCTCTTATGATAATTGGAATCTATGGCTTCTTAATCGGAGGAGTAGGATTAGCTTATCCGCTTAAGTCTGATTTATTAAGTTATGCGGTGTTCACAAATTATCTTTTTTATGCCATACGTTTGGCATCTCAAACAACAACTATCGCTAAATCAATGGATTTTAAACTCAATCGTATTAAAAAGGTGCTTCCTTATTCTACGGCGATCATCATCTTCACTCTTGTATTAATGGCTTTCAATCAAAATCTTATAATGTTTGGTGTTTTATTTTTTATTTTTGGGACATTCTTATCATTTCATTACGTACTCTCATTCAAATTGATTGTATTTAAAAATATTGCTGAGAATACTTCGAAATATAGCGCCTACTTCGAGACTATGGTAGGATTTGGCTTTTTTTTTGCCCCTATTGTTTTAGGATTTGTGGTAAATTTAGGTATCGACATAGGTTTTCTGTTTTTAGCCAGCTTATGTATATTAAGCTTAATTTTTTATTTATTGAAGAGAAAGAAAATAACGATACAGACATAAATTTTGAACATAATAGTCTATCTTTTCAATAGATTCAAATTTCAAAAACCATTTTAAGGTAGCATACCAAGGCAACTTGAAACTGAGTCTCATGCCTCAAGAACATCGATATAATTCTCTTCTCTGGCCAATTTATTTTTTAAATGGATTTCAAAGTATCGCGTGGGGAGGGATTATCTTCCTTATCGTTCCGATATCGCGAATAATTTGGCCAGGAGATCCGAGTCATGCCTTAGAAATGGGAATAATGATCACAACTTTATCTTGGTCTGCATCTATTTCAGGGCTGTTATTGGGATTTTATATCGATAAATATTCTCGAAAGAAAATTCTATTTATAATATCCATATTTAGGGGTATTGCCATTATACTACTAGGTTTTGGGATTCAAGGCGGAGAAGACTTTACTTATCTTTATTTCTTAATCTTTATATCGATTTTTGGAATTTTTGCAGGGTTAAGTTGGCCGACAGTCATTTCTCTCTCTAATGATATTGTACCTAAGGAGCATAGGTCTAGATTTTTTGGGAATTATGAGATTGTTCGTTCTTTAACGATGACACTGGGGTTTGTTTTTGGAGCTTTATTAATGCAAACAGGTTATTGGCGTTTCTTTTTTTGGATAGCTGGCAGTGGAATAATTATATTCGGAATTGTTTATGATATCCAAAGCGAGGAACCGAAACGCGGTGCTCAAGAAGAAGAATTGATTCATATTTTAAAAAAGGATAATCTAACTTATAATTATAAAATTAATCGAGAAATGATGAAGAAAACAATGTTTAGTAAAACCAATATTGTTGCCTTAATCGAAGGTATTTTTACATGGATTCTAATGGGTTCTATTAATTTCTTGATACTTAATCTGATCCAAAACGAGCCACACAATATCTCAGAATTTTCAACTAGTATATTTATGGTAATTTTTGGATTAACGGGGGGCATCTCAGGTCAGCTAATTTTGGCTCGATTAAGTGATAAACTCGCTCGGAAATATATGAATGCACGAGTACTAATGATTATTTTTGCTTTAATAGGCGGTATCATAACATTTGCGCTCTTTTTCTTTATTCCTTGGCCAAATTTAACAGTGGAACAGGGAAAAGATATTATATATTTAATGTCATTCCCAGCAATTTGGTTAATGGGAGCTTTATTCTTCTTTTCCAGATCCATTTTTTCTCTCTATATTGTAAATCAAAGCCCCGTGTTACAACATATCAATTTGCCTGAAGCGCAAGCTCAAATTGTCTCTTGGAATCAATTTTTAGAAAACCTTGGCAGAGGAATAGGACCCGCAATAAGTGGACTTTTATTGGTCCTTACACAATATAATTATCAGCAGACTATTCTCTATGTAATTTTATGTATTTTACCAGGAGTAATCCTCTGGACATTTGCGATAAAATGGTATCCGAGTAATGTTATTCAAATTAAAGCCATCTTAAAAGAAAGAGCAGAATCTATTAAATCAAATTCTAAATCCTAAATAAATGATTTTGATTAATAATAAAAAAATTTAATAATAAAACAAGAAGTAAGAAATTATGGTAAAAGTATTAGTGGTATATTATTCGTTGACTGGTAATACCAAATTTATTGCAAATCATATAGGCAATGAACTAAATGCAGATTTCGAAGAAGTAAAACCCGTCAAAGATTTGGATCCGGAAAGTGGTTCGAAATACTTCTGGGGTGGAATGAAAGCTACGATGAAGATTAAACCTAAACTAGAAAAGTTAATACATAATCCAATGGATTATGATTTAATTATTATCGGTAGTCCTGTATGGGCGTGGACATTATCTCCGCCAATTCGGTCTTATTGCTCGCAATTTGATTTAAAGGATAAAAATGTGGCGTTAATCACCAGCAGTAGCGGTGATGGAGTAAAGGCAATGAATAGATTTAAGGATTTTCTGATAGATAGTAATATTATTGGTGAATACCGCTTTCAAGATCCCTTGACTAACAATCCAGAACAAGCTAGAGAAAAGGCAACTGAATGGGTAAAAGAATTAATGAGGATCATCCAATAAGAAGTGATTAAGTAATTTTTAAAATTTAAAATTATATTTTTTTACTCTATTCCTTTTTTAAATATTTATTGAATCATAAACATTTAAATTGATAATTAAGTATTAAACAAAGTAGATTATGAGTGATTTTAAGTTCAAGCTCCCAATAATCGGCGACGGCGGTGTGGGTAAAACTACATTAACACATCGTTATTTAGAGGGCATTTTTGATGAGAAATATGCCCTTACAATCGGAATGGAGTTTTATATTAAGAAACTTGAGGTTGATGAGAAAATGACTAGCCTTCATATCTGGGACTTCGCTGGAGAAGAAAAATTCCGATTTCTTTTGCCAGGAGTTATAAATGAAGCAAATGGTACTTTATTTATGTTCGATATCACTCGCTACAAGACATTTAGCAATCTGATAGATTGGTTAGCTGTTTTTAACGAAACAAATAGAAATTATGGTCAACAAGTTGAAACTATCTTGATAGGAAGCAAGTTAGATCTTGAACAAGCGCGCACGGTTTCCAAAACTGATGCTGCTGAATTCGCTAAAGAACATAATTTTTCAGAATATATAGAATGTTCTTCTAAAACTGGAGAGAATGTACAGTTAATCTTTGAAAGAATCGCACGATTAATGCTAAAGAACGAAATTTCGCTGCTGAAAAAAAAGTAAGAGATCGAGATAAAATCCATTTACTTGCTACAGGATGCTTTTTGCTTTTTCAATAACTTTTATTATCATTTCTAAATTAATTAAAGATATTGAATATGGAATTTAGACTTAAATTTTAAAATTCTAATCCAAATTTAGGAGCATTGAATGAAAGAATGAAATCGATGTATGATTTAGATGTCCCTATTCCTTCTAAAAAGGCCCATATAGTACGAAATATAAAAGAAGTTTCTCAAGCCCAGAGAGAAACTTTACTTAAGGAGACCGAATATAGTATGTTCTCTTTTCCGGCAGATATGCTCATTTTAGATTTTTTATCTGATAGTGGTACCTCAACAATGACAGATTTACAATGGGCAGCAATACTTCTCGGTGATGAGTCATATGGACGCAATCGTGGATATTATATTCTCCTTGATGCAATTAGGGATACTTTCGAACGTGGTGATCAGCAAAAAAAAGTTATCAATCTAATTCTTTCAGGCGAAACTAATGTTGATAGACTCATGAATGAACTTTATCTTACCTCATTTGAAGGTGGGTTTGTTAATGGAGGAGTTCATCAATTAAAACGACCGAATGCTTTTCTTGTCCCACAAGGACGTTGTGCTGAATATCTACTCTTTTCCACCATTGCACCATTATTAAAACGAAATAATCCGAAAGATGTGTTCTATATTCCCAATAATGGGCACTTTGACACCACTGAAGCCAATATAAGAGCCAACGGATTTCAGCCTGTAAACTTTTTTTCGAACAATCTTCTTGAAGATTTTCCTGTTGAAAAGATAAGTCTTAAAAATCCATTTAAAGGTAATATGGATGTAGATGGTTTAAAAAAATTTATAGAAAGTAAGGGAGTGGGTACCATTCCTTTAATCTATTTAACTATTACTAATAATACTGCTGCAGGTCAACCAGTTTCTATGAAAAATATAAAAGAAGTTAGAGATGTCGCGAATAAATTTGATATTCCTCTTTTCTTAGATGCCTGCCGATATGCGGAAAACGCTTACTTCATAAAAGAGTTCGAGCAAGGATATAAAAATAAATCCATCCCTACTATAATAATGGAGTTATTTTCTTATGTTGATGGATTTACAATAAGTTTCAAGAAAGACGGTTTAGCGAACATGGGAGGAGGATTATTTTTCAGAGATCAGGGAGTTTTTCATAGGAAATTTTCTGAAGATGGTGATATTGGGATTAAATTAAAAGAAAGACAAATTTTAATTTTTGGAAACGATTCCTATGGAGGATTGAGTGGCCGTGATATTATGGCTTTAGCTGCTGGATTATATGAAGTTGTTAAGGAAAGCTATCTTAAAGAAAGGATTACTCAGGTACGAGACTTTGCTACAAAACTCTCACATAATGGCGTTCCTGTTGTTCTTCCTCCTGGTGGTCATGCCATCTATATCAACGTTGATAAGTTCTTTGCTGGTACAGATATGAAAATAAATGATTTTGGAGGCGTCGGGTTTGCTATCGAATTATTAAGGTATTACGGTATTAGAGCATGTGAGCTAGGTCCATTTGCCTTTGAATGGGATAATAAAACTCCTAAGGAACGTGAGGGGATTTTAAATTTAATCCGTTTTGCGATCCCTCGAAATGTATATAACACTGATCATATCGATTATGCAGTAGCTGCAGTTACTGAATTATATAATAATAAAGAGAAAATCCCAAAAGTTAAGATCTCGCGAGGAGCTAAATTACGCCTTCGACATTTTCAATCCGGTCTTCAACCTATTTATAAATGATGGAAAAAAAGAGATTACATTACTTTTTAGTTAATACTAAAGTAAGAACGTAACCTAAATGGCGAAAATTAAACAAAACTTTGAGTAAAGCAAAAAGAATGACGACTTAATATGAAAATACCTTTAGATTTCCAAAGTTCTTAATCGTTTGGACATGTTTTTTCTCTTCAGGATCTTCATAAAGTCATCTTCTTCTTGCTTTAATCTACTAAGAAACGTATCGAGTTTATCAAAGTTATTAAACCAATGTTCCTCACCATTAACAATAATCTTGACACCCTTTTTATCAATATTATTGATAATTGCATAGATACCACCTATTTCCGAATCATGTTTGATAAATACCTTTTCCCCATTCGAATTAACCCCTTTTTCATTCCCTTTTTTAGCCCAAAATTGATTTTTAAGAAGGTAACTTCTATACATACTCATTTTCACACACACAACCTATATTTTTAATTTTTAATCATGGGTCATCGTGATATAGTAGATAATGGCCCATAGAGTAGTATCTAAGTAATATAATATTGAGCTATATTATAGAACCGTGTATTATCCAAATGTAATCTAGATAATACGCGACTTTTAATTTCTATTAACCCAACTATTTTACTCAGATCCATTATTATCAAAAATCTCAAAATTCCTATTTAAATGGGCAACTAAAGAAAATTATAGCATTTCATACAAAATTTTTTCTTATGGTAGATTTCGACTGCAAGTTTGTAATATGGTAACGATAATATAGAAAAAAAATGGCTTTTAAAAAGTCATATATATTATTATTTTTGGGAGCTCAAAATGTTGATGAATGAAGAATTCGAATTCTTAGTATCGATATATGAAGGATTTCTAAAGACGAAAAATGATCAGATCCATAAATTTATGTGGAAATTGAATTCTATCACTAAAACCATGAAATTTTCAAACGATCAAAGTGATGATGGCTTCTGTGAGAATGCCCTTCGAATGATCATGAGTTTGTTCCATAATTACATCATTGATGATTCAGAAATCGAAGAAACTGTTGATAATGGATCACTTTTTAATGATAGGGATGTAATTTTGCCTATCTTAATTGAAGAATTCGTTTAACTTTCATTATTAGCAATATTAATCATTATCTATTAATTTAGAATTAAATTATTACTTAAACTGTTTTTCAAATTCCCATACTGAATCTTGAATGGTGTGTAGGTTTTTTATGACCTTCCCAGATTCCTTTCTCTTCATCTCATCTGCGTCGTACATTGCTTTCCCCACAGCCAATGAACGGTCATGAGTTTCATCAGCTATTTCAATAATATCTCCTTTTTTAATCGAGGAATCTATTTTGGTGATTCCCGGTCTCATAATATCTGCACCGTTTGCAACAAATTTAATAGCTCCCATATCCACGACAACCTTCTTTAAATTAACTTGATTGTTTAAAAGAAGGGTCAAAACCGGGATATATCCCTCTTTAGATTTCCAAAGCTTTAAAACATCATTAATTGCAAACAAGGTGTCTCCAGCATCAGTTTGAATGAGTTCTATCTTAGCTTTTTTAGGGAAGATTTGCGAGAGAAATTTCTCATCATATTGCTTTAAAATATCCTCTTTTAATTCCCTAATTTGTGATTTCTGAATAAAATGTCTTTGTTTGATGTTCATGATTTACTAACTAAATAATAATGATTCCATAAAAACCTTTTAATTTCATATTCCCATATCTTCAAGTGTCATGTCTAAGGTATATTCCTCGGCCGTAGTATTCATCCCTCCCGAAAAACTATGGAATCCAATTCAAGCAATACGAGAAAAATATGACAGAAATTTCCGCCGTTGGATGCCTCACATCACTCTATTATATCCCTTTCGACCAGAAAGCGAATTTGATTCATTAGAATTAGACTTTAAAAAAGTATGTAAGGATTTGGCACCTTTTGAACTAAAGCTAGAATCTTTCAATTTTTTCCAGCATGGAAAGCAACGTTTTACTATATGGCTCGAGCCAAAACCGCAAGACATAATTATTAATCTCCAGAGAAAAATTCAAATCGTTGCCCCCAATTGTAATGACGTTGTTTTATTCAAGGGAGGTTTTACTCCCCATCTAAGCTTAGGGCAGATAACGGGAAGAGATGTATTAGAGAGAACTTTACTAGATTTTAAATCTCATTGGAAATCTCTTCAGTTCATAATTGACAAATTGTTTATTATTGCTCGAGAAGCGAGCAAGAATTCCATTTTTCAAATTAAAAAAATCATTCCCTTCTCAAAACAATAAAAAAGTCAAATTCCAAAAAAGATAAAGAAGTAAGTCTAGGTAAAAAATAATTAATCTAAAGTCTGTTTTGCTTTATAGACTAATTCTGCGATTTTTTGAAACACCATTTTAACATTCTCCCCCGTTAATGCTGAAGTTTCAAAATAAGGAGCATTCAATTTTTCACTTAAATGTTCTGCCATAGGTAAAATAATCTTACGCTCATCTTTTAAGTCAATTTTGTTGCCTATCAATATGCGTGGTACACCACTTAAGCCATACTTTATAGCAGAATTCCACCAGTTATTTACATTCGAAAAAGTGCTTGAGCGGGTAACATCAAAAACTAAAATGACACCATCCGCACCATTGAAGTAAGGTCGATGGAGCATATAAAACTGAGGCTGACCTGCTACATCCCAAAACATTAGATTTACAACAGTATTTTCATCCAGATTAATTGGTTCCTTTAATATATTTACACCCACTGTTGGAAGATACTTTTCTTCGAATTGATTTTTCGCAAACTTAGTAAGAAGACTTGTTTTACCAACTGCGGGATCCCCGATCACGATAACTTTATAGATAGACTCTGTTTTCCCCTGAAATATAATATCGCTTTTATCTTTACTCATAATTCATTCCTTTTATAAAAATAAAATATCGTTCAAATATGAATATGATTATTATTAATATGGAGTATATATTTTAAAATCTTTAGTGAATTTTTCTTAAAAAATGCTCTTTACTATTTCTTAATATCCATATATTTAACTTGATAAACTTTTTAATGCCATATTAAAATTTTTTTTTCCAAAAAGCTATTTTTTCTTTTAGAAAATTACTAATTGTTGGAGAATTTGGTTTTTCTTTATGATATTCCTCTGTTAATGAACTTGCATTTTCCAGGCGATTGATCGATTGAGAAATTTCATATAGTATTCGATGTCCTCCAGTAAATTCAAATATTTCTTCTTTAATTTTTTCTAGTGTATCTTTAATAGCTATAGGATCGTCATTAGTCTTTAAATCACCTTTTAAATCTTCAAACTGCTTTATAATCGACTCTTTCTTATCAGTAGCACTTTCATCTCTTTCTATAGCTTGACCAATAGTTTCTTCTTTAGAAGAGACTGATTTCAAATTTACTAGAAGTGATTTTATTAAATCTAATTCTTCTTGAATTTTACTCTGGTTATCGATTACGCTTTTTAACTGTGGATTTAAACTTTTGATATCAATAGTTGCCTTATGAAGATCTTCTATTTTATCAGTAAGCATGTTAATTTTAAGGTTAGTTTGCCCCATTTTGGTTATAATATCTAACCCAAATTTTTCAAGCACCGAAGAGAATTGTCCTATCTTTTCATCAAGGCTATTTACTCGGGTTAAAAAATCCTCTTTATTAATGTTTTCCTTCTCGTTCATCAGATTATTACCACATACAATTGAATATTCTACTTAAGATGAATAATTCAAATTAATAATAAAGAATTGTGTAAATGATCAATTTTTAATTGTTTTTAATTATTTAGTAATATAATAAGTAATTTATAAATCAAATTTGTAAATTGTGTAGTTCTAAGATTTAATATTACAGAATATTAGAATTAAAATAATCTATTAGGAAAATATGAATAAATTTTTTGATGTGATGTGTTCTGGGAATACTTTATTTAAACATCCTTACTAAAGATGGTAAATCACTGGTTTTTCGAAACTATAGTAATACTGATGTCGATCGTGATCTTTTAGCAGGATTTTTAAGCGCATTCTCGGGATTTATGAAGGAAATCAGTCAAAGTGAGATTAGATCGACAGCTACTGATGAATTTAAATATTTCTACACCATTATTGATGAGATAATTATTGTGGTTTGTAGCGATTTAGAAGATGATGATGCAACAGTTAATTCAAAGATATCCACGATTAGAGCAAAATTTATCAAAAGATATGGAGAAATCTTGGAAAGTGGGACATGGACAGGCAATAGAGCAATCTTTAACGAATTTGAGCGCGAGATTGATGAAACTATACTTGGAGCAATTAAAGTCTCTATAATTGGGACGGGTGGAGTAGGAAAAACCACTCTCCTGCAACTAATTTGCGGGAAAGATATTGATTTAGAATACATCCCAACAATCAATGTAGATATTACTTCTTTTGATGGAGAAGCACTCGAAGTTAATCGTTCTATTGTTTTTTGGGATTTTGCTGGTCAAGCAAATTTTAGATCGCTTTGGAAAAGTTTACTTGATAGTACTGATGTTGCATTGCTGGTTCTAGATTCAAGTTTCGAAAATGTAAATCAATGTAAAGAGATAATTCGTGATGTTTTAGACAAATTTTACAAAGATACACTTGTAATTGGAATTGCTAATAAACAAGATCTTCCTCATCGACTAACTCCTGAATTCTGTGAACGAATTTTATCTGAGGCAGATCGACATCCCCCAATTAAAGTTCATGGCATGATAGCAATCAATTCTGTCTATCGTGAGAAAATTCATGCAATATTACGAGAAGCGATTAAGAGAGTTTATCCTGATATAAAGAAGAAGTAAGATCCTTCTCAAAATATTTTGCTATTTTCAAAAAAAACTAAATCAAGGAAAAATAATTTATAACTTTCGTAATTAATGCTTATTATCTACTAAACACATTCGATAATTTATTTTATGATTAAATACAAATTAGATGATATTCCTCTAGAAGATGATGGCGATTATAAAGTATTAAATTTACCGCCCTTATCAAAGAATGAGATAGATATTATTGATCCAATTGTTGCTCCCACCTCAGGTCTTAGAATTCAGATTTTAGAGAGCGCTGGTGAGGAGGGATCGAAAGAATACATTTTACCTAAACAGAATCTTTATCTTTTTTTAAGGGTTTTTAAAGCGATTTGCCATAAATATAAAGAACTAAAAGGAAAAGATAATTTACGAGTTTTAATAGTTACTGATGATCGACCAACTAAAGATATCTTACTTAATTATTGTTCCCAAATTTTTTCATATGAAGGATTTGAAATCTATTTTCAAACCGATGAGGAAACAAAGTCGCGAATTTCCTCTCCATATGGAGCTGCTTCCGTTGCCTTGATTGAGAATATCAAATTAGTTATAGTTCTAACTGCTTCCCATAATGATTTATCTTGGAATGGGATAAAATTTTATATTGATTATCCTATACCGATCTCGGGAGATTTATTTAAAGATATTTCTCAAATGGCATTGAGTTATAATGAAATTAAATTGAATCCTTCTTTCAAACCAACCTTAATCGATGCGGAGCAAATGAATAATGAATACGTAATCAATTTACTAACTAATGTATTAGAAATTAAAAGCCTTATTAATAAAGACATTGTAATTTGGCCATATTTAGGAAAAGCGAGAGGAATTGTAAACCTTTTCACTCAGCTAGGAGCAAATGTACATTTAATTGAGGAAGAAATAAATCCTCCAAATCCCATTAAGGAGATTCGTGAAGACAGGCTCCAAAAAGAAATGAAGGATACAAACTCTGACATAGCTCTATTATTAGATGCAGATAGGGACAGAATTGCACTTTATGTTAATCAAGACGGGAAATATTTTACTTACATTCCAAATGAAATATATTCTGCGATGCACAATATCTTAGCAAAAGAATTTAATAAGAAAGTAATAAATGTAAGAACTATACCAAGTGATTTAAGAGGTGATAGCTCAAGCTTCTTAAACATTCTGACCGGAGTAGGTTATAAACACCTAGGGATAATTTTATATTTTCTTTTTGATATAGAGGTTGATCAATCTAAAATTGATGGTGCAATTCTTTATATTGAAGGAGAGCATAAAGAACTGATAAAAATTAACAATGCTATTCCTTTAAAGGAACGTATAATAAAATTAATGGAAAAGAATCAATTAATTGATCAACAGTTTCTGATTGTAATGTGGGAAGAATCAGGAGGCCATACATTAAATATTTTAAACGTATCCAAGCAAAAAGGCACCAACAATTATTCGTTCAGAACCAACTTCCCTCTTATAGCAGATAAATATCCTGTACCTGCTTTAGTACTTGCTACAGAGTTATTTGCAAGAGGATATCGTATCTCAGAATCGATCGACTGGTCAATAGTAGGAATCAATAAAACAATGCATGCAGATGACAAGGAAAAAGTAAAAATCATGAAGAATTTTGAAAAAAATGATGGAAACCAAGTTTCTATTGGAAATATCAAATATTCAGTAGAAGCCTTATCAGATAATATTAATAATATTGATATATACCGCTTAAAGAGTCAAGATTCACTGCTTTACTTTCGTCCTTCAGGAACGGGTCCCGACGTTAGATTTTACATTTTCGCGAACCGGGAGAAATATCAAGAAGAGATTAATAAGGTTATGCATTTTGTAAAAAATTATTATGTTTAAAATAAATGTCTTTAAATCATTAAACTCCAACTTTTATTCTTTTTGGATAATACCAGGAATTATAATATTATTTCTTTCAATACGTAGAATTCCCTTACTTTGAAGATCTTTCATGATAGAAAGTACTTTTTCTTCATCCCAGCCTAAACCCTTGATGAAATCTTCCTTATTCATTGGTTTTTTGTCCAATGCAAAAGTAATAAAGTCCTTTTCGGATTTCTCCAATTTGATTTCTTTAAATGTAATAAATTGGTGGTCCATTAATTTAAATGTATTGTGAATCATCTTTAACTTATTCAATTTTACAATCGTTTCTTGAATGAGATCTTCTGAGGCATCTTCAATGTCTCCTTTAATAAAATTTGAGATTTTTTCATATTGAACAAGCCCGCCATTCAATAAGGAGTATTTTTCATGAAAGCTTAAAATGGTTTGAGAGATAAGTTTTTTCAAATCGCTTTCAGAGATTTCTTCTGGAGATTCTTCATAGATTGCTCTAATCTTTTTTAATTCTGCGATGTTTTTTACTTGAGGTTTACTTTTAAATTTAATCTGGGGTGATTCTTCAACATCAGGTTTTAGATCTTTTTCACTTTCTATAATGTAATCTTTTTTTTCCTCTTTTTCTTCTTTGATGCTGGGCTCTTCTCCCACATCCTTTAGCTTATCATGTAGACGGAGCTCAAAAGCTTCTTTTTTCTTCTTTTTTTCTTCTTTTCTTAATCGGTTTTTTTCATCAAATTTTGAAATACTCATGTTCCACTTAATTCGTTCTTCCTCCGAACCAAAACCTTCTACAATTATTCTGTCATCTGTAATCGAGGCAATATCCTTGCTAAATAACTCATTTAAGACCTTACTAGCATAACTAAAATCCCATTCTGTTTTCTTTAATAAATCTTCAATAGTAAGAGTCTCTTCATCATAGGCAAAAGTAAGAATTACCTTTTCAGGATTTGAAAAATCGTATTTCTCATTAGTTAGTATGATTATATATAATTTTGGATTTATTTCAATAAAATCTGTGATAAGCTCAGTTTCTTTCATAAGATTTAAAATCGGTAAAAAATCATCATCTTTAATATTTTTAATCTCTTTTATAGCATGATATTTAAGTCGTTGAATCGGAATAATTTTATAATTTAATAATTGCTGCTCTTCAATAATCTGCTGAAATTTCCTCGTAATTTTATCATAAAACATGCCTATCCCCACATCTGCTTTTTTTGGCTCTGATAGATAATATTCCTTGTCCAATGATTCGAGAGTGTCTATGGATTCTTTAAGGTTTTCCATATCTACGTGTAATTCCTCTTCTGTCTTTGGCATTGCGGAGCCAAACTCAGCAGAATGAATAAGATATTCTTTTTCCGCTTGTTCGATAATAAGAGATTCATCGACTACTAAACTATCTTGACTTTTAGCAGCTTTAACCTTTTTCTCAATTTCCCGTTCTAAAGATTTTTCAGTTTCTCGGATAATGTTAGAAATTTGGTCTAATTTTTCCCTCATTTCACTTCTTTTCTCCTCAGGTATATATTTATCGATCTGGATGTCCAACTTAGTTTGCTCTTTTACCATTTCAATTTTACTGAGATATAATCTATACCAAAAGGTTAAAAGAATATAAAATACCAGAAATAAAATAGATATGGTGATTGCGAAAAAGATCTGACTCATAATCCATCGATTTAGATTAGCTTAAATGGTTATTCTTAAGTAAATTATGAATCTTCACATTAAAATAATTTTACGATTTTTTCAATGGTAGATGATATTAAAGATTTAATTGCAATAAATAATTTGACTACATATAATTATTCTTTCACTTAAGTTAATTGTAAAACTAAGTTGACTAAAATGAAAATGCAAGAGAAAATAATTGATGATGAAATCCTTCAGAAAATGACATTGGAAAATGTCTTCAAAATTTTTAATGATAATGTCTTTCCAATGCTCAATGAGGAGGATAAAGACTATTGTAAGGAGCTTCAAGAATTTTGCTTAGAATTACATCCTAAAATCGATAAATCTCAAGATGTTTATATCCTATTCCCTGAACTGGGTAAGCATGGTTATTTACAACGTATTAATAAATGGAGAGATTTTGAACCATTCGGAATGAAAAAGGAAATTTTACTTGGAACCCATCTCTCATTACTAGATCCTCAACTTGAACTTGCAAGATTAGCAAGTGGAATCTTATGTGGGAATCCTACCTTTCATTACTACACTCATGGAGGTACTGGAGGTACAATTCAAAAAGTTCAAGATGAATTGATGTCGGGACAAAAGATTGGATGTATCGGAATCACTGAACCTAATCGCGGTTCTGATGCGGTAAATTTAACTACAATTGCCACTAAAACTGAGGAGGGAGTCATTTATAATGGTGAGAAAGTATATACAACAAATGGACCAAAAGCAGACTATTTCTGTGCTTATGCGGTCTATGATGAAGCACAACCACGAGATACCATGGTACAGGCAATGATTAAACGCGAATTTGGAGTGAAAACTGAACGCTTGAAAATTAATTCCGTACCTCGTGTGCATATTGCGCATACCTTGTTCGATAACGTTAGAATTCCAAAAGAATATATTATAGCGGATGATGGACTTGGATATGTACGGCTGTTTGAGGGTTTAGTCCCTGAGAGACTTTCAATTATGGGGAGTGGAGTCGGAATTTGTTGGTCAGGTTTAATATATGGTATGATTTATACCAATCTCAGAAAGCAATTTGGTAAACCTGTTATTAGATATCAAGGAGTAGGTTATGGTTTAGCAGATTTACTGACTAAAACAAATGCTGCTACTGCGTTAGCTCTCCAAGCAGCGTCGGTTTATGATGAAAGAATCTTATTTGCAGATAAATCCTCTGAAGGAAGATCAGCTGCCGAGAAGTGGGTGGCCTCTATCTCTTCCCAAGGAAAGTATTTTCTTTCTAAATTAACTCATGATGTCTGCTATGAAGTCCAGCAGCATATGGGTGGAGTCAGTGTGACTGATAATACTCCTTTAGATGAATTAACGGATATAAGCAAAATCGAAGAGGTTATTGGCGGAGCTAGAAATATACAACTACTTTTAATTCAATCCCAGATTCAAAGATTTATGAGACTATTATAAATCTTTTTTATTTTCTTTTTAGTATTATCTTTAAGACTTTAATATACTTTTTTATAATAATCTTTTTCATTAAAAGAATCTTTTAATATATCTCAACTTTTGATATTATTAGAGAGGAATGATTTGAAATAATGAAGAATATCATATCTAAATATTAAATCTTAGGATTATGGTTATTTTCCAGAACTCTGAGATAAAAAATCAAAAGCTATATAAAATTAAAATTATCCTAATTAAGTATAACTAAAAGGTTTAAATATAACTTTTAACAATAATATATTAGGATAAAATATTTTTTTTTAACTATTAACATGAAAAAATCTTATGAGTGTTATGAAAGTTAATCATGAAAAACGCTCAAACTCTGAACCTGTAAGTCTAATTAAATGCTTAACAGAATGTGGTAGAGGAGAGGAAGTAGAGGTAGTAAGCGTTAATGCGGGCATTAATGCAAGAAGAAGATTATACAATCTAGGCATTTATCCAGGTTCAATTATTATTAAAAAGCAGGGTGCTCCTTTTAGAGGGCCATTACAGGTTATTGTTAAAGGGACAAATATAGTTTTAGGGCGGGGATTGGCGGCGAAAATCTTTGTTAGATGCGGAACCTCGTGCACATTTGATTAAGCTCTCAAAATTTTATTTACTTATTTATGAATTTTTAAATCTAATAGCAAGTTTATACCAGAGGAATAAATGTGAGTTTTCATAGACCTAGAAAAAATAATTATAAAAAAGATGATTGTGAATCTAAAACAACAATAAATATTGCTTTAGCTGGCAATCCGAATGTAGGAAAATCTGTAATTTTTAATCAATTAACGGGATTAAGCCAGACGATAGGGAACTGGCCCGGAAAAACCGTAGAGAAATTAGAAGGACACTTAAACTTTCTGGGATATCACTTTAATATTGTAGATTTACCTGGGATCTATTCCTTGTCCACCTATTCTTTGGAAGAAATAGTAAGTCGGGAATATATTGTTTCTAATGATGTCGATCTCATTATAAATGTGATTGATGCCACTAATTTGGAAAGAAATCTCTTTCTCACATTTCAACTACTTGAGTTAAAAGTTCCAATAATTTTAGCAATGAATCAAATGGATATCTTACGTAAAAGAAATATAGAACTTGATTTCGAGAAATTAGAGAAAATATTTAAAGCTCCAGTACTTCCAGTCGTGGCAGTACACGGTATAGGGGTACATGAGTTATTAGAGCAGACTATTGATATTATTGAAACTAATCCAAATTTTAAAATCAACTTCCCCGATTTAACAGAGATCTCTTCTTTTGGGAAAGAAATCGAAACAAAAATTCAAATATTGATTTCTGAATTCAAAAATAATTACCCTCGCATTATGGCTTACAATTATCCAGCACGTTTCCTAGCGATAAAAATGCTTGAAAAAGACGAGGAGATCTTAAAAATAATTAATGATATTGAAAAAGTTAAACCACTACTTGATATTACAAACCAGTTCATTGAAGAATTAGAAGATTATCATGGTGAGGATATAAATTCAATAATTTCCTCGGAAATTTACAACAATATCCATCAAATAATAGACAAAGTAATGAAATTCAAAACTAAAAAACAGATGATGCGCAGAAATCTAACAGATAAGATTGATCATCTTACAACCCATTCGTTTTGGGGCTATATTGTTCTGATATTAGTGGTAATTGGAATTTATGCCTTTACTTTTTCAATCGGAGGCTTTTTAGGAACAATAATAGATGATTTTTTTTCATTGTGGACGGAAAATATCTATCTATTATTTGGTGAGGAAAATTTTCTAGTGAAGTTATTGTGGGATGGGGGAGTTGGAGGTTTTATGGGTGCAGTCGCAGGGGTACTGGTTTATGTGATTCCATTTTTTTTTACTATTGAAATCCTACAAGATTCTGGCTATTTACCCCGAGCGGCATTTCTAATGGACAAAGTTATGCATGTATTAGGAGTTCACGGAAAAACGGTAATTACGATGATTCTTGGATTTGGATGTAATGTGCCAGCATGTGCTGGATGTCGAATCATGGAAACTGAACGAGAAAAAAAGATTTCTATCGCACTTACATCATTAATTCCATGCGCTGCAGTCATGGCGGTAGTTTTAGGGTTAGTAGGACGTTATTTAGGAGTAGGTTGGGTAATAGTGTTGTTTATAATAAATTTTATGGTAATTCTCATCGTAGGGAGAATCTTAAATAAAACTTTGCCCGGAACTTGTACAGAATTAATTATGGAAATGCATGAATATCGGAAACCTAATTATAAAGTAATTCTGAAACAAACTTGGTTAAGAAGCAGGGAATTTATATTTAAAGCACTTCCAATCATCATTATATTCGGGATATCCTTGGAGATTGTCCTTATCCTTAATGTTTTAGAACCAATTAACTTTATATTATCGCCTATCACTGTTTTCTGGTTAGGTTTACCTTCGATAACGGGCGTATTTTTAATATATGGTATAATAAGAAAGGAACTAACGTTAGTCCTTTTGGTGCTATTTGCTGAGAGTATTGGGAAAACTTTAGATCCTTTATTAAATCCTTTATTATCTCCAGCGCAAATGATCATTTTTAGCTTAGTAACTATGCTTTACATTCCTTGTTTTGCGACTATTATTGTTATAGCGAAGCAAACAAGTTGGAAATATGCAATTCAAATCGCTCTACTAGAAATATCGCTCGCTTTGCTAATTGGAGGGGTGTTAAACTTTAGTTTAGGGTTTATCACTGGCATTTTATAATGCCGCATTAAAGAGGAGTAGAAAATCTTTTTAAATTAAATATTTTTGTAAATTCTTTAAAACCACATAGTTGCATCTGCTTCTAAGGCAAGATCATTAAGGGTTGCTGCTCCAACGATTTTCATACCCGGGATTAATTCTACTTGTTCCCACCCTAACATCCTTTTTGAAGCTTCACACACTAATATCTTCACACCTGCTTTAAGCGTCTTATCAATCATTTCCCTTACTGAAGGAAAATTTCCTAATTTAATTTTCTCAGCTTCTCCTGGTTTTAGCATTTTTAAGCCCATACCTAAATAATAGACAATTGCATCTAAATCCATTGCTTTTGCCGTTTGAGCTAATACAAGGGGCGAGTATTGTCTTGCAGGATCATCGCTCGTTTGAACATATAAAATTGTTTTTTTTTCATTTGCCATTTTATTCAACTTTATCTATTAATTTCTTAAATTTTCTTATTTATTTTTTTTTAGTAAATATTCATTAGAATAAATCAATAAGGTTGTGTATAAATATTTGGCTTACTATTTATCTACTCAAAATTAGATTTTAATTATTATAATTGCCCTAATTCACTAATAAATTTATATATTATAAATTCACGAAGAAAAACATAAATCAAATAACACTAAACCGCGGGGCTCATGATATTAAATTGGGACAAAAATCTTTTTAATAATTAATCATATAAAAAGAGCGAATAGCGGTTTATATGCCATCAATTGTTGAGAAAATACGAGTTCTGGGGGCTGCTGGTAAATATGACATATGTGCTTCAAGTAGCTGCTATACTCATTCAAACAACTGGTCAAACAATCTTCAATGTTATTCTAAATCACAAAATTCTAGTAAAGATCAATCTAAAAAGGATAATTTATATTTTGGTTCAATGCTTTCGGGTGGAATATGTCATAGTTTTACACCAGATGGTAGATGCGTTTCATTATTTAAAGTTTTATTTTCAAACGCATGCTCATTTAATTGTAAATATTGTTTCAATAAAATTAGCAAGAAAAAAATGAGTCTTACACCAGATGAATATGTAAAAGCCTTTATGCATTTATATTTAGGCAATTATGTAGAGGGGATGTTTCTATCATCCGGGATTACAAAAAACTCAGATGATACGATGGAAAAGATGCTTGAAGCAGTAAAAATATTACGTAATCAATATAATTATCGAGGATATATTCATTTTAAATGCCTACCTGGTGCTTCCAAAGATGTAATTAAAGAAGCAGCTCATTATGTTGATCGTATGAGCGTAAATGTTGAATCTCCAACTGAAGGACACTTATCTGAAATTGCAGATCAAAAATCATATAAAACCGATATTTTAAAACGACAGGAATGGATAAGGGATCTTTCTGGAAAGAAATTTGATGATTGGGAGCAGGTGGATAAAATAAATACTTTTAATGATAATATAATTGACCAAGAATCTCCCATAGATGATGAAGAGAAGTATCGAAATGCAAAGTATATCCCATCTGGACAAACTACTCAATTTGTTGTTGGAGCTGCTGATGAAACCGATTGGGATATATTAAAAAGATTATACTGGGAATATAAAACTATTAAATTAAAAAGAGGATACTTTTCCGCATTTTCACCAATTCAAGGTACCGAATTAGGAAAAAAAGAAGCAACCCCCCTATTAAGAGAACATAGATTATATCAAACAGATTGGTTAATGCGATTATACAAAATTCCGATTAGTGATATTAAGGACATATTAACCGAATCTTCTAATTTACCTCGTCAGGATCCTAAAATATTTCTTGCCCGTAATTATTTCGATAAAAGAGGACCACTCGATATAAATAACCTTTCCTATAGTGAGATTCTGAAAATTCCAGGTATTGGGTTAACATCAGCACATAGGATTATGAAATTACGAAAAGAAGGCATAAAAATTACCAAAAGAACCCAATTAAAAAATATTGGCGTGGTATTGAAGAGAGCAGAGCCTTTTCTTAGAATTGGAAACTCCTATCAAGCGAATATGATAAATTATTTACATTAAAAGAAATTGGAGAAAAAAAGTGGTATTATGTTTAATATGAGAAAAAGTAAGATTTGTTTTATGGTACCACGAAATCATGAATATCTTAATTATTCTTTGAAGGACCAGAAAAAAATTTTAAATGAAATAGAGGACCTTCCACAGGCAGTTTTAGAAAGTAATGTTACCTCAAATGCAAAGCGATATTATCGTATGGCACGAGCAGTCTCTAGGGAAATTCATTATCATAAAATGTTTACACGTCTTAAAATTGAAGGAAATGCAGTATTATCAGGGACAATTCAACCAGAACATGAAATAGAAGATATTATCCTAAAGTTTTTTTATCACCGCTTTCCTAAGTTTATTATCATTTTAAAATCAACAAGAAAAAAAAGAAATTATTTTATTGCTCCAAAAGAGTTAAAAGAATCTGTAAATAAAAAAGAAATTTCGGTTAAAATTGAACGTGATTATATTGTTGGTAACACTACAATTAATTTAGAAACTCTTCTTTCAATTTTTTTACCATTAGTAGAAAGCAATTTACTTTTTAAGGAGATATTAGACACTGACTTAGATCTAAATAGATTATTCAAGGAGTTTTATGATTCTCAATACATCGATTCGAGGGAAAATTACACTCTTTTTTTCCAGAACATGCCAAAAAAATATCAAAAAAAAAAAGATATGGTAGTAGAGAAAACATTTCGCACCAAAACACTTGATAAATTTCTGAATGAGTGATTTATTCATTCCTAAAAAAATCTTTAAATGGAATAAAGAGTCCTACTATAAGCAAAGCTGCTCCTACGATAAAGGTAATCATACTACCACCAAAATAGCCTATTAAGATTTTATAACCAATAAATGTTCCCCAGACTAATGCACCCGCAATTAAAATAAAATACCAAGCCCATTTATCACCCTTGCTATAATTCATTTTCGCAATAAATAGTACAAGAACTCCGACACTGCTTAAGATAAATCCCATGACTTTCTTTTGTAATATAAAAATCTCAGCAAAGATACGTGTGGAAGGATTTGCATAATATTCACTATATTCTATCCCTGTGTGCCAACCAAAATCGCTGATAAACATAATTTCTGTCACAAAGATCATTAAAATGCCCATTAAAAGGATATAGCATCCCATAAAATTTATGAAAAATGTTCCGAGTTTTAATTTTTCCATTAATTTCACTTGAATTTCTTAAATTAAAGTTAATTTGCAAATTTGTAAAAAAATTATATAAAGTTTTAGATTCTTATTATAGTCTACTTAAAAAGTTTGTAGATTAGAGAAATAAGTTTAAATTTTTACTTTGAATTTTAAATCATGAATTAAATGCGGAAATTCATTGAGAAAAGAAGTTTTAAATCTTCCATTATAATAGCTTTATTTATATTATCCAATTTCATCAATAGCGTTCCTAAAATGGTTGCGCCCATCCCACCTCCATTGTATTCATATCAATTAATAAGTGAAATTCTTCCTAATCGAACATTGTCTCTAAATCTATTGAACAGAAATGTCGTAATTAAGATAAATGCATCAAATTACCCAGATAACGTTCAAATTGATTTTAATGCCAATTATACTATTTTTAACGCAGAAAATGATTCCAATCTAACGCTAGGACTTCCTTTTTTTTTAAGAATTAATGTTAGTAAGTCCAATTTCAGTGTAAAATTAAATAATGTTCCTATTGATTTTGTATTAGAAAACTATACGCAAGGTGCTACTAATAGTTCTGAATTTGATTTAGATTTTTTTTCACATTTCATCAACGAGAAGCCAGTTATTGTAATTAAATGCAATATAACGATTTTAAAATATGAATCAATCAAAATTGAGTACGATTTTAATGGTATAGTTGATTTTTGGGATGACATTTATTTTGGGTATTATTTAAATGCAAGTAAAACGTGGAATGGCAATACTACAGGAAGAGTAGAATTTAGGGTATTTGGAAAAGTTCCTTCCTTTTTTACTTCAGGAGATTATCATGGGAACAAGCAAGTTTCAGACATTATTGAAGGAATATCTTGTATCTGGGAATGGTATAATTTAAAAGTAAACACTTTAGTTTTTGGAATTGAGTATTATAGTTATAATTTTTACCCTAATCTTACGATTTATGATATTTTTATTATAATTATAAATATTACTGCTTATATATTAATAATATCAGCGATAATTTACTTCATAGTAAAGAGAAAATCAAGGAAAAAAACTTAAGGGGCACTAATTTAACTCATTTTAGTTTTTCTAACCAATTAACGCAATAATGGATGTTATAACGGATTTTGCACCGATAATAATTAAAAAACAAAAGACTAGAATTTGAAAAAGTTTTACTGGAATTTTGGGAGTGAATTTCTGCCCAATTTTGGTACCTATAAAAATAATCGGAAAGGCAAAAATAAATAATAGAAGTAAATCAAACGGAAAAATATTTCCAATGAAATAGAAAGGAATTCTTGAAACCGAAAGCACCAGACCAATAGCAGCAAAATTTCCGATAAATACCTCGCGATAATGACCTGTTTTTTCCAAAAGAGCAACATTAATCGGACCCGCAGCACTAATTAATCCCGTTAATAAGCCATAAGTAAACCCTCCAAAGAAGATTAGAGGCGATGTAGTCTCAATATGCTTTCTTAATTCTATTCTATCGGTTCTTTTATAATATTGATATAATCTTAAAGAAGAGTAACCCAATATAAACAACCCAAGAATCAGTTCAATCCATTCAAATTCAATAGTAATTACCATGAAAGTGCCTAAAATTGTAGCGGGAACGGCAATTGGAATAAATCGAAAAAAGTAACCTTTATCTAAATACTTTCGATACTTAATGAAGTTTAGTAATGCGGGAAATGTGCCCCAGATATTTACAAGAACGATCGCATTTCGGACTCCAATAAATGGTGTTATTATAGGAATAAGAACGAGAGCATCACCGAAACCGATGATACCATAAACCATACTTGAAAAGAAAATTGCAATAAGCGAAAGATAAATTATCATCTAATAAGTACATCCCTAATTTAAACAATAAATCGTAAATAAAAAAAAGTAGCTTGCTTTTTACCTTTTTCTAATCAGAATCTTACTAAGACTTGTTCTCACGATTATCAAACTGAGAATGAAAACACTCATCAACAATAAAGGTAAGATAAATCCTGGAATTTCTTCTATCGTTTGGGGCTGTTTATTAAAATTGACCTCTGCAAATCCGACTTTTCCTGTCTTATCTATAGCGTAAAACTTTAAATTAACTAAACCATACGATAATGAATTCCAAGCATTTTGGTCTATCGTACCATTTTCAGTAAATGTGAAATTATTCAGTCCTCCATCAAGCGTGTACCACATCGCATCCAAATATTTTTCATCAACCCAGATATTAAAACTAGGATTACTTGCAAAATTAATATTGGAGCTTGGTGAGTATATTGTGATATTTGGCGCGAGATTATCTACAATTGGTAGATAATCATATATTAACGAAGAATAATCAATAAGGTGGGGGGAGTCACCGATTCCGTCGTCATTATTATCAAAACCCGTGTAATTATCCCAATAATTGCCTATATCTGTAGTATTCCATGTGTTTGTTATCGGACTATTAATCACGTGGTTTTCTTCGTTGTCTATAAAGAAATTTAGGTAAAACTTATTGTTTACACATGACGGATCAAAGTAAACTCCTATTTGATTGCTCTTAAATACATTTTCTTTAATTCTATTATTTGTACTATACAGTGCTAATGATAAACCTTCAAGATAATTATCTTTAAACCTATTATCAGAAATTAAATTATCTGAACAGTATCCGAACATCCTTATTCCAGCTCTAAATCCATTTGAATTTATGCTATTCTTTGAAATTGTATTATTATTAAATGAACTCATGTAGATACCTTCCAATAAATTATGGTTAATTTCATTTTCTGATATGATTGAGTTATTTACATTATGGATTTCGATCCCTTCGCGATTGTTATTTATTTCATTCCTAAATATAGAAATCTTAGAGCAATTTCGTAAGTCCATACCAAAAGCATAATTGCTTGAAAGGTTATTATCGCTAATTTCAATATTATTGCACTCAATTAAAGAAATCGGGAGGGTACTATCAGAAAGATCCTGACCTGTGATATTCGTGTTATTACAGTTTACGAGGTAAATTTGCCCTGCATTTGAAAAATCTACTTCACCTAAATCATCCCTATCTTTATAAAAGTAGAACGGACCATTGTTAACCAAATTAGAATCATCAATTTTATTAATAGAGAATATATAATAATCCGAATAAAATCCACTTGACTCCATTTTATTCCCTTTAATTGTATTATTTTCACATGGACCTTCTAGGAACATACCCACTTCTTCATTATTGATTAAATAATTATCTATAACAGTATTATTAATACAAAATGCATAGAAATAAATTCCCCAACGATTGTTGTTGATAATATTTCCTTTGAAAACATTATCTTCCAATTCTCCTGGAGGACCAGCAGCGAAACCACGACAGTAAATTCCAAAATCTTCGTTGAAATTTATGGTATTGTTAGAAACAGTGTTATTCATACAATAACATTGTGCAACAATTTCTGGAGTAGGATGGGGGATATCTATCCAACTATCTAAATAAATTCCATTCTCATTAAACGAGCAATTATTATTTACAAGCGTACCATTACACGATATACCTAAACGAATACCGTAAGTGCAATTAAAAACAGTACAGTTTTCAATTCTGAAAAAAACATTTTTTGAATTCCCAATTGAAATGCCTGTTCCTGTACCATTCCCATCAATAATAAAATCTTGGATAATATAGGGATCTGAGAATGTTCCTGATCCTGAACAAATACCAGAATCTACAGCTTCAGTCCAATTACTTATACTAATCCTTTCAGAATTTGCAGCAATTTTTAGATACTTCAGTTCTGAAACTGGCTTATTCCCAATACGCATACCAAGGTTAGTATCTATAAACAAATCATAACTCATCGGAAATGAAAATAAAATCAATAGAAGTATCACAAGGAGTAAAATATGGTTCTTATTATTATATTTATTATGATGAAATATCATTAGTGGTCTCGACTAAACTTGAATTGAGAATTTTTTGTCTATTGAAGTAATTATTTTTTTAATATCATATAAACATTTCTACATGATGAGTTATCGCACTTCGAGGAATAATTTAACTTGGTAATATATCATCAATTTTTTTCTGAACTGGTCCCTTCGGTTTAATTTTACCAAACTGCATTTCTTTGTTTTTTTTCACGAATTTCCAGCTAAAACCAGAGAGTTCTTTTAAAGGACCTTTTATTTTTTCTTCTTTTTCTTGTACGGGTATATGTTGTTTAATTAAATTAGTTGGTAAACGAACTCTATAATTATATAAACATCAAGCCATATTTAGGTATTAGCCAAATGATTATTAGAATTGTTTATACTACTATCAGGTTTTTTTTATAAAAAAGAAAATAACTATAGTATTGATAAGGGAAAAATAGACAATCATAATATTTGGATTACCATATTACCGTTATCTATTTGCTAAAATGAAAAATAATACAAAGAAAAATACCAGAAATGCCATTGGTAAAATAAATATAAAAGCAAACATCTTCTTATTGTTAAAACCTCGATCATTCTCATTAACTGTAGTATTGCTGACCGTCTGTTCTAATTCTGTAATCTTCTCTTGTAATTCTTGAATTTTAAGATCTTTTTGAGTAAGCTCGTTATCACCTTCATTGGAGAATCCACAAAAAGGGCAAATATTTACACTATCCTCTATTTTTGCACCACAATTTTGGCAATACATCATAATCTCTTACAACTTCCATGAATAATTTAATTTGATTGAAATTATTTTTCCTAATCTAAATTCAACATTATAAATTAAATAAATAATTTAAAGCTATTTTAAAGGTATAAATTTTTTACTTTCTAAATCTCATTAATCTTTTTTTGAGGACTTTTTATATCACCAAATAGAATTTTTTGGTTCTTTTCGACAAACTTCCAACCAAATCCAGAAAGATTTGCAAGAGGCCCTCTAATTCCTTTGGGATTACCAGTTTTCGTATATAATATTTCCGTTTGTTTTAGAGCCCTCAAAACCTTATATGGAGTTCTAAATGCTTCTATTAACTGTTTTGCTTTTTTTGAGCCAATATCAATTAATCCTTCGATGATATAGATTCTTCGATCTTCCTCACTCATATTTTTGGGAGCTTTTCGAGAAAAAACAACTTCCCCATGTTTAATTTGCTCACGATATGCTAACCGCTCAATTGCTACAGCTGTATGTTCTAAGTTTTGGGTTGGTATGACTGATATACCCATTTTATATGAAATTTTAACCAATGCTCCATATACCGATGAAATCCTCATACCGATATTCTCAAATACTTCTGCATTTAAACCTTCAATAATTAGAATCGGGTTTTCATAAGTATCTTTTAAACGAATAAGTTGTTCAAATAATCGATTATCGATAATTGAAGCTATGAGATCATAACCCTCCTTTCTTTCTACAGCAAGATCTTTTGTTATCACCACATCAGCAATATCTAATTGTTTTGCTTTATAAACAATATTTTCAAATCGCTCATCAAATAGTTTCATTAACTTTCGTTCCCGATTGTCAATTATCAAGAATATCTTGTTGTTTTCCGGCATTTCAATCAGTATTTATTTATAATGGCATTTATTTTTTGTATGAATTTACTTAGATAGTTATATTAATCATTTAAATATAAAAAAATAAAGGGAGGAATAAATTAAATTAATTGAATTTAATCAGGTAAGTTTAATTATTCAAAATGAGAACTAGTCATATGACTACTAATTCTCCCATAAAGATTTCCACTCAATCACTTTTCTGGTGATTTCTTCTCCATTTTTCCATACGTTTTTGATCTTTCTTTTCATACCATTTTTCAAGCTTTTTCTTCTTTTTTTTTCTTTTTTTTCTAATTTATTTTGTTATTTTATTAAATCTTTTTGTGATAACTCTTCACTATAGATTATAGTCGCAATTATTGTGATTATACCACTTCCTATCCATAAAGTTAAGATTAGTAAATATAAAGTCAGATTTAACTCTTCAAATGGTATATAATTTATATCATCATAAAGAAATACAAAAGAAAATAAAAGAGAAAGTAGAAATATAAAAATAGTATACATAAGATTAAGGTACACGCTAATGGGTCCTAAATCATGAACAATTTTAGTACCATACTTTCCTTTAATAAACATTTTTCTCGTTTTAATATGTCTTTTTAAAAAAGATGCAAGTGCAGCTGATATTACTATTAATGACATTATAGAAGAAATTGTTAAGAATACTATGCGATAAAGTAAAGGAAAAAAGAGTGCTAATATCAATTGGGTAATACTTAATAAGACAAGGCTAATTAGATCAAACCATCCAGATATTTTAGACCGTTTCATAAAAAACAACTATACTTAACTTGGGATTTCTCTTATTAAATTAGCACTCTATGTTAAAAAATACCTACTTATAAGATTCCGATTAACTTTCATTTTCTCTCTATTGGGTTATTCTGAAGAAAATTTATGATTTTTTTAACGCTGTATAATTGATTATTTATCAAAATGAAGATTAAGATGAATAAACCTGAGATCTCGGTAAAAAATACTACTGGATCATTAAATAAGCTATATAACCAGCTATTGAGGGGATCATCGACATAAATAAATTCATACATAACGAAGGGAAAGAAAATTGGAACCTCTGGTAAATCTAAAAGTAAATGAGATAGAGATCCAATGAAAAAAGGAATTGAAACTAAGAAATTTCTCTTTGCAAAAAAATGGATTATTAAAAAACTAACAACAACAAATAACAATGTGTGAGAAATTCCTCGTCCAGAACCTAAATTTAAGAACATAAGAGATTTATCAATAATATCCGGCAGTAAAGCTCCAATTATCAGAGCAATCCGATTAAATCGAAAATTTTTCTTGATATATGGTATTTCAAGAAGAATTAATGGGAGAGCAACGTGAAAGATAGGAAAAACGAGACTCCACCTCTTAAAAGCCATACAGAAATCGAATTAAAGCAATAATTTCTGGTAGAAAATATAAGATAAGTAAAATAATTACAAATTCTAACGAAATCTTTAGAGCTCGTTTGATTAAATAGGGATACGATATCTCTTTTTGTTCTGTCATGCAATATAAAATTAAATATTTATTTTTATAGATTTATATGAAATGAAATTCTTTTTGAATCTCTTGTAGTGTATAATCTTGATGGATTATTTTTGAAAGAGCATTTACTAATTTAATAGGATTTTTTGCTTGAAACACATTACGTCCAAAAGCAACTCCTGCTCCTCCTGCTTGAATTGAATCATAAACCACTTGCAACAATTCAGGAATAGTATCCATTTTCGGACCACCAGCGATGATAACAGGAATCGAGACGCTATTGACAATATATTTAAAACTATCAATATCTCCAGTGTAATTAGTTTTTACGATGTCTGCTCCCAGTTCTGCTCCAGCTCTAACGGCAATATTCACTACCTCAGGGTCATTTTCATTTTGAATTTTTTTTCCTCGCGGGTACATCATGGCGATTAATGGAACCCCCCATTCTCTCGATGCCTCAACTACTTTGCGGGCATCCTCAAGCATCTCTGGTTCTTCTTCTGCACCAATATTGATATGGATTGAGATCGCATCAGCTCCCATTTTAAGAGCACGCTCCACTGTACATACTAAAACTTTTCTATTTGGGTGAGGTGCAAGGTTGGTTGCTCCGGATAAATGAATGATCAAACCAACATCTCTCCCATATCTTCTGTGTCCAGCTCCTACCATTCCAGAATGCATAAGTACAGCGTTTGCGCCACCTTGTGAGACCTTATCTACCATTTCAGCCATATTTTCTAGACCTTGGATTGATCCCATTGTTAAACCATGATCCATTGGAACGATTATTGTTCTTCGACTTTTACGATCAATAATCCGTTCCAATCGAATACTCTTTCCTAAATTCATTTTTTCTTTTTTGAAATAATATACTTATTAAATTAATCATATTAAATGAGAGTCTCCATATAAAATTAATTCGTGAAGGTAAAAGGAGAATCTTTACCACGGTCTTCGAAGAGTGGTGGGTCTACTCATCTTAGATTTTTCTGGATAATCAACATTATAGTGAATTCCACGGCTCTCCTTCCTTGAGATCGCGCTTACAATAATTAATTTAGCAACTGTAGCAAGATTTCTTAATTCAACTAGATTTTTCTCAATCTTAAAATCCCAGTAATATTGATTAATTTCGTCAAGTAATAAATTAATCCTTTTTTTAGCTCTCTGCAATCTTAAATCTGTGCGAACAATTCCTACGTAATTCCACATAAATCTCCTTATTTCATCCCAGTTCTGGGTAATTACTACAGCTTCTGTCGATGGTACCGCATGTCCTGGTTCCCATTCTTTGAATTCATATATTTTAAGATCTTTAACCCTTTTAGAAAGAGTTTTAGCGCATTCATGTGCACAGACTAAACCTTCTAATAGAGAATTGGAAGCTAATCGATTAGCTCCATGTAATCCTGTACAAGAAGACTCTCCAATAACATAGAGATTTTTAACTTTTGTTGATCCGTCTAGCTTCACTAATACTCCTCCACAGCTATAGTGAGCTGCAGGTACAACGGGTATAGGTTCTTGAGTAATATCAATATTAAACTGCTTACATTGCTCATATACGTTTGGGAAATGTTTTTTGATATAATCTGAACTTTGATATGATGCAATATCTAATAAAACATGATCATCTCCAGTACGTTTTAGTTCGGAATCTATAGCACGTGATACGATATCGCGTGGTGCTAGTTCTTTGAGAGGGTGATATTTTTCCATGAATTCATTACCTTTAATATCTTTTAGAATAGCACCTTCTCCTCTCATGGCTTCTGTTATTAAAAAGGATTTCGCAAAAGGGTGATATAAACAAGTTGGGTGAAATTGATAAAACTCCATATTGGCAATTATCGCACCAGCACGATATGCCATTGCAATTCCATCCCCAGATGCAATATCGGGATTTGTTGTATATAAGTATATCTTTCCTGCTCCACCAGTAGCCAAAATAGTCGCTTTAGCAGAAATATTATAAATTTCTTCACTTTCTTGATCTAATACATAAGCACCATCACACCTAAAATTATTACAGAATAGATTAATAGCGCAAAAATTTTCTCTAATTTGAATATTTGAAAATTGTTTGATTTTTTCAATTAGTGTAAGTTCAACACTTTGCCCCGTTAAATCATTTACATGGAGAATTCTTCTTTGCGAATGCCCTCCCTCTTTACCAAGATCATAATCTCCATCATCCTTCCTTGTAAATTGAATTCCCATCTCAATTAATTTATGAATCCTTTCAGGGGCTTTTGTTATAATCGTCCTCACAACCTCTTCATTACAAAGCCCATCACCCGAGATAATTGTATCTTGCACATGCTTCTCAAAACTATCATTTTCATCCCATACACATGCAATACCACCTTGAGCGTAGTATGTATTACATTCTTTCAAATTCTCCTTTGTAATCAATAGAATTTCTTCTTCAGGAAGTAATTCTGCTAGCTCGATTGCTAAGGATAATCCCGATACCCCGCCTCCAATAATTAAAAAATCAGTTTTAAGCTTGAGAGAAATGGTTATTCAAACCCCATACTTTTACAAAAATATCTTAAAATAGCAAAATGAAATTATTATTTTATATCTTGTTGAATAAAGTCAAAATTCTTTTTTTGAATTGATCCTTTAAAAATTTAAAATATGTCGAAAATTAGAAAAGTGTTATTTTTATGTAGTGGAAATACGTGCAGATCTCCTTTCGCAGAATGTTATGCTAAATTTTTAAAACAAACTAAATATAAATATGATTTGAAAGATGTAGAGTTTGATTCTGCTGGATTATATCACTACTATGAGCAACCACAGCAAGGAACAATTGAATATTTGAAATCAAAGGGAATAGAAGTAAATAATTTTGAAGCTAAAGAAGTAGATGAAGAGCTTATTAAAAAACAAGATATAATTTTAGGTTTTGAGAAAAAATGGCATGTAAACAAATTAAAAAGAAGATTTAAATCCATAAAAAATCTTGGAAGTAAAACATATCTTCTTAGGGAATATGCAGGATTTAAGAATGATTTAGAAATCCCTGATCCCTTCTATTTAAAGGAGGAAGAGTATAACACAATTCTTAAAAAAATCGAAGAGTCAGTGGAAGAAATATTAAAAAAGATTATTAGTTTAAATAAAAGATAACCTTTACCTCTCAAATACGGCAGCATATTTCTGATTAAAATATTTTTCAACTAAATACTTAGTATCTTCATAAGGTGAGACATTTCCAGTAAAATCTTTAAGGACTTTTTCAAATTGTGTTCCAAATTCCTTTGAAAAGGCATCAAGCTTTTTTATTAAAACTGGTAGGTCCATTGAGGCTATTAATGTAGCTACATGATATTTTCCATATGAAAAGTATAAGTATACTCCTTCTTTATCAATTTTTCTTAACCATTTTTTACTCTGGGTAATTTCAGATATAATTTTCAATACTCCAGTTAAGGCCCCTGAGATAACATTTTCATCTAATTTTGAAGGTAAACATTGATCCTGTATCTTAAATTTGTGATCATATAAACATACACTACCTTTATGGAACACTAAAAGAGAAATAACATTTGAAGCCCAATCTTTTTCTTTAGAAATTAAAATCTCTTTCATTGCCATCATCCAAATCAATAATAACACTAATAAGAATGAATTTAGTCTATTTGGAAAATCGGGAATGATAATATTCAATTCTGGATATATTAAATAGAGATAATTTAACGTTCGACTAAAAATAAATCCTAATATCACACCAAAGAAAACCAAAGAAATGAAAACAGCGTTAATTCGTCCCCTATACTGTATATTTTCTCTTTCTGTTGAAAAATCCCCTGAAATTGTAAATATAGCTAGTAAAAGTGGCGCTAATGAAAAAGCATAGTGAATTGACAGGAAGATTTCACGAGGTAATCCAAAAATGGTGAGCTCATCAATATAGGAGCCATAACTGATGAGAAAAAAAGATAATACGAGTATTCCTAGTACAATCGATATCTTTCTACCGATATTATCTAAAAAACAACCAGCAGCTATAAGATACAATAAAGTGGCTATAGAAAAAACTATTAGATTTATATAAAGAGTAAATCTGGCAACTAAATCACCCAGTATAAAGCTTAAAACGAAAAACGAAGAAGAATACCTAAAGAAATGTTTTTCAAATATAATATCAAAAAATCTTGTTTTTGACTCTTCTGGAGTCTTGGCTTCAATATAAGGATTTAACTTTGAAATCCTATGAATAAGATATAAAATTAGAATCATAAAAATAAAAAATATATTATAAAGAATCTCAATATATGCGAATAATAAACTAATCACACTAGAACCTATACAAATTATTAATAAATAAGCAGTTATCCGTCCTCGATTTAAAATAGTTGTATAATGAATTAATAGGGAAAACCATAATGAAGTTAGTTGCGTTAAACCAAGGAGGACAATCAAAATTCCAAAATGGTCAAAGAATGTGTTTTTAAATATACTCAAAAACAAGCCAGCTATACATATAATGAATGTAATTTTGAAATTTCTAGTTTTATTCGCTATTCGATCCACTAAATACCCTGAAATTAGAAACCCAAAAGCTACTATAAACAGAGCTAAGATTATTTCAAATTCTAACATACCTGTCATTTCATTAAGTATAACATACCTCAATACAGTTACTTCTACCATTAAAATTAAAGCAAATAAAGTTATAAACAAGTATAATAAAGATCTTTTAGAGATGTCTATATCCCTAATAAAAGTATTAATGAATCGAGCTTTAATTGTTCTTTTTTTCATTATAGACCACCATTAGGATTTCAACAAATAGATCTGTATTTGTATAAATTTAATTATATGCTATGAACATTTACATTTCTGTAAATGCAAATCCAACATTAATTCTTTTATATAATATCTCATAAATAATTCGCGATATTTTTAATAAAATGTTTACATTATTAAGTCCACTGATGAATATTAAGAAGATTCTTTTTGTTTGTTTAGGGAATACAGCAAGAAGTCCCGCAGCAGAATATTTAGCTCGATATTATACTACAAAATATGACCTTAATATGGAGTTCAAAAGTGCAGGATTCATGAATGCCTTCTCCTATATGCAATCTGAATCACGAGAATATTTAGATTCAAAGGGCATTTCTCATGATGATTTTAGACCGCAATTGATAACTCGTGAATTGCTTAAAAAGCAAGATTTAATCCTTACCATGGAAAATGCACATAAACAAGATATTTTGGCTAATTATGATAATATTCCTGATATTCAAAACAAAGTTTTTACTCTTAAAGAATTTAATGAGGAAAAAAATGATATTGATATTATAGATCCCTATTATACGTCAAAAAAGACATATCAAAAGGTTCTTGAAACCATCGATGAGAATATTGAAAAAGCATTAAAAAAAATAGCGAAAATTGATTAATTAAGGAGATTAAATTATTTTAAAGTAAAAATATAAATACTATTTCATTGAGTAGATAGGTAATGAATGAGATAACAATTAAACATACTGTTATCGAACTTTTTATAGGGGATTTAACCCAAACGGATCATGATGCTATTGTAATTCCGAGTAACTCACGTCTTCTTCCAAGTGGAGAATTAAGATGCAAAGTTATAAGAGAAGCTGGCCCAAAAGTTCAAGTAGAATGCAACGTTATTGCCCAGAAGATTTCTAATGTTCCAGTTGGAAGTGCGGTGATTACTTCAGGAGGAAATCTAAATACTCGTTATATTATACATACACGAGCAGGTTATGATGGAAAAAAACTAGTATTTGCTACTTGGAATAGCTTAAAAACCGCCGATAAACATAATGTTAAATCTTTAGTATTTCCTCCCCTTTTGAAAGATGTAATTGGATTTTCAGCTGAAAAGAGTAGCCAGTTTATGCTTCCTACCATTAAAAAATATCTTATTGAAAAGAATAGCAATATTAAAAATATCTCCGTTTGTTTAGAAACATTACCTGATTATAAAGCATTTGAGAAAGTATTAGACACTCTTTAATTACAATTATTGAACATTTCTTATATCCTTTTTTTTGAATATTAAATTATTTAAGCTTTCTGTTCATTATTTATTCATTATAACAGATTGTATTTTCACGACTGGGAATGTGGATTAAACTGTGGGTATTGAAGAAATAAATGAAATGATTAAAAATGATCCTTCACAAATCAACTCTTTAAAGGGTTTTGAGATTATTTGTGAGTCAATGGTCTATAAGATATTGGATTTATTCGGTAAAAATGCATTACTTTCTATGCTTTTTCAGATTGGAGCGGGTCCGGGGGAAATGATTGCGAAAAGGATCAAGGAAGATTATCAAAGAGAAGATTTTGAAATTCTTGAAGCTCTTATTGTTCTGATGAGGGAACTCAAAGAATATTACTCCCTGAAAATAAGGAGCGCAGAAGAAGATGATGAAAAAGTAGTATTGATTCTTGAAAATCAATGTTTTCTAAGAGAACCCATCAAACATCGAAATAAATTGCAGTACGGAAAGGCGTTTTGTAGGGTCAATAAAGGTTATTTTGAAACCGCGTTAAAGATTTTAATCGGACATAAAATACGCAAAATTGATATTAAGTTTCTTCATAATGATGAAGAGAAGGATGTTTGTGTTGAAGAACTGATTTTTTATAAATAACTAAAAACATTTATAGAAAGGAAAGAAATTAATTTAAATAAAAAAACTTAGAAAAAGTTAGCATTTCTCTGGATTTAATCGGCAAAAACGCAATGAAGAAATTAATTCACCCTTTCCGATAAAACCAAGAACATAATCGTCTGATTCATCTCTTACAACAACCAAGTTAGGCTCATTTTGAAGTCTCAATAGGTTTTTAAGCGCATCTTTTCCACTATCTTTATCTGAGATTGAAGGAAATTCGTTTATCGATCGCATTAGATATCCAACTATAAACTTATTTCTCCTTTCAACCGGTATATTCTTGATATCATCAATATGGAGCACTCCTTCAATTTGCCCATTTCTTACTACAGGAAAGAAATCCTTTTTATAGACCATAAAATAATGTTTTAATGCTTCTTCAACTGTGAGGTTAAAGGGAATTTCTAATCGAGGCATATTTATTATATCTTTAACATTAAGTTTCGCTAAAGTCAATTCATTAACAGTTTGAATATAGGCTTGTTTGGTTTGATTATTTAAAAATGAACCAATAATTATCAACCAAAATCCGTTTAAAAAACCAAATAAGAATATCTCTAGAAGACCATAAGCCATCAATCCATAAGCAAAGAAACTACCAATTCGAGATGCAGTTCTTGTGGCAGAAACTATATCTTTTCTTCTATACCACAGATATGCTCGTAATATTCTTCCTCCATCAACAGGGAATGCTGGCAGTAAATTGAATAAACCTAATCCAATGTTTGAAATACCTGAATAAAGTAATGTTACCGTTAATATTACAGGTAATGGAATTGGAATTCCAAAAACAATTAATAAAAAGATACCCCCGAGCAGTAGACTAGATAATGGTCCGACAATTGTAATAAGAATTTCACTCTTAGGCGTTTTTGGTTCTTCCTCTATTTTTGAGGCTCCACCAAATAAATATAACTCAATTTCGGATACTTTTAAGCCATATTTTTGAGCAACAGCAGAGTGCGCGATTTCATGGACTAAGATCGACCCTAGAATAACTAGACCATTAATCAACCCAACTACGATTAAGTCAAGAATTGTTGCTCCCAAAACTATAGTGGCATAAAAGTTTGCTGCATAAAAACCGACTAAACCAACGATTAAAAATGTACTCAAGCTAATCTTTATATCAAAACCATAAATTTTTGCAATTTTCATACTTTTTACCTCATAATTATTGAATTCTATTTACTCATACTAATATGAAATCAACCCCCTCAATTGACTTCTACGTATATGATACCAATTTAGGTTTAAATTTGTTTAGATTAATAATTCAAATCGATTGAGGCATTCATATTATATTTTTTAAGAGATTTGGGAGATTAGGTTTTATTTAAAAACTTAGATCAGAGCCTATTTTTAGTAAATTTCTTACTTTTCTTATGGAATTAGTTCATTAATGTATTGCTTTTAGAAAATGAAATGTTAAAATTAAAAAAAAAGATATGATTTACTTATTTGTTACTAAAAATCTTAATAAAAATTCAATGAGGATGAAAATAAAAATGGTAGACGTTAAAAATATATTAGTTCTTGGTGCGGGATTAATGGGCAGTGGAATTGCTCAAGTTTCGCTTATGGCAGGTTATAATGTGAAACTCGTTGATGTTAAAGATGAATTTGTAGATAGTGGTTATGCAAAAATCGAAGAAGGATTGAAAAAACTCGAATCAAAAAATGCTCTAGGTGAAGGAGTAACTGCTGCTGATCTTTTAGCAAGATGTGGAAAATCGATTGATTTAGCTTCAGCTGTAAAAGATGCTGATTTTGTCATTGAAGCCGTAATAGAAAAAATGGATGTTAAAAAGCAAGTTTGCAAAACTGTTATGGATAATGGACCTTCTCACGTGATCTTTGCGTCAAATACGTCAACAATGAGTATAACGGAAATTGGAAAAGATTCTGGTGCACCAGAACGAGTATGCGGTATGCATTTTTTTAATCCTGTGCCGTTAATGAGATGTATAGAAGTAATCAAAGGCGAGTCTACTTCCGATGATACATTCAATATTGCTATGGATGTAGCAGGAAAATTACCGTGTTTGAGAGGAGACAGATATATTGCTCCTGTATTAAAAGATCGACCTGGATTCATTGTAAATCGAATGAACGCTCCAGTAATAATTTATCTCCACTGGGCATTTGATGAAGCAAAAAAACGTGGTATCCCTTGGGAACGTTTAGATGCGGATGCTGGTGGTAAAATGCCAATGCCCCCTTGTGTTTTGACAGATTTTACCGGTATTGACACAAACTATCATATTATGAATTATTATAAAGAAACCCTCTCTCCTGATTTTGAACCCGGAGAAGTCATAACAGAATTAAATGAAAAAGGAGATTTAGGGCAAAAAACTGGAAAGGGATTCTACGATTGGAGTCAAGGAAGAGATGCAATAATGGTGAAAATCAAACAAGCAGAAGCTGCAGGTATATTCAATTTGAATACACTTTTTGCCATCATGCTAAACGAAGGTTGTCGCATCTTGGATGAGGGTATTGCTAGTGGTTTTAAAGTGATTGATGATGCAAATATGGCAGGTATGAATGCTCCTGGTCCTTTTGGTGCTGGAAAAAAGAACTATGAAGCATGGGCCAAAGTATTAGAAGAAGTAGCAGACAAAACAGGTAAAGAATATCTCAGACCAATTGAATTAATGAGGTCAGGCGCATTTACAAAAATGCGAAAATAATTAGTAAATTACCCCTATTAATTTTTCTTTTTTTTATTCATGATTTTAATTTTTAAAAAATTGATGATCTAATTTTTAAATACTACATGATAGAAATTTTTAAAACTTTTTAATTTCTAAAAAACTATTACTAATTAATCTAAATTAGCTTAATTAAAAGGCAAATTTAATTAAAAAATAGCAAATTTTTGAAGGATGTATTAAAATGTCTGAAGTACCAAAATTTGAACATATAAAAATTGAATGGCCAACTGTAAAAGATGACGATGGAAATGTTATACGAGAGGGTACTATTGATGGTAATTATGCAGTAATATCAATCAATAGACCAGATAGACTAAACGCATTGACAGAGCAAACAGTCCATGAGATCTCTGAAGCACTTAAAATGATGGAACTTGATAGCTCTGTTCGAGCAGCGGTTTTAAGAGGAACAAAAGATTTTACTAAAAAACCTGCGTTTTCTGCTGGAGCGGACCTCGCAGCTATGGTGGATCCTCGACTCAAAATGAATGTTCCAATGCATATGAGTATCGCAATGAGAACTCGACATAGAGACTATGATAATATAGAACAATTTCATAAACCACTTATCGCTGCCGTTGATGGTTTTGCCTTAGGAGGAGGATTTGAGTTAGTTTTAGCTTGTGATATTGTGATTGCTAGCGATAGAGCTATCTTTGGCACACCTGAAATTCATCGTGGAATATTCTCTGCAAATGGAGGCGTCACCAGATTGGCTGAAAGAATTGGAGTCAATAGATCCTTACGTGTTGGTTATTTTGGAGAGAATTTTGACGCAAAAACTATGATGGATTGGGGTTTAGTGACCTGGATGGCTCCCGCGGGTGAGGAATTTGAAAAATTGGTTCATGAAAAGGCAAAATGGTTAGGAGATGCACCAACAACTGCCCTCTTTATTATTAAAAAATGTGTGAAATTTGGCACCCGTTATCCCGAATTAGGAATCCTCATGGAACAACTTGGCTTTGGAGTCAATAGTGCAAGTTTTGACTCAAAGGAAGGAGTTGCGGCATTTAACAGAAAAGTTCGTTGTCCAGTTTGTGGTGGTAAAGGAAAGATGGAAGATGGAAGCGAATGTCCCAATTGTAAAGGACGTAAACGAATTAAAGATACCCCTCATTTCAAAGGAATTTAGATGAATATCTATACCTAAATATCTTTTTTTCTTTTTATTAGTACTAAACCTATAGTTTTAAAATAGAAGTATTACTTTTGCAAATTACAAAAAATGTTTCGAAACGTTGACATAGTTGAAGAAATAAACGACAAAAATCTTTATCTTCGAAAAATCTCCAAAGATGATTCCTTCTTTCTATTTGAAAGTCTAAAAGATAAAAGAACCACACATTTTTTATCTTTAGGTCCCTTAAAAACATTAGAGACTTCTAAAAAGTTGATAAAAGGCTATTTAAAATCATGGGTTAAATACCTTCAGTTTAACTATATAATTGAGCTCCGAGAGAGTAAAATTACTAAAAAAATTGGTTCGATAAGTATCTGGAATATAAGTTGGTATCATCGGAGAGCAGATATCGGCATATGGATATTGCCTGATTTTTGGAATAAAGGGATTGGAAAAAGAGCTCTCATACTAATAAAAAATATTTCATTTTTTCATTTGAATCTTCACAGAATTGAAGCACATATCGCAATCGATAATATACGTTCGATTAATCTCTTTAAAACTTTACAGTTTGTAGAAGAAGGTATTTTGAATGAATATTTATATTTAGATGGAAGATATTCCAATGCAGTATTACTGGCTTGCCTGAATGGGTCGTGATATCATACTTTTTGGAATAATTCTCTCAATATCTTTTGAAAATTTCTTAAAGGGGGTAATATTTCCTTTAAAATTTAGAAGTTCCTTTTCAAAACGAGTAAAAAATTTAGTAAATATCTGATGCACTAATAAGTCTACTGTTTTTTTCCGACTTCGCTTCTCATCTATTTTTCTGTCACATTTTAGGATTATTTGATATTTAGAAAGTGCATGCGTATAAAAATAAAACACACATTTGTCCATTTTTAATGTATTTATATTTTCTTTAAATCCATATTGAGCAAATTGACTAATTTGATAGAAATAACTAGAAATTAGTTGATAATTATGTCTCTCATCAATTTCTTCACAGAAATTATGACAAAAGATTGGAACTCCCGTATTAGATAATATGGTTATTTCTTTAATCAAAGTTACCAAAAGGTATATTGATCAATTCTCTATATAAATCTTGTTTATAAAAAACATTACCTTCAAGATCTTTATTAATTTCCATATTAATGAGCTAATATTTAATTGAAAAAAGAGATGCTTACTCCTTAAGATATTCTTGGAAAGAATGGAAAATTTCTCTATATTTCTTAAAAGCTTCAAGAAAATTTTCTTGATTTAATTGATTAATCGCCATTTTTGATTCTTCTATGATATTCTTTTTAAAAGATAAAAAATGTTGATGTTGTATAATTCTATCATCTATTACTTCTTTTTCTTTTTTAAATTTATTGAGAAGCTCTTTTTTTCCAATAAAACGAGCGATCTTAATAATTTGATCACAATTTTCTTTCGCAGAATCATATCGATCTTTTTCGATGTTTTTTTGATACTTTTTTTCTAATTCATCAATATCATCTAAAAGTTTCTTGTATTTCGCTTCAGTGTCTTCAATGTTTCGCTTTTTAATAGCGAGTTTATCCTTATATTCAGAAAACCCCTTATCTTCTGTTAATTTAATTAGTTTTGCTAATAGGGAATGGGCCTCATCGAACTTATATTCTTCGGTAAAATTTGCGATTATCTCTAAATTTTTATTAAAATCTTCTTTCAGTTCATAATCTTTATTAAGCTCTAAAAATTCGTTCTCGAAGTGCTCCCATTTATCGAGGATGTAATCTAAATTAATTTTTTTGAGTAATTCTTTTGCCTTTTTTAAAGTCTCTCTTGCTAAGAGTATATTATTTGTGTGAATATAACTGCTGAACTGGATTTCCAGTGGTTCAAGTAATCTAATTATACTTTCTTCTTCTCGGAAGAAATTCCATCGTTTTGTTTCCTTCTGAAGAAATTGTTTGATAGATTTTATCATTCTTAAGTCGTAAAATTCATCATATTTTTCCTTGAATGCTATTATTAGATTATGTGCTTCTTCAAATTTGTGTCTATTTAAGAGTACCTCATATTTCAACCTATTCTGTTCAAAATCATCTAAAATAATAGATGCTAATTTGTCAGTTTCAACTATTTTATATATTCCTGTGATGAATTCTTCCTGTTCCCTAATTATAGAATCCATTTTTACATCCAAAGCTAAATTTATGATCTTTTCCGCAGCCTTAATTGCCTCGGAGTATTTTTTCATAATCAGATGATTATTAGCAATTACTTTCAGCTCATCCATTTCTGAAATAATTGTGAGTTTATCTTTTTTTGTCTGTGATAACTTTTTTTCATCCTTCATAGGTGTCATATTTTTTCTATTTAATATTTACTGATTATAATTATTTCCTCCAAAAGCATTTTCCAATCTGTTCATAACACTTTCATAAATCTTCATCGCATCAGAAATATGTTTTTCCTCTAATTCTACATTTGCCTTCTGAGTCATTTCAATAATTTTGGCCTTGAACGTTTCCTTCTTCTTTTGAAATTGATTTTTAATTAGTTGCCATGTATCCTTAATTTTCGTTTCGTTGGTTTGTTTTATTAATTCATTGATTTGATTGAATATAGAAAAGACCATACCCATGTTTTCATTAGAGAGA
>JAEOSU010000083.1 GCA_016840165.1 Promethearchaeota archaeon
AATTAACACCAGATTATGTTAAAGAAGTATGTAAGGTGTTGGGTAATGCCTTTCAAGATGATCCTATCATGGTGTTTATCTATCCTGATGAGCAAGAAAGAAAGGAAAAAGCCCAATATGGATTTTATATGTTATATAAATATGGAATAAAAAATGGATTCGCATATGCTACTTCTGAAAACTTAGAAGGAATTACCATGTGGCTCCCTCCTGGTAATATTTATTTATCTATGTGGACTATGATGAAAAATGGAATGTTTTATACAATGCGTAAGGTTGGTTTAAAAATGAAAGCCATGAAAAGAACTATGGCAATATTTAATTATGAAGAAGAGAGGCATAAAGAAGTTGCTCCATTTGATCATTGGTATCTTCAAAATATTGCTGTTAAACCAGAAGAACAAGGGAAAGGATATGGAGGGCTCCTCTTAAGGACAATGATTGAAACAGTTAAGAGTGATGGATTACCCATTTATTTAGAAACCAATACAGAAAAAGCCATGTCAATTTACCAGAAATATGGATTTGAAATACTTGAGTATGGAGTAATCCCTGAAACCGATATTCCTCTTTGGTGTATGTTAAGAAAATCAGGATAATTAAAAATCTGGCAATAATATAAATTTTCAGGAGATCTACAATTTATATCGCTCATTATGTGTTTTTATTTCCTTATAGAGTGATTTTATTTTATTTCTTAAACTTTCATTCATCTTTTTAATATCTGAGTGATCTTTTTCTGGAATTTTATCACGTTTCTCCATATATAGTGCTTTAAAAAGTCCTTCTGTGCCTTTTAATTGCAAAACAAAATCATCACATATTTCCTCAATACTCTCTTCTAATCGCTTGTTTGTCAATCTATCTAAAAACACGCTGATTATGAGCATTTCTTTGCCTCCACGAGCCCATTCTGAAGGAATTTCAAAATAATAATTCAAGGATGATGGAACAGTGCTAGACCGGTGGACAAAGAACCCCTCTTTGGATACTTGCTCCATTATATTCGATATTTGAATAGGAAAAACTTCTTCAAGAATCACTTCGGGGTATGCATAAAACACCAGAGTTCCTTTTTTTCGTTCAAAATAACTTAATACTATACCTGATTTAGTAGCGATTCTAATTTCTGGTATTAGAATAAGAGTATATAATATTTGAGGATCTATAAGTTCATCATCAATGTATGTTTTACTTATTGTGAATTTTGCCCCATTCTTGTGTACTCTTAAAGATTGACGTCGTAGCCCTAGGCTACCAAATTTTTTTAAGTTTGAAATTATCTCTTTTCGATCTTTTTCAAGCATCAATTTCATAATTGAACACCCTTATAATAAAAAAGAGAACACTATTATTTAAATCTATTGTTATGCTTTTAGATAAAATACTGAACAGTCTAATGAACAAAAAAATTAGAAGTATGATTTAATGTTAATTTTTATATGACTTGTTGTTCAAGTTGTCTATCACTTCTGATTTAACTATCTCCTCAAAATCTTTGAAAACTTGAATTTCACCATCAAAATTTTTTAAGTTATCAACATGTTTTAGTTCATAATTTCTCAAAATCTGTCCACATTGTTGTTTAATCGAAGTTCCAAGACTGCTATGAGACACTAAACCTAATCTTAGATATTCCCCATCCATGATGGTAATGGTAAATTCATTATACTCAATAACGTTATCTCCACCCTCGTCTCGAACTCGTAAGCCCATTTGTTTAGCGAGTTCATTTTTAAAACTTCCCATCGCAGATATAAAGCCAGTGAATAGATTTTCATCCAACCCAATACCTCCATGAAGAGCTATTTTAGAGAGGGCTAAGCCAGATTCCTTATGTATGGCTATAATTATAAGGATATTCCTAACATCTTTTAAATATTGAGCTTGAGCTAATTGTTCTTTGTTCAAAATTTTTGATTTTTGAATTTTTTCCTTATTTGATTTCTTTCGAATTAAAATTCCAGCAAGAATTATCGCCGATATCGCAATTACACTAATAGTAATGATTGGGATCAAATCAAGAGCAGGTGGTCCATCATTTGGTCCTTCCCCTGGGCTTTCAGAGGTACCTTTTATTATATCGACAGAGTTCGAACCAATATTCCAAGCGATATCTCGAGCATAAAAATTAATAACGAGATTGCCATCAGTTAATAAGTCCCAAGCATCCTCGTTAATTGTCCCGTTTCCTGTAAAGTAATACTTTATGCCACTATTATTTATTGTATACCACATTGAATAAATAAATGGATCGTTGATAAAGATATTAAAGGTGGGAGCATCTGCTTCATAATTGCCTGATGTTGGAGTATTTATTGTAATAGTGGGAGCCCCATGATCGTAAATAGGAAGACTGTCATTTGCATTCGCTGCTCCGGAAATATTGTACGGAGTATCACCAATATGGTCATTATTTGAATCTTCCCCCGCATAATCGTCCCAGTAATTCCCAATCACAGAAGTATTCCAAAAAGTTGCAGTTCCATTATCATATGCATGAATACCATTCGAGATAAAGGAATTTTTATAGAATTCATTATTGTTATCAGAGGAACTATCAATCTGTACCCCATAATTGACATTATCTTTTATTATGTTATCGTAGAACTCATTATTGTCGCAATTGATAATTATTTTTATCGCATAATTTACTGTTTCATTTATGAAATTATCAATTATATCACCCCCATCACAGGCACTAAAAAGAACTCCTGTAGAACCCCCTGATATAATATTACCAGTTATTGTAGTTTGAAGATTTAATAACATCCACATTCCTGTACCACAATCTATTATCTGATTATCTATTACTGAATTTTGATCGGAGGTAACCATATATATTCCATCACTATTAAGATCCTCAATTATATTCGATGAGATGGTGCTCTGATGACAGTCATTATGGAGTCTTATTCCATAATCTTGCTGATTTGTGGCAATATTTTTAATTGTGTTATTATATATCAGGTTTTCTTCGCAATCATCTTCAATATTTATGCCATAAACATTATTATCGTATATTATATTTCCCAAAATATCGTTATTATTGCAATAACTCCTAAGATGTATCCCAGTATCTTGAAGGTTTGTACCCTCATTTTTTGCGATATTTTCAAGAATTCGATTATTATAACAGTAAGAAGTCAAATTAATTCCACATAGACCATTATTGATAAGATTATTTTCCAAAAGTGTATTATTATCGCAATTAATCATCTTAATTCCCGAACCTACGTTGTCTGAGAGAGTATTACCAATTATAGCACCGTTATTCGTATTCTCTAACTTGATTCCATCAGTAGCCTCAAAGATTGTGATATTTTTAATTTTAAAATAAACATTAATGGAATTTTCAATCAAAATGCCATAACCTATCGGAGAATCGCTTGCATTAATTATCATGTTTTCAATTAAATAAGGGTCACCCCATGTACCTGAACCTGAACACCAATCAGTTTCATTAGCAATAGTCCAATTTAAATTCGTAATATGAATAAAAGTTAAGTTATTCCAAAATCCAGCTTGTTTTAAATTATATGGTTCAATATTGAAATCTTCTTGATCAGTTTCAACCCAATTTTTCATACTTATTAAATTTGCTATCGATAGAAAAATCAGAAATAGTATTAAAGTCCTAAAAATAGTTCTCATTCTAGTGTTCATTATACAATACCCCTTTTTTCCCTATTATGGAATAAAAGTATTCTATAAAAATTATAAACTTCATATTTATAGGTTTTTGCCTTTTCGGAATTATGGTCATCCAATTAGGTTTCTATTAACTATTTTGAAAAGGTAAGTTCAGAGTCTGATTTCAATGAAAATTTCTTTGAAAAGAATGAATTAATTTATAACCAAAATTAAAAAAAAAATTGAAAATTATTAGAGTAAAATTATTCTCTAACCATTAAATATATAATACAACCGATACACCCAGATATTAATACGATTAATAACCATACAACGGCATTCATATCCCTTTTCTTGGCGTCTTTGTATACCCATACGGCCAAACCTATAGCAACAACCCAAAAAATGATAATAAGTATAATTATCCCTATCATTAAGGGCGCTATCATTACAGTTGACTGAAAAATCATTATAATTTCCTCATTTAATATTCAATAAATAATATCCCTCTAAGTAAAAATGTCTCAAATTATCCAACAAATTTTTTTTTTGAATTGTTTTTAGGATAATCTAAGAATTTTAGAGCCATTTTAACCACTTGTATTGAATTTTACATTTTTGTTAAAAGAAAGTAATCTTATATATTTAAATATTTCCACATAGGATTACTTGAAAAAAGGGTTTTTGTTGAGTGGCAGACGATACGCGATTATTTTGTTTCGAAGTTGAGATGCGAGGAGTAGGGGTTCTGTTCTGGATTTTTTTTTTTTTAATTATGAATGGTACTTTCAAAGTCTGATTTAGCTGAAAATTCCTTCAAAAAAATACAACTTATCTTTTTCTGAATTTACAAAGAGACCTAATTTAAAACTTATTGATGATTAAATCATGTAATTATATATCCTAATTTTGTTTATAGAGAATGCTGAAATTTGTCCCATTAAACTTTAACGTTCATCGAGATCTCCTTAGGGAATTAAATAAGGAACATTTATCTTGGATCTCTCAAAAAGAGTCAGAATTTTACAAGATTGACCTCGAATCAGAGATTGGCATTGAAGTTGAACGTTATGTCGAAGAATGCGTTGAAGAGTTTTCAAATATCCATCCCCCTGATGGCATTTTTTACATTCTCTATATTAAGGCTAAACCCATTGGAATGGGGGCTCTTAAAAAGATCTCAGCAGGAATCGGAGAGATCAAGAGGATGTACCTTAGACCTAAGTATCGTGGCAATGGTTATGGAAAAAGTTTATTAAATAAGTTGTTAACTCTGGCAAAAGAATTTAATTTTACAGTTATTCGATTAGATACAGCCATTTATATGAAAGCAGCTCAAAAAATATATCGAGCTACGGGATTCTGTGAACGAGAGAAATATCCCGAGACAGAAGTTCCTAAAACAATGCAAAGTCATTGGCTATATTTCGAAAGATCTTTATAAGAATCAATATTCAAATTTGAGATTGAAGATTAAAATGAACATCTGTTATAAATTCTTACCTTTATATTATGTAATGCTACAATTTCAAAATAAAAATAAAGAAATAAAGGAGTTTTTAAGATTTCTGTGCTATTAGGGTGGAAATTACGTCAATTATTATTCCGTACATGATTCCGGCAAGAAAACTTAACAAATCAAGGAGAGAAGTAGATAAATAGAATTGTAAAGAGATTAATAACCCTAAAATTGCTCCTCTCAAAGTAGCATTTAACCACTTAGCATTTTTCCCGTTTTTAATTAATTGTAAATCCCCGGCAAAGCCAATTATTACTCCCATAATAACTCGATTATACCACAGTCCAATTAAAAGGACTTCGTTCCCAGTCCATCCCCCAACTCGTCCTCCAGCACCTAAAATGCAGAAAATGCCTAATATTGCTCCAAATATGGTTCCTAATATTATTCTTTTTATGTTCATCATTAAGACTTACACTTATGCCAACTATTTAAATTCTCGGGTTATAAAATAGTGATATTAAGCTTATTTAAAAAATATAATTTTTAGGGGATAGATGGAAAAAATGCAACAAGAGAAAATAAGATATGTCATATCTAATATGGGATAATTTCTAACCCCTCGATTTTATCAAAATGTTTTGTGTTTCTGGTTATAATTTTTATTATTCCATTAGAAAGCATGGTTCCTGCTATAAGAATATCATTATCATCAATCATATTACCTTTCGATTCAAGTTTATCATATATTTCAGCTGCTCTTTCAGCTTCTTTATAACCGAAAGGAAAAATCTCCATACTACTAATAAACTCTACCCAAATCTTATACAATTCGTTGTATCTTTTTTCCGAAATCTTTCTTTTAGTACGCTCTAGCCCAATATTAACTTCATACACTGTAATTGATGTGATATGAACTAAATCCTCTTGATCCGAGATTCTGTTCCGAACTTCACTTATTCCATTCAAATAATCAATGCATGCATTAGTATCAAGAATAATCAAATTAAGTCACCAAGTTTGACTTTTTCCAAATGCGCCCCGATCGATCAGTAATATCATCCCAAATATCATTTTTTTCTTCTTCAGATAGATTCCATGCACCAAAACAATTTTCTAATTTAACTTTTTGGATTTTAAGCAACCTTAAGAATAATTCTGAAAAGCTTTCATCATCTCTTTTAATTTTTAAAAGTTTATTATATACTTCTTCAGTTATACTAATATTTTTAGAGGTCATATGTGTGCATATATACATACATATATTTAAAATTATTTTCTAAATTGGATTAGAAGAGATCATGACTAATTTCTTTACTTATATTATGGGAAAACTAACCCTATTATCCCAGTCGATTGATGAAATTAAAAAAACTAACTAGTTATTTTCTTAAATATAAATCTCATACAATTTTCGACTCCGAATTCCTTACTCTGTACAGTTTCGCGATGCACTTTTAGTAGGGTTAAACCTAAGGGTGTGAAAATTTCGAGGACTTCTCTTTCAGTATAAGCCCTGGAATACATTTCGTGTCCCATAACTTCCACAAAGACCTGTTCATCGAGATTCTGTTCTGCTTCCCTTGGTTCATTTAAAGCTATATATAGTAAACCATTAATTTTTAATGCTTTTACCAATTTACTTGCCACATCTTTAAATAATGGCGGGTTAAGGCAAAACATTGAATAGTTTGAAAATATACCATCAAATTTGTTATTATAATCAAGATCTGTCATTGATAATTCTCTGAACTCTGCTTCAGGGACGTTTTCTTGAGCAAGTTTAACCATCTGTGCTGAAATATCAACTCCTAACACTTTAAATCCTTTATCTATGAAATATTTAGCAAATGGTAATCCTGTTCCTGAGCCTACATCTAATATTAATGCGCTTTTAGGAATCTTTTCACAGAATAATTCCGCTAATGCATTTAATTTTCCATATTTCGCCTGTTCGTATATTTTTGCAGTGTTATTCCATGCTTTCTTATTCAGAGTAATAATATCTCTTTTTTTTTCCATCAGTAAAATAGTAATATAAGGCAACATAAAAAGGTTTATTCCACTTCTCTGTTAATTGTGAAGAAAGTTTCTTTAATGAACGAATTAAAAAATTCAATTAGTTAAAAAAAAAAAATTATTTTAATATTCTAAATATTTAATCAATTCCAAATCTTGTTGCTAGCTTTACTATTAAGAATATTATGATCGCCACAATCAAGAAATTAATCGCTGCTGCTATGAAATTTCCTATTCCAAAAGGCCCTAGTTTGATATCTGCTATTGTGTTGAATCCAGGTATAAATATCCCTATGATAGGTGTAATTATATCTTGAGCTAACGATAGGATTAATGCGTTTACAGCAAGACCGATAATAAAAGCTGCTGCAAGTCCAAGAATTTTATATTGTTTTATAAATTCCAAAAATTCCTTAGCTAAATTTTTTGGTTTTTCTTTTGGTGGGGGTGGTACAGGAGTTAATAGTTCTCGTATTTTTTTTAATTCCGCTAGCATTTCATCTTCTTTTGCCATAATTATTTCACATTTGCTTTTTTAAAATTAAAATTCTTTTGGATCAATACATTAAATGATATTTAAGCATTTATTTAATACTCTATAACTTTGTCTTATAGGAATTAAAAAATCATACCTACTTTTGAAAATAACTCAAAAATTATTTAATTTTGAATTAATTTCATTTATATATGAGTCAATCTGGTTTTAATAAATTTCGAGGAGATGTTAACACTGAGCGTGTCAAATATATTGCTGACCCTCAGTTGCGAAACATTGTTAACGTAACCATCGCATTAGAGCGCCCATTATTGGTTAAGGGAGAACCTGGGACAGGGAAGACGTTGCTAGCTCACGCTATTGCCGAAGCTCTTGGAAAGCGATTGATTATATGGAATATTAAGTCCACAAGCGAAGCAATTGATGGCTGTTATATGTATGATACCGTTCAAAGACTCAATGACAGCCGCTTCGGATGTGAGGATCGAGATGTAGACAATATTCATGACTATATCACCTTAGGACCGCTAGGGGAGGCGTTCGACTCTGAAGAGCAAGTGGTGCTGCTAATTGATGAGATAGATAAGGCCGACATCGAATTTCCAAATGATCTTCTTCAGGAATTAGATGTCATGGAGTTTTATATTAAAGAAACCAAAGAATTTATGAAGGCAAAAACCAGGCCGATAGTTATAATCACCTCGAATAATGAAAAAGAATTACCCGATGCATTTTTACGCAGATGCGTGTTTCATTACATTGAATTTCCCTCAAAAGAGTTCATGGCAGATATTTGCAATTTACATTACCCTAACTTAAAGCAAAATTTATTAGACCAATGTTTAAAACACTTTTATGCTCTCCGAGCTATCACAAAAATGAGAAAATTGCCCTCAACCTCAGAACTTCTTGACTGGATCGGAGTTTTACTCAAAAGTGGTATCTCGATGGATGAATTGCGAAAAGGTATCCCATTCCTTGGAACGTTGGTCAAAAAAGAGAAAGATATCGAAATGGCACTCGAAAAAATCAAATTCCCGACATAAGAATTAACTGAAATATTTAAATTAGATTGTAAAATAAAAAAAATCTGAATTTCCCTAAATGTTTATCGAATATTTCTATTATCTGAAAGAACGCTTGCCGGTTTCCATTACCGAATATATGACCCTACTCCAAGCGCTCGATCAGGGACTTATTCATAACTTCGTCCAGTTTTATTATATCTCCCGCTCCATCCTTTGCAAAAATGAGCATCACTTCGATATCTACGATATAGCATTTGCCAACTTTTTTAAAAATGCCGCTCTCAAATTCCCTGAAGAAATTAAACAGGAAATCTGGGACTGGCTTTCGAAAGATTTAACACCTTCAGACTTACCTGACAAGTTTCAAGAGTTTGTAGCCCAAAACTATGATTTAGAGGCACTTCAAGAACATTTCGAGGAACTCCTCAGAAAACAGGATGAAGAACATAATTTTGGTAGCCAGTGGATCGGAACCCAAGGCTTCTCGCAATTTGGTCATTCTGGGCAGAACCCGATGGGAATGCGTGTTGGAGGATCGTCAGGGATGCGAATGGCTATCCAAATTGCCCAAAAGCGTATTTTTGCCGATTATCGAAAGGATATTGTTCTCGATACGCGCCAAATCAAGGTAGCTCTTAAGCGACTTCGCAAACTGGAAGAGATTGGAAAACAAGACGAGCTCAACATGGATAAAACCATCGATAAAACTGCGAAAAATGGCGGTGATATCGAAATCATATTCGAGAAACGGCGTAAAAATAACGTCAAACTAATCTTACTCATGGATGTTGGAGGCTCTATGACACCATATGCGCATTTAGTCAATCTTTTATTCTCTGCGGCCAATCAGATGTCGCATTGGCGTAAGTTCGTCTATTATTATTATCACAATATGATCTATGAATCGCTTTTTCACAATGCTCAGCGTGTTCCGGAGGAGTCCACTGATTTTGATGAATTCTTGAAGAAGTATGATAGCAAGTATAAAGTTGTAATGGTGGGTGATGCTGCTATGGCTAGCTGGGAATTGACGGAGAGATATGGCTCTATCTATTATTATCATCGCAATGAAATGCCAGGCATCTATTATCTTAAAGAAATTGCGAATCATTTCAAGAATAATGTCGTATGGCTCAATCC
>JAEOSU010000010.1 GCA_016840165.1 Promethearchaeota archaeon
CCTATGTTGTCGCAGGTTCCATAGATTGGGGAGTATATCTTTTCTACAACGAACTCCCAACGACCCCAAACGGAGCAATTCCTTTCGGGATGACCTTTATCTTAATAGCAGTAATCAGCGTCGTTGGAATCGTACTAATCAATAAAAAACGACTAAATATTCATTAAACCTTAATTCAACCCTTTTTTCTTTTTATATTGATTGCGAATCAATAATAAAATTAAATTGATTTATCATATACTTTTTGGAAATTTCAATTGTTCTAAAAGTGGCTTTAGAATGATATTAGAATAATCTGGAATCGCCAATATACTCCCTACTTCATCATTCAGAAATCTTCTTATTGCCCAAAACACATTTTCCTTAACAATAATACCATTTTCAATATTTTGAATGCGGTTTTTTAACTTTAATTTGGTTAATTCAGTGGAGACTAAATAATAAACGAAGGTTTGGAACGCGTCTTTTACTAATGCTATATCATCTTCGTTCAAATCATAACTTTCATGAACAACTCTATCGCGTAAATCGCGAATTTCTCGCAAAATCTCTTCGAGTTGTTTAGGAATGTGTAATTCCTTGTTTTTTTCATCCAAATCCATCTTCTTAGAACTTTGGTCAATATTAGAAACACAATACTCTTTTAGATTTGCATAAAAACGTATTAATGATTTGAACGGATCAACTTTTTCAATATAAAATTCTCGTGATAAGGAGCCTAATTTCTCTAAATGGATATTTTTTAATGAATCTTTAATATCAGAAACAATATCTTCAATTGTTTCATCAAAATAGTCAGTATAATCCATATATGGCTTCGGAAAATTATAGAGATTGTAGAAATAGTGTGTCCCAAGTTCATCAAATGAGGAAAGTGTTTTCCCCTCTTTTTCAACTAATTCTTTTTTCGCAATTTCTGCAATAAATCGCAAGGAATAACCACAGTCCGGACAAAATGTGACCCATACCTTCCTTACTATATTCATGGGTTTAATTTCGGTTTGATCCAAAGCATTCTTTTCTGACACTATCCTAATACCCAATAGACCTTCCTTTGTATCCATGATTACTTTTTCGATGTGAAATGACTCGGGAATAAATTGCTGATTGCATATAGGACAGGTTAGTTTTGCTCTTTGAGTATTACTTTCCATAATAGCCATTTGGATCCGATTAATAATATCCATTACGCTTTATAGCAATATAAATTTTTTTTAATTCAATATATTGCTTTTTTATTTTGGCTTTTAAAAATCGAGCCAATTCATCTTGAAAAATTATTATATGATTTAGCAAAAACTCTCAAAAGTGAACTTTGTTTTGCCTAAAATGTCATAAATTATCCAGATTTGCTACTTTATTGTATAAAATTATCCCGAACTATTAAATTGGTGCTTAATAATATATGTTAAGAACAATAAATCTATAAAAAATTAATCATGAGATTAAAACTAATAAAGAATAAATCAATTATAATACTGGTCTTAACCACAGCAATTCTATTGACTCCATCCTTCTTCATTTACTCATGGATTACCATAGGCAATAATCTATTATCAGAAAATAGCGAAATTGACGGTCTTAAAGATTCAGGTTTTTGGATTGTAGCATCTCCAATTCACATCGATAATAATTGGTCTCTTACAGCAAGTACATATGAGTGGTGCTCAGGTTTAGGAACACCAACAAGCCCTTATGTTATTGCGAATGTGACCATTGACGCTCAAGATTCTGGAAGCTGCATCCATATAGAGAATACGAATGATAATTTCAAAATCCAAAATTGTACATTAATGAATTCTGAATTATCCCCTCAAGCTGCTATATTGATGGAATTTGTTAGTAACGGAAAAATCATTAATAATAACATAACAAATAATAATGGCCGAGCGATTTATGTTTCTGTTGGAAATTATATGGTGATTGAAAATAATCATATTTATAATAATGGATACGGAATCTCTCTTTCATACAGTAATGACAATATGGTTATTAATAACTATATACAGGATAGCGACTATTATGGTATTTATCTTTGGGATAGTGACGATAACATCATCTCAGAAAATGAAGTAATCCATAATGGTTATTTCGCTGGTGGATATCATGGAATCTACATTTCAGAAAGCGGAAATCCTAGCTATGTCGACAGCATTAATAATACCGTAATACATAATCATGTGGATGGTAACCGAAAAAGCGGCATCTACATAAATTCATGTGATAATAATACAATATTCGGAAACACTATTGAAAATAACCTCGATTATGGGGTAAACCTCTATTTTAGCGATGACGTAAACATTGTTGGCAATAGAATTCAGAGTAATGCCTATGGATGCATCAATACTACATTTAGCTTAAATATGAAAGAAGAGTGGAATGTGTGTAATTATATGATTGACCCTTTTATTATCGATGAGCTTGGAAGCGGGAATTTTACTTGGGATCAAGTTTCTCAATTCGCATGGTGCTCTGGTGATGGAAGCTATAGTAATCCGTATAGCATTGGAAGTATCGTGGTAGATGCTCAATCAATAGGATCCTGTATTCGAATAGAAAACTCCTATACTAAGTATTTTATCATACATAATTGTCTTACTATGAATGCTCAAGCCACTGGAGGTGAAGCTGGGATAGTATTGGACAGCGTTCACAACGGAACTATCTTAAATTGTGAGATAATAGACAACTATTTGGGTATTTATTTATCCCATTCAGAAAATATCACGATCAAGGGTAATAGCATTGATGATAATACTGGACAAGGGATTGTCTTATATCAAAGTAAGAACAACCAGATTATAGGTAATGAACAAAGTGTAAGCTTATATTACGGTCTATTCCTTAACGCTGGCAGCAATAACAACTCGATTAGCGGTAATATTTTTCAAGAGAATACAGGAGCAGCAAGTCATGGAGATGGAATTCGAATTAAGGATAGTGAAAGCAATAATATAACTGAGAACCTTCTTATGTATAATGATAAAGGGATACGGATTGAAGATAGTTCCCATTATAACAAAATAATCAATAACACCATCCTTAACAACACGGTTTATGGGGCACTCGTAGCAGCCAATACTAGAGAGAGCCTTAATAATCATTTTTCACTGAATATATTCGATAATCCATCTGCGCTGAACGCATATGACAATGGCACTGGTACTATATGGGATGATGGTGCAATTGGTAATTATTGGAGCGATTATAGTGGAGCTGACGCTAATGATGATGGAATAGGTGACTCAACTCATTCTCTTCCAGGTACAGGCGCGGGAGTCGACAATTTCCCAATCTGGGACGATGGGGTTGATATCGTACCTGAAACACCACCAGCAATTCCATTTGGATTTTTATTTCTCATTATTGCCGCTTTTAGCATGGTTTTTCTGTTAAGATCAGTCAAGTATAAACTTAAAAAGAAAATCTAATTCCTTTTTCTTTTTTATTATTTTATCCTTATAGTTTACACTTCCTTATAGTTTCTTATAGTTATAAGGTTATATCATTGTGCTAATTCGATTCCAAATTCTTTACACTTTGGAAGATCCTCACTTGCTATAGGCCCTTTTGAAGTTCCTTTACCCTCAACTTTTATAGATAATCCTGAAGATGCTTTTGCTAAATCTGGCATCACTTCATTAATCTGTTCCTCCATCTTTTTCACAGCTTTTTCAAAATCAGCCAAGATATAAGTATCAAATACCGCATACTTATTTGCTTTTATTTGAGAGTTTGGAAGCTTATTAATAAATTTCTTTACCGAACCTACGTGTTTTCCAAAATGATTTGGAGAGCCTATTAAAATTAAGTCATAGGACGCGTCTTCTTTAAGGTTCACATCTTTTACATTCTTGACGATTGCTTCATTTCCCTCAACAGAACTGATTCCTTCTGCTATTAATTTGGCTACTCTTTCCGTATTTCCATATTTTGTATAATATACGATTAGAACTTTCAGTTTAAGACACCTCTTTTAATATTATTATTTGAATTCAATATCAATAGTTCCCATTAATTATTAAGTTTTTAATTTATATTTCTAGGAAAATATTATTATTTATCCAGTTAACTCTTTTAATTTATAAAAAAACAATAATATAATATTATTAGTAAATACTACCCAATAATAACTGAAAAAAGGGCTATTGACTCATGGATAAAGAACTCATAGGAATGTGCGGAGCATATTGTGGGATATGCGAATGGAAAGAGAAAATGAATTGTCCGGGATGCCAAATATGTAAAGGAAACCCTTTCTGGGGAGAATGTAAGGTAGCAACGTGCTGTATTGAGAAAGGATTTCTTCATTGTGGATTTTGCTCAGATCTGCCTTGTGTGGAGCTTCAACAAGCATTTGATCATCCAGAACATGGGGATAATGGTGAAAGATTAGCCAATCTGAAAAACTGGGCTAAGGGGGATAAAACCATTATAAAATTGGGATCATTTCCTAAAAAAGTCTAGCTTGGGCTTAATTAAGAAGATTCTGTTGATATCACAAATAAAACAATTGGAATTATAAATTAAAATTTAAAGAAGGTTATGACCTATTTTTCTCTTCTGATATACAACGAAACTGAATAGAATATAATCCTAAGTCTTATTTCTTATACTATTGATTTTCTTCTATGGAAAACAAAAATAAATATTCGCAACTAAATCCTCTTTGGATTTCAGTTTTTGTTGATATTTTAGGATTTAGTATTATTCTTCCCTTTCTACCGTTTTTTATCGCTGAATTCAATGCCTCGCCAGCATTAATCGGATTTTTATTAAGTTCAAACGCTATTTTTGGATTCATATTTGGACCGATCCTTAGTAAACTTAGTGATAAATATGGTCGAAAACCTATGATGTTAATTTCCTTAGGAGGTACTCTTATAGGCTTTATTATATTAATACTTTCTAATAATATTATCGTCTTGTTAATTTCAAGAATTATTGATGGAATTTTTAGCGGTCAATTCCCTATAGCAAGAGCAATGATTGGTGATGTTGTATCTCCCGAGGATCGGCCGAAACAAATGACCAATATTGGGATTACTTTTGGTTTAGCATTCTTAATAGGACCTGCTATCGGAGGATTATTATCTTCATTTGGTTTTATTGGACCCGGTATCATTGCCACGATATTAACTGGATTTTCCTTTGTTTATACCGCAATATATTTAAAAGAAAGTTTGCCAAACAAGTTAAAGATTTCAATAATACGTGAAAAGATGCCTATTATTCCTGAAATTGTCAAAGAATCATCATCTATTTGGAAAAATAATAAAACTATAATTCTTATCATACAATATAGTTTCATTGCCATTACAGGGGGCATTTTACAAACGACCTTCAGTCTTTTTGCCGGAATCCGGCTTGGACTAGAACCATTTGTGGTTGGTATTCTATTAACACTTTTAGGAGTATATCAGATTATTTTCCGACTCCTAGTGTTCAACCGATTAAGGGAAAAGATTGGAGATCCAATGACAGCTCTTTTAGGATTAGGTATGTATATCCTTCCATATTTCCTCCTAGCTTTTGTCAGTCAAGTCTGGCAATTAATGATTCTTTTATTATTCATTAGCTTTGCGGGATCGATGTCCCAAGGAATAATAACAGGCTTTATAAGTCGCTCTGTGGACAGTCGAAACCAAGGTAAAATCATGGGAATTAGCACGGGAATCGACAATCTCGCACAAATTATCGGACCTATAGCGGGAGGGTTGTTGCTTTCATTGAACGGAAATCTGCCATACGCGTTAGTTCTGAGCCTCATAAGTATTTTCCCTTTCATAATAGGGTTTAAAGTCCTTAAATTTGGCTATGACAATAGAAAGAGGATTACCCCTGAGCAAATATCAGCAGAAATCATCAAACCTGAAATTGTGAGTTAATTTTTTTAATTTTTAGGCTCTAAAATTAATATAACTAAGATTTCATTAATATTAAAGAAAAAAAAGGGTTAATTAGTAATTATTTTTTTCTACCATTAATTCTGTTAGCAATACTCAAACTGCAAAGTGAACTAATTAATAATAGAAAGATACCATAACCTGGTATAGAAGGTGGCTCTTGAGGATTATCCGGTATTTCCTTTATGATGGTTATACTTATCGTTCCTATTTTACCTAAAGTATCATTAGCAAAGAAATTAATTTTGACATGTCCTTCAGGTATTATATCCCATATAGAACTTTCCATAGCAAATACATTCTCACCATTACTGACCGTGACGAAATACAAGGTGCTTGAATCGTTAATACGAAACCAGAATTTATCCAGATGTAATTCCGTGATCGTAATGTTGATAGTTGGAGGAGTAATTCCGAATTGCATTCCACCCAAAGGTGAATTTATAGTTAAAATGGGATTTAAACTGTCTTTTACAATTGTTAAATCTGCATATTCGAGATTTCCGGCAGTATCATTAGCATAGATTCGAATTATAACTGCATCTTCATCTTGGGCCGACCAAAGAGTCGAATTCATTTCAAAACTACTAGTTGAAAATGGATAATTCTGACCTGAACCGATTACAGTATACCAAGTCTCATTGATATGAATATCGAAAATAGATACTTCTATTTCGGGGGCTTCTGAAAAAAGCGTTCCATCTAAGGGATTAATAATGTCAATCGAAGGGACAATTGAATCTTTTATAATTTGGAGATCAGAGGAATTGCTATTACCAGCAGTATCATTAACAAATACTCGTATGATTATAACACCCTCCGGTTGATTAGTCCATATGGTAGGATCAATTTGAAAATCTGTGCCACTGAATGTATCCGTTTCGCTGGTATTGAGCATCTTGTACCATTGAGAATCAATCTCCCCATTATCATAAATGGATACTGTTATAGATGGAGAGGAACTATAAAATGTATCATTCCCAGGACTCACTATACTTATGGTGGGTGGTATATCATCCCCATCATCGCAAATTGGAAAGGTATCATTAACAGTATTCGTTGTTTGAGCCCAATCATTATAGATTTTGTAAGGTATATCCCCTATTCCATTATCATCTAAATCATATCCTCCTTGAGAGGATATATAATCATGCCAAAAATTACCGATTGTTCCATTATCCCAATAGTTATTTGAGGAATCATCCAGTGCGTTATGTGTATTTGATAAGTTATTTAAAAATACATAATTATCGTAGCAGTTGTTTCGAATTTCCATTCCCGTCAATATACTATTGAAGATCTCATTATACATCACTTCTGTACGATTAGTATAGGATGAAATCAAAATCCCGTAGACGTTGCCTCTTAATGTATTATTATATACATAGTTATCATAATTTACATAAGTAGAGCCTCCTGTAAACATAATAGCTGCACCATACCCTCCCCCAGTATTGTTATAGATCGTATTTCCTATAATATGTATATTCGAGCAATCAAACCTAATATATAAACCATACACATCGGTTTCGTAAATCTCATTGTCTGATATCTCTAAATCAAGGGAATAATCAATCCTAATTCCATTCTCAGTGCAATTAAACACCTTGTTATTAGTGATATTGAGATTTTGACTATAACTACACCATATTCCCCTATAAGAGTTGTAGATCGTGTTATTTCGAATAATGCCATTCTCTGCATAACCTAATTCAATCCCCGAAAACCATTCAAAATTAAATACTGCGTTAAGTATCGTACAGTTTTGAATTATGAAATGCTCATCGGAATTGAAAATATAAATAGCTGATCTCATAAAATTTGGATTGACAGTAAGATTCTCAATTCGATGAGGATCGTTCTCGGTACCATCTCCAAGATGAAACCATGGTTCTCCAGCAAATCCGGTCCAATTATCGTTATTAATAATAATAAAACTTATCTCATGTTGAGAAGTCTTTAAGCTTCTCTTATTATCGATATTATTTGACGTTATTTCGGATGGTGGTGTCCAAAAGACATTGGCAAAGAGTCCAGAAGCGATGAGAAAGAGAATTATTATGTAAGATTTGTTTTTAAAATGATTATTCATAATTAAATCTCGTATTAAGTGCATTTAAACTTATTACTTTCTAAGGATTGCCTCAATAACCTATACATAAAAGTATAATTTTATCTATTTCTATATATATGTACTATTTATGTTGAATTAAGGCAAAATATTTACCATAATTTCGAGGAAGGATCATTCATCGGTGATTTAATTGAAATAATTCTAAACTTAAACCCATCCACTTCCTCTTTTTTGTCTAAGTTGAGAGAAACTTTTTGTAAAAACTATTTATTAAACAATAAGCTATTTTGATATAACATTATGAATTTGATTAGGTTGAATAATACATTTAAATGTGAAAGATATAAAAACTAAATTTAAGTGATATTGAAAATGAGTGAACAAGAAGATAAATTACTGCTGGAAAGGAAGGGAAAAGTGGCTTATATTACCATCAACAACCCGAAAAAGAAAAATGCGATTGAAGTACCTATGATTTATAAGTTCTTAGAGTTTCTGGATGAGGTGGATGCGGATCCTAAAATCAGATGCTTGGTGATTCGAAGTACGGGCGATGACGTGTTTTGCGCGGGATGGGACTTAGCTATGTTTGAATCCGTCGACCAAAAAAATATCGATATATTACTCAATGATGGGGCACGCATTTCTAAAAAGATTCATTTCCTCAAGAAGCCCGTGATCATGCAAATCCAAGGTCCCGCAGTCGGCACAGGTACCATCATGACACTGCTCGCAGACGTGAGGATCGTGGCAAATAAAAAAGATATCTTTTTTCAACTACCCGAGTTGATCATTGGTCCGGGTATTTTTCCTGCAACCGGCCCCACGGTTGGAGCTGTAAAACTTCTAGGGAACGCTAGAGCTAAAGATATGCTCTTTACTGGAAGGCGAGTAAGCTTAGAAGAATTCAATTCTTGGGGCGTAATTAATCAGATAGTCGATCCTCCCGAAGATTTGCCAAACGCGGTCAATAGCTATGCAAAAGAGCTCTCAAGGAAATCGCTTGAAATATTAGCTCTTACTAAAAATGCCATAAATGCCATGTCCATGCGGCTTGCCAATGAGTTTTATAACCTCGAACATGATTATGCAGAGTACTATTTTGC
>JAEOSU010000084.1 GCA_016840165.1 Promethearchaeota archaeon
ATTGAATCGTTAGAAGAATCTATAGAAAGAATTCAAGAACGAAACAGTCTACTTGATAAATATTGTGCTGAAATAGGTAGAGATCCAAAAACACTCAAAAGAACCTTAGGAATCTATGAAACAGACGCGATGCACAATATCGGAAAAATGAAAATTTATGAGAATCTGGAAATATTAGAAGATGCAATTGAAAGATTGTCCGAAATCGGAATAACTGAAATCTTTATTGCATACCCCTTCAAGGAAGAGGAAATACCTAAGTTTGAATATTTTGCAGAAGAAATGTTACCAGAATTGAAAAAGAGATATTCATAGGCTTTTAAGAATTTTCAAGCATTACACGTTGGTAGTACACACGAACCTCCGTATGTTCGATGAAAAAATGTATTTTTTCAAAGAAATTTCTTAATATATCTCAAAACATAATCTAAAGTAGGTTCTTGGGATTCTACCACCCTTGAATCGATATGTAGATGATGAGGAAAGGTTTTTATCTCGAAATGATGAGGAGCATTGTCCCATCGTACAATAAGATCATTCAAAATAAAATTATAACGATATTTATCCTTTTGGAGAGAATCCTTCGTAAACACAACAAATTCAAACCCATCGAATCTGGAATCTCCTTGAAAAGTCGCATTAATCCATATCTTTAGTGTACCTGCATCCTGATCGATTTTATAAGAAAAAGAGTAATCCGCAAATATATCTAAACCTTTCAAATGGTCTTCAAGCTTGTTTAGATATTCAATTATCAAGCTTGACTTTCTCCAACAGTATTAAACGCTTCTTGATTCTATCGCGAGTCTCTAAATCAGCAAACCATTCAAAAAAGATTTGATCGTCTCCTAGTTCACCATTGTTCCACTTTTTTTGAAAATCTTCAGAAGAGAAATGGAATTTTTTTTCAAAGGTTAATAAATGTTGATTTAGTGATACAATTTTCTCTTTTAAGCGATTCACTTCTTTCTGTAACGTTTCTTTTACAATAGCCGAACTCTCATCAGGGATAGAGATTGTCATATTAGTTCATCCATAATACAAAATTGATCTGATAGTTATTTAGACCTTAGATTTAAAAATCTTTTATTTTTTTTATTCTTAGAATATTCCCATAAAAATTTTTTTTAGGAAGATATCGTTGGTATTACACAAAAACCTCCGTATATTGTAATTAAGAAGAATTTAACCATAATATTTATATAATATGTTATAAGTAACTATGAGTGAACTATAATGAAGACTTCAATTCAAATAGACAAAGAAATCTTAGAGGCTTTGAAGGAATTAAAGAATCATCCTCGTCAGACTTATAATGAGCTTATTTCAGAATTAATTAATTTTTATAAAAATATATCGATCAAGAACCAGTATGATGAGTTTCTTCACAAAATCCAACAAGAAAAAATGCAAGAGTTGTGGGACAATAAAGAGGATGAGGTTTGGGAAAATGTATAAATCTGGAGATGTAATTTTAGCTCAGATTCAGTTTACAGATACCTTCGAAATCAAAAAACGCCCATCAGTCGTGCTATTTGAAGAATATGGAAATTTTGTAGTAGCAGGAATTACTAGTAATCTAAGAATGGAAGGAATATCGTTATCAAAAGATGAAGGAGCAATCAAGGAGAGTATCATTAAGTTGAACTATATTTTTACTATCTCTAATAAAATGATTGTCAAAAAACTCTTCTCTTTAAGCATAGAGAAGAAAAAACTCCTTTATGATGAACTGGTCAAACATTTAGACGATCTTATCAGCTAAAACTCTAATAAAATCCATAAGTGCATATATCGTTGGTTAGGTTAAGAAAAGTATATACTAAGGTATATACATACATCTCGCGATGAAGTGGGGGAATGCCCAAAAAATGCCCTTGCTTTCACATTTTCCCTATTGCAATTTAAGAGCAACTATATTGCACCTATCAATCTGGATGGATTAAATCAATCACATGGTTCGATAAGCAATTTTCCATTCTTCAGCGTTTAAACGGAGGATGTTCTGAACGATAACCTTAAAAACCCTTAACTCTCCCATATTGCTTGAAAGATTAAAATCCTGATTGATATTTTGGATCAATCTTTTTTTCAATCGGGTGGCTTTGGGCACCCATGTGTTTTTAGTATTTCAGTATGAATAATGTTCGTTATTGCAGGATTTACGATAGCAGATG
>JAEOSU010000085.1 GCA_016840165.1 Promethearchaeota archaeon
AATATAATGATCTCTAAATCATAAAATTTATTTTTTATCAAAAATATTAATTTTCAATACAAAACTCAATTGAAAATCATTAAGTGAATAAACAATGTCAGTCCCTATATTGATATTAAAAGAAGGAACGGAAGAAACAAAAGAAAAAGAAGCTCGAATGCAAAATATAAATGCAATCATGGCGATTACAGAAACTGTGAGGTCAACATTAGGACCAAAAGGTATGAATAAAATGCTGGTTGACTCTTTAGGAGACATCACGATTACCAATGATGGTGCCGAAATTCTTAAAAATCTTGATATTGAGAATGTAGCGGCTAATATGATGGTTAATATCGCAAAAGCTATTGATGATGAAATTGGTGATGGTACCACCAGTGCCGTTATTTTTTCAGCTGCCTTATTATCGAATGCTCTAGAATTAATTGAACAAGATATCCATCCTAAACCTATAACTCATGGATACAAACTAGCAAATGATAAAGCATTGGCAATTCTTAAAGACATCGCAGAGCAGATTTCAGAAGAAGATGATGAGGTTCTAAAAAATATAGCAAAAACCGCTATGAATTCGAAAGATGTTGTAGGAATGAAAGATTTTTTTGCTGATTTGGCATTAAAAGCGATTAAAAATATTTCTGATAAAGATGGAAAAACCTTTACCAAAGTTGGGAATGTTAAAATTGTCAAAGCTCCTGGTAAGTCATTACACGATTCTGAATTAATTAATGGCGTCTATGTTCAAAAGGAGAAAGTTAGCAGTTCTATGCCTGATAAAATAAAAGACGCCAAAATAGCAGTAATAAGGAAAAAACTAGATGTCGTAAAAACAGAATTCGATGCTCAGATTAGAATACAAAGTCCTGCAGATATTCAGAAATTTTTAGATCAAGAAGATAAAATGCTCTTAGATAGTCTAAAAATTTTTAAAGACCTGGGAGTAAATATGGTGGTTAATAGCCAAGATATTTCGGACAAATTTGGAGCTTATTTAGCACGGGAAGGAATCGCAGCAATTAAAAATCTCGGTGACGAAGATATTAAATCAGTTATAAAAGCAGTTGGAGCCAATAGAGTAGATGACATAAAAAATCTTAGTCAACAAGATCTAGGACATGCTCAATTGGTTAAATTTGAAAAATTAGATAAAGATGAATATACTCAGTTTCTGGGCTGTAAGAATCCAAAATCAGTTACAATTGTATTAAAGGGAGGTTTAGACAAGATACTTAGTACAGCAGAAATTACTCTACATGATGTTCTTTCGGTAATCTCCAAAGCTATGGATACCAAATCAGTTGTTGCTGGAGGAGGTGCAGTCTATCTTGAACTTGCAAAGAGATTAAAAGAATATTCGAATCAAATTAGCGGAAAAGAACAACTAGCGGTATCTGCTTTTGCTGTAGCTCTTGAGGAGATTCCTAAAACATTAATTAACAATGCGGGATTAGATGAAATTGAAAAGATAACCGAACTACGAGCAGCACATAAATCTGATGCGGATAAGTGGATTGGTATTGACACAATTAATACTTCCATAGGTAATAATTATACTAAAGGAATTGTGGAACCCGCAGCATTAATCAATCACGTAATTAAATCAGGAACAGAACTAGCCAACCTTATTTTGAGAGTCGACAGAATAATAAGTGCAAAATCATCTAAACCGGGAATAGATTAATTATTTCTTTTTTATTTTTCTCTTTTTATACTTTTTTTGATTTTTAGGCTTTATTTTAAAAAGAATTTGGCTGAATTAAATCAAAATGGTAAAATGGGTAAGGCGTACCACATAAGTGTAAAAACCTTTTTAATTATCCTTCTTTGTTTCTCATATCTTATTGAAGAAATTGCTTAGAATTATTGAATTACCATGGGTATACCAAATAAGTTTAAAATTTATCTGCAAAAAGGCTTAATAACTAAATTAGATCTTGAAAAGCTTATCGAATTGGACAATAATTATGTAATGACTATTATTAGCAATTTTATTGACTTATGCAAGCCTAATAAAATAACAGTTATTTCAGATTCAAAAGAAGATATTGACTATGTAAGGCAAAAAACAATTCAGGTTGGAGAGGAATCTAAACTAAATTTAGAAGGTCACACAATACATTATGATGGATTTGAAACGATGTCAGATCATGATCAGGCTAGAGATAAAGAACACACTCAGGTACTCTTACCTATCGAAGACAAAAATACTTATCCATGGATTAATACAATGAATAGAAAAGAGGGATTAGATGAAATCCTAGAAATTATGGATGGCTGTATGAAGGGACATGAATGTTTAGTAAGATTTTTTTGTTTAGGCCCTAAACGTTCCAAGTTTTCAATACTCGCTCTCCAATTAACAGATTCTTTTTATGTTGCTCATTCTGAAGATCTACTCTACCGAGAAGGTTATGAAGAATTTAAAACCTTGAATGGATCTAACAATTTTTTCTACTTCATCCATTCTACAGGACCACTTAAAGATAATATTCCCGTGACTAAGGATTTGACAAAACGACGGATTTATATTGATTTAGAAGAGGGAAGAGTTCTGTCATGTTATAATACCTATGCGGGAAATTCACTAGGTTTAAAAAAATTAGCATTAAGATTGGGAATTTTTAAAGCGAATAATGAGGATTGGCTAACAGAACACTATTTTATTATGGGACTTCATCCAAAAGAGAAAAATAGAACTACCTATGCTGCAGGTGCATTTCCAAGTGCATGTGGAAAAACCTCCACTGCTATGCTTCCTGGACAAACTATTGTTGGAGATGATATTGCATATCTTAGGATATGGGATGACAAATTTTGTCATGGTGTTAACATTGAGCGTGGGATTTTTGGCATTATAAAGGATGTTAATATAAAGGATGATCCGGAGATTTTTAAAGCCCTCACATCTCCAAGAGAGGTGATTTTCTCAAATGTCCTAGTCAATGATGAAGTTCCATATTGGCTAGGTGATGGGAGAGAGCATCCAGATGATGGTTTTAACTTTTCTGGTAAATGGCATGAGGGTATAAGAGATAAGAATGGAATTGAAATTCCTTTAGCACATCCAAATGCTCGTTATACTATGAAAATTAATGAATTATCCAATGCAGATAAGATGTTAAATGATCCAAATGGAGTTGCGATTAACATTATTTTCTATGGGGGAAGAGACTCAGATACTATGCCTCCTATTTTAGAGAGTATTGATTGGAAAGAAGGAGTCTTTTCTGGCGCCTCAATCGAATCAGAAACGACCTCAGCCACAATCGGCAAAGAGGGTGTGAGAAAAATGCAACCAATGGCTAATTTAGATTTTTTAGTCGTTCCATTAGGAACATATTTAAAGAATCATGAAAAATTTGGAGCATCATTGATATCTCCTCCGAAAGTATTTGCTACTAACTATTTTCTTAAGAATAAAGAAGGAAAATATCATAATGGAATTCTTGATAAACTAGTTTGGGTAATGTGGGCAGAATTACGTGTTCATGACGACGTTGATGCTATTAAAACACCTATTGGTTATATTCCAATATACTCAGATCTTAAAGAACTTTTTAAAATATACCTTAATAAACACTACTCTGAAGCTGATTATTTAGAACAATTTTCAATACGGACTGAAAATTTAGTCCAGAAACTAAATCGAGTGGAAAATATGTATAAGGAAGAGAGATGGATCCCTCCGTTTTTCTGGGATATTTTAAACAAGCAAAGAAATGAACTTTTAACCTTACAAAAGCATCACAATAAGATTAACATTTTACCAACTGATTTTTAATAACGAAGCTCCTATATTAATAGTTTCATTCCTTCTTTTACTTTATAACTTTTTTTGAGGCGATCTATTTCAATAAATCTTTTAATTTCAAGATTATTGAGAAAATCTCTCATTTCAATTGGATCTTTATTGAGCTTTTCCGATAACCCCTCGATATCATCTTCATAAGCCTTTAATACCTCAATCAAGGAAGAATAATTATCATAAATTTGATTAACAATATACTTTAATGCCTCTTCTAAATTATCCCCTGTTCTCGTGCTACATGGGAAAATAACCGAATCTTCTGCGAGATAATTTTGAGATCGAACCACTTCTGGGTGTCGAGCACCACCAATATCCTGTTTATTTGCTAAATATACGATAGGTGTTTCAGGTGGAACCGCCTTTCTTAATGCATTCAGTATGATAATTGCATCTTCATCTTTTTCTGGGTTCGCAGCATCAAAGATAAACACAATCCCATCGGTCCCTCTTACTACTACATCACGCATGACATTAAATCTAAGAAGCCCTGGGGTTCCAAAAAGAAAAATATCAAATCCATTGAGTTTGACACTACCCAAATCCATCCCAACAGTATAGTATCGATTGTCTCGAGCCTTGGCTTCGACATTTAAAGCTTTATCATCAAAATATTTTATAAAACTTGATTTCCCACACTGCAATGGACCAGATACTACAATCTTCATATTTCGTCGTGAAAGTAATTACTTAAGGCGATTATTATGTTTTTATTAACTTTAGCGGTTTTTATAATGCTTTAATATTTAGATAATATTATTCTAAAATAATAATAATAGTCAAGATTTTTAAATTTCATAATTCATCTCTCTTTTCGTGTTATAAAAAAGATTTTTTTGTGAGATCATACTTTATCATTTTTTTGTCATGAAAAAATTAAGAGAAGAGCCTCTTAATGAACAAATATGACTTTTTCAATCAAAAAAATTATAAATATCGATAAGAAACAATAGTATCTTTATTGAATTATGATAATAATCTTTGAATATTCGATATTAAATGACTGAAAAAAGACTTTTGCGATAATCTTTATATAGTACCTTATCACAATTAGGTAATAATAAGTTTTTAAGTTTTTTAAATTAACAATTATTTTCAAAAAGGACTATATATTTTAAAAAAACAACGAAATATATTAAAAAAACCAAATGAAATAATTAAAAACGGATTAAAAATGGCAAATAGTAATATAATGGTAATTGGTGGGGGAATTTCAGGTATAGAAGCATCGTTAACGTTAGCAGAGCAAGGATATCATGTGATACTCGTGGAAAAAACCTCATCGGTAGGAGGGAGAATGGCGCAACTTGATAAGACATTTCCAACATTAGATTGTAGCATTTGCATTTTAGCGCCAAAAATGGTTGAATCCTCAAGGCATCCGAATATTGAACTTCTTGCTTACTCTGAAGTGGAAAGTGTGGATGGTTCTGCTGGAGATTTCAATGTCAAGGTGAAAAAGAAAGCTAAATACGTAAATTGGGACGCTTGTACGGGATGTGGGTCATGTTCAGAGAAATGCCCCATGAAAAAAATACCCTCTGAATTTGAAGAGGGAATGGGAAATAGGACTGCGATCTATATTCCGTTTCCACAAGCTGTACCACGAAAAGCAGTAATTGACCCTGAAAAATGCCTTTACTTGACCAAAGGTGCCTGTCAATTATGTGAAAAAGAATGTGAGGCAGAAGCGATTAATTGGGATGATAAAGATGAAATTGTTGAATACAATGTAGCTTCTATAATTGTAGCTACTGGATTCGATCAATTAGATCCTTCTGTTCTAGACAGATATCACTACGGAGAATATCCAAATGTCATCACGGCAATGCAATACGAAAGACTATTGAGTGCTTCTGGTCCTACAGAAGGAGAGTTATTACGCCCTTCTGATAAAAAGCATGCTCACAATATTGCATTCGTAAGTTGCGTTGGTTCGAGAAATGAGGACTTATGTGCATATTGTTCGAAATTTTGCTGTATGTATCAAACTAAAGAGGGAGTAGTAACACGTGAACATGCACCGGATACTAATGTTACCATATTTTTTAATGACATTCGGGTTATCGGAAAGAATCAAGAAGAGTTTATTGAACGGGCAAAAAATGAATATAATTTGATTTATTATCGTGGTATACCAGGAGATATAAGAGAAAACCCAGAAAATCATAATCTTTACGTCAAACATGCTAATTTGGATACAGGAGATGTGGAAACAAGTGAATTCGATTTAGTCGTACTTGCAAATGCTGTGATCCCTAGAAAGGATGCAGGAGCTCTCGCTAAAATCATAGGAATTGAACAAAATGAATTCGGTTTCTTCAAAACTGAAGCATCAACTGAAGATTTACAATCTACTCGTGAAGGTATATATGTAACTGGTTCATGTCAATCGCCTGATGATATAGCAAACTCTGTTGCAAAAGCAGGTGGAGCTGCAGGTCTAGCAGCCAACCATGCCGTACCATTAACTCCTGAAGAGATGGAGATCGAGCTACCTCCATTGAAGGAAATTAAAATTACCGACGAACCTAGAATAGGAGTATTTATATGTCGATGTGGAATCAACATTGCAGGCTATATGGAGATTCCTGAATTAGTAGAATATGCTAAAACATTACCTAATGTTGTTTATTCGATGGAAAATAAATATAGCTGTTCCCAATTAACTCAAGATATTATAAAAGAAAAAATAGAAGAGTTAAACTTGAATAGAGTAGTCGTTGCAGCTTGTACTCCCCGAACTCATGAACCTTTATTTCAAAGAACAATTCGAGAAGCAGGATTAAATGAATATTTATTTAATTTTGTGAGTATTCGCGAGTTAGATTCTTGGGTTCACATGCATGATAAACCTAAAGCAACAGACAAGGCTAAGGATTTAATTAGAATGGGTGTTGCTCGTGTCGCTGCTCAAAAACCAGAGTTTAAAATTAAGGGCGATGTCGTACCTGAAGCTTTAGTGGTTGGCGGAGGTGTATCAGGAATAAGTGCTGCCATGGAGATAGCTAGTAAAGGATTTAAGGTACATGTCGTTGAAAAGGAAGCTAGACTTGGTGGACAACTCAACTTAATATATAAAATTAATTTTGACCGAATCGACTCAAAACAATATCTTGAAAACATGCTTAAGGAATATAATGAAATGAAGAACATTACAACATATTTAGATTCGGAAGTTGCCGATATTAAGGGATCGATTGGAGACTTCGATGTTAAAGTGATAAATCATAAAGACCAAAAAACCATCCCTCTCAATGTAGGAGTAATCATTACTACTACTGGAGCATATGAATACAAACCAGAAGGATGGTATCATTATGGTGAAAATGAGAATGTAATGACCCAACTTGAGTTATCCGACAAATTAAGAAATAATGAACTAAAAGATGGAGAAACCTTGGTCTTTATCCATTGCGTGGGTTCACGACAACCGGAAGGTGGAAATGGAGTCACTTATTGTTCATTAATTTGTTGTTCAGAATCTATCCGACATGCCTTATACGTAAAGGAGAATTATCCGAAATCTAATATCTATGTCCTCTATAGAGATATTAGAGTAGGTACTGATGAAGAACCTTATTACTGGAAAGCAAGAGAAAACGTTAATTATATACGATTCAATGAATATCCTGAAGTAGAGGTAAAAAATAGTAAACTTATTGTGGATGTGAAAGATATATTAACTCAGGTTGATCTTTCTATAGAAGCTGATAAAGTTGTTTTATCTACACCTCTCATTCCATACGATACAAAAAAATTAGGGGAACAAATAAAATGTGCACGAGATCAGAATGGCTTCTTTTTAGAAGCACATGTAAAATTGAGACCAGTAGATTTTGCAACAGATGGGATATTTTTAGCTGGAACCTGTCATGGTCCTAAAGGGATAGCCGACTCAATCTCACAAGCACGAGCTGCTGCCGCACATGCGTTAATTCCATTAATCTCATGTGAAGTTGAAAATGAACCACTTGTTTCTGTTGTTGATCCCGCTTTATGTATTGCATGTCAAAAATGTGAAGAAGTGTGCAATTTTGGAGCAATTGGTGTTAATTTTGATAATGAAATACTAGTCTCTAAATCAAATCCACTTTTATGCAAAGGTTGTGGTGATTGTTCAGCAGCATGTCCAGCTGGGGCAATAACAATGAGTCATTTTGCAGATAATCAAATTTACCCAATGATTGAAGAAGCAGTTAAAGGGGAATTCATCGATGAGCGGCCACGTATTGTTGCTTTTTTATGTAACTGGTGTAGTTATGCTGGAGCCGATACTTGTGGAGTCAGTAGATTTCAATATCCTACTAATATTCGACCAATTAGAGTCATGTGTACTGGAAGAATTCCGAAAAGCTTTATATTACAAGCATTTCTGGAAGGTGCCGATGGAGTTCTTATTGGAGGTTGTCATATAGGCGACTGTCACTACTTGGAAGGTAATTATGACATGCTTCGAAGATATAATGAAGTTCATGAGCTATTAGCAAAAGTAGGCATTAATCCTGATAGATTTCGATTAGAATGGGTTTCTGCGAGTGAAGGAAAAAGATTTTCCCAAGTTGTCACAGAATTCGTTGAAACTGTGAAAAAATTAGGGCCAATGCCCAAAACTGGTGATAAAATCGAACCAAAAAAAGAAAAAGTTAAGGAGGTAGCAAAAGCATGACCCAAATGTTAAAAAAGAAAGCAAGTGAGTTGGATCACGATTTTCGCTATGAAATTAGCGAAAAAGTAGGAGCAAAATCACTCCTAAAATGTATTCAATGTGGAGTATGCAGCTCAGGATGCACAGTGACCGAATATGTGGATTTACAGCCTCATCGGGTGGTCGCTTCGTGTCTATTAGGTTTAAAAGAAGAAGTACTCACTAGTAACGCAATTTGGACCTGTTCTCTCTGTCATCGCTGCACTGAACGATGCCCTAAGAATGTTGATTATTCATTTATATTGGCTCTACTTCGAAATATGGCGGTAAAGGAAGGAAAGATTCCAAAAGAATATTCCACAACTGTAGTGACATTATATCATAATGGTTTTGTTGTACCTTATACTGGTGGGCTGAAAGACAATATTGACAGAAGGAGAAATCGGATGGGACTTCCCCAAATAGTTCCACCAAAATTGGAAGAGATACAATTTATAATTGAAGAAACGGGACTTGGAGGTCTCGCGAAAGAAGAGGAGGATGAAAAATAATGGAATATGCATTATTCTTAGGTTGTACTATACCAATGAAACTTCCTTTCCTAGAAAAAGCATTTAGAGATGTAGCAAATATTTTAGATGTAAAATTAAAAGAAATGGAAGGGGTTGGATGTTGTCCCGAACCTGTCGCTATGCAATCACTTAATATTGACACATGGGTCGCTCTGGGTGCGAGAAATTTAGCAATTGCTGAACAAATGGGTTTAGATATTATGACCATCTGTTCTGGATGCTATGAAACATTAAAAACTGTAAGTGTTCTCTTAGAGGAGGATGAGGAATATCTCAAAAAAATTAATGGTATTCTTTCAAAAATTAATTATAAATATACTGGTAAAACGAAAGTATACCATTTTGTGGAGTTATTTAGCCAACCTAAGTGGTTAGACAAAATTAAGAAACTCGTTGTTAGACCTTTAGATGATCTAAATCTTGCGGTTCATTATGGCTGCCATCTTATTCGACCCAGTAAAATTATGCAATTTGATCACCCCGAAAAACCAGAAAAAATCGATATCATATTAGAAGCATTAAGTGCGAAAACTGTTGAATATGCAACAAAATTAGAATGTTGTGGCTATTGCGCTCGATTGCAAGAGGAAATTGGAGAAAATCTTGTCGAAGAAAAAATGACAGAACTATGTGAACTTGAAGAGGGAGTGGATGCATTAATCGCTGTATGCCCGGCATGTACCACGCAATATGATAGAAAAGAAAGAATTGTTGCAAGAAAGACGGGTAAAGAACTCGATATTCCTGTATTATACTTAGCAGAAATTATGGCGATAGCTCTAGGCGTCGAATTGGAAGACCTAAGTCTCAAAAATAGAAGTGTTAAACCAAATAAGTTAATTGACAAATTAACCACCTAATTAGTGTATTTTTTTACAAACACAATTGAGTAAAATAAAAAATATAAAAAAATATGAAAATAAGAAGTAATCGAAAATGATAATTACCCAACTAAAAGATATTGACGAAATTTACGAAATGATAAAACCATACGATAAGATTCTTATCGCTGGTTGTGATGGATGCTGTCAACCACCCCGTTCACTCAATGAAGCAAAGACTCTTGGCCAACTACTAGAATTAAAAGCAAGAACTGAGTCAAAGGTTTTAAAGTGGAAAGCAATAACAGTTCTTCGGCAATGTGATGACAGAATTGCTGCCACTACAGTTAAACCACACGCAGAAAACTATGATGCGATCCTTTCCTTAGCATGCGGTCTTGGAGTTGTTATGCTCAATAAGGTTATTGAAGATAAATTAACCTTTCCTTCTCAAGACAGTCACTTTGGAGGAGTACAAAACAACGGAGAAAATTATTTCATTGAATACTGTGAAGAATGCGGTGATTGTGTCATAGGGGAGACTGGAGGTGTCTGTCCGAGAGCTGGTTGTGCGAAACATTTAAGTAATGGTCCTTGTGGAGGAATGGTTGATGGAATGTGTGAAGTCGGTGGTTATACCATCCCGTGTGCGTGGGTACGTATTTATGAGCGTTTAAAAAAGTTTAATAGGTTAGATCTATTTAAGAAATATCGCCCACCACGAGATTATCGAACCTCGACGAGTCCTGGTTATATTCCCATTTATAAAGAATATGGGAATGAGGACGAAGAAGAACAAAAAGAGGAGGCGAAAACATAGATGGGAAAACGTCCAGCATACAGTCAATTATGTAAAGCGATTGAAGAAGGGCATTTCGTCTTTACTGGCGAGCTTGAACCAAAAAAAATCTTGGATCTAAGTGAGATCTTTCACTCTGCAGAAGAGATGAAGAAAACTGGTAAAATAGTAGCTGCTAATGTCACTGATGGTCCTCAAGGCGATGCATATATGTCTTCGCTCGTTCCAAGTTATTTAATACAAGAAAAAGTTGGAATCGAAGCAGTCTGGCAGGTAACTGTTCGTGATAGAAATCGTGTGGCGCTCTTCGGAGATGTGGTTGCAGGATCGGTTTTGGGATTAAAAAATATCTTAACTCTAACTGGTGATCATACTGCTCTAGGGGATCACAAAAAAGGTCGTGCGGTATATGATATTGACAGCACTCAATTTTGTGAAATGCTTTCAATAATGATTGATGAAGGAACGGATTATGAGGGCAATGAAATAGAGGGAGGTAAGATAGAGATGAATTTTGGATGTGTCGCAAATCCCAATAGTAATCCACGAGAACCTGAAATCCTTAAAGTCGGTCGAAAGGTAGAACAAGGTGTTGATTTTATTCAGACCCAGACCGCCTTTGATATAGATGAGGCAAAAGCTTTCTTGAAGGAATTGGAACAGTTCAATGTCCCTGTCTTACTGGGAGTTTTTCCGTTGAAGAGCTATGGGATAGCATGGTATTTCGATAAATTTATACCTGGTGTAAGTGTCCCAAAAGACCTACTAAAATCATTAAAAAAGGCAGAGAAAGATAATAAAGGAAATAAGCCTGGCAAATATGCAGCTCTCGATAAGATTAATATCGAATTCTTTAATCCCTTTATCGAGGAGATCAAGAAAACTACAAAAGCAGCGGGCATCCATTGTATGGCCGTAGAATATGAAAGGTTATTCGATCCTCTGCTTAAAAAATATCCTAAATATGTATAGGAGGTAAACGGAATTCTTAAATAATAAATTTTTATTAATAAAATATTTTTTTTTACCCATTTTGTAGAATTTAAATAATTAAGGATTGAGAATGTGATGACCATGAAAAATTTAGATGATAAAGACAAACGGATTTTAGAAATGCTCATCGAAGATTCAAGACGACCATATAAAGAAATCTCTGATATACTTGCAAAAGAGGGAATTCCCTTATCAGAATCGACAGTAAGGAAACGAGTATTAAAGTTACAAGAAGATGGAGTAATAGAAAAATTCACGATTAAAGTCTGTAGAGAAGATGAGCGATGCATCATAGCATTTTTAACCATCATTCCGAAAACAGAATCAGAAATCAAAGAACTATTAAGAGAAACACAAATTTTACCCCAATGTGAAGAAGTATATTTTCTTGCGGGACAATGCGGCGTTCTTGTGAAAGTAAATGTCCCAGAAATTAATGAACTTGATGCTCTAGTAGAAAGTTTTCGGGCGAGGAGTGACATAAAAAACGTGGAGAGAGTTTGTGTGGTTTTAAAACCAATCAAAACAATTTCACGAAACGAGCGGATACCTCTCTAAAAAAGAGGTATATTATAATCCAAAAGTTCATTTGTTCCACTACTTTTAAATCATTTAATATTAATCGCCTGAATTGACTATAATCATAATTCTAAATTCTTATGATATATTCCGATGATGATTGGAAAGGCGTTAAACCTTTACATCCACCGAGTTATGATAAGTCTAAATACAATATAGTATTTGACCAGCATTCGCATACACATTATAGTGATGGTAAATTAACTATTAAGCAGAATGTGGAATGGCATATTGCAATGGGATTTAATGCGTTGGCAATAACCGATCATAACAATATGAAACATTTAGAACGAATAGATAAAGTTAGAGCCTATTATCGTGATATAAATATTATCATTCTAAGCGGAATTGAATGGAGCACAAATCGGATTCATTTAAACTTTTTAGGTATTCCACATTGGAACGATAAAATTAAATATAAACCAACTGACGACCAGATTATTGCTGCAATTTCTAAGGCCCACGATCTTGGCGGGATTGTTGTTTGTAATCATATACCTTGGAGCATCAACGAATTTCATATGAAGACACACCCAACGCGTGAGACCCTATTAGAATGGGGTATTGATTATTTTGAGATTGTAAACGATGATTGTAAGCCAGAAAACGTGTATGATCAAGAGTCCTATAATTTCTGCTCTCAGCATAAAGATATGGTAGGTATGTTAACTGGTACAGACATGCACATACCGGATGGTTTGATGAGTGGTGGAGTACACGGTTGGACATTAATGAATCTTAAGGAATTCTCTGAGGAAGCACTAATGGAGGAATTAAAGAACAAAAACACTAAAATACTTTATTCAAAAAATCCTTATCTGTATCCTGGAATCCATTTAAAAAATTTTAAAGAGGAACATTAAAACGAATTTCACTTAATCTAAGCTCAAATACCGAACTTTTCCATCATCTTCTAACTTCTTAACTTTACCTAAATCTTCAAGATATAAAAGATGTCCTAAAACTTCACTTAAAGCCATATATGAGTTAATTTCATCTAAATCAGTACCGAAATGTTTTTGAGATATTTCAAAGGGACTTAATGGATTTTGCTTTATCAAATCCAATATTTCCCTCAGTCTATTTTTATGATGCTCTTTGATTTCTAAAATCCTTTCGTGTGGATTGAATATTATTTCTTGATGCGCAGGAAATATGATTTGTGGATTCAACGCATCAATTTTGTCTAAAGAACTTAAATAATATTTTAAAATGTTATTAAAATCAAAATCGCGATATTTATCATGTAAAAATTCATTAACAATAAAATTTCCGATATGGGGCGTAATACGACTGAGAATATGATCTCCTGAAAATAAAAACTTACTTTTTTTATCGAAAATACAAATATGGCCAAAGCTGTGCCCTGGAGTCCATATTACTTGCAAATTTTCAAGAATAATGTCCCCATCGTTAACGATAATATCCGGTTTCTGATATACTAAAAATTGTGGCCAATAAGTGAAAAATTGTACTACTTTCTTCCCTTGTTCCTTTGAAATACCGTATTTTAATATCTGCTCCGCAATCTCTGCAGCTTTTTGTTTCAAATCGACCAAATTAGCTTTATTAGTCTCCCATTTTAATAATTCATAGGATATATCATGCATAATAATTTTCAAGTTTGGATTTTGTTCTTTTAATATATTTGCTAATCCAATATGATCGATGTGAATATGAGAAATGAAACAATAATCGATATCATTTATATCGATTTTTAATTCCCTGAGTGATTCAAAAAACCTTTTTCGCCAGTTTCCCATATTTAAACCCGAATCAATTAAAACTAATTTATCTCCAACCTTAAATAGATAAACACAAACATACTTTACCGCAAAAGGGACATCTATCTTAATCTGATATACTCCCTCAATTTCATTAATCTCGGATTTAAATTTATGCAATCTCAAGCCTTAGTTGTATCTTTTCCAATAAAATAAGAAATTAATTAAAGAATTTTTAGTTTTTTAAATTGAAAACATAATAAATTTAGAATAAATAAAAAATAATAATTTCATTCTTTTTCCTTCAAACCGAAATATAATAACCAGAAACTCAATAAATACCCAATTCTAACAATCACAACATAAATATCTGGGGCAGTTAAACCTTCTATTAGGCCAAAAATACAAAAGCAAAACGCTCCAATTGATATTAGAAATAATTTCTTTCTCAGAAAGCCTGTAGCTTTTACACTTTTTATAAGAAATCCAAGGCCTAAAATCATCGTGACACTTAACAAGAAGATTGCCATCAATATTCCTGCCAATGAAAATGTATTTACGTTATAATCAATTAGAGCATCTCCAGAAATCGTGGGGGGATTAAAATCAAACGCCCTAAACGGATCTAAAAATATGACTACATCAAAGATTATTCCTAAAACTACAAAAATCGAAAGTAGATACCATTTTTTTTTTAAACTTAATAGTCGAGTTCCAATATAAATAGAAGTTATTATAGCAGGTGCTAGCCAAATATAACTTAATAAAGCGACAACTCCATATGTATTTTCAATATTATTTTCTGTAATCAGAACAATTAAAAAATCTAAAAATACACCCAAATACATTAATCCTGCAAAAATAGTTGCTAATCCTAAATATGTGATAATATTCGCTTCAGATTTTTTTGATTTATATATGAAAAAGGAACCAAAAATCAGACCAAATAATACTACTCCAGTCGCTGTCAATCCATCTATCCAACCTAAAACAGAGAGCATTAACATATTATCCACATCTTCTAAATATATCTCTAAAATTAAATTTCTAAATATTTTAAAAAATATATAAAAGCAGCTTTATTTATATATTCACTTTTAGAAATAGCTAAATTCGATATTTTGATGGAATTAATTAATCTAAACTAGATTGTTAATCTTTCTCAGCATCAAAAAATAGTGATTTTTTCATATCAAATTCTAAATCTCTGAGCTTTCTCTGAATCTCTTTTGAGTCATAATCCTTTTTCAGTAAATCAATTATGACTTCTTTTAAATTTTCTAAATTGTCAATAGCACATTGATAAAAAATATTGTCTCTATCAATGCTCATATTTAAAATTTCAAATAATCCGTTAAGCGATTCGTTAATTTTCTTGTAATACTTCCATGCTTGTTCTAAATCTGAATCTTTTTCCATAGTTGTCAGATATAAATAAAATAAGAGAGTAAAAAAATTTTACTTTTATAACAATTGCTTTATTCTTTTTGAAAGTTCTTTTGCATCGGGTTCAGAAGACTCTAAAAGCTTAAACACCTCTCCAGGATTGACCTTCAATCCGCCATGAAGAAGTTTCTCTAAACCAATTCGAGTATTTAATCTTTCGTTCTTCTGTAAATGAAAAATTACCATTCCAAGTTGGTTCTTTAAAGCACCACCTTCTGCTTCTAAACAAATCCTTAAGAGAGCAGGACATAATTCTTCAATTGTATCCATACTGATTTCACTAGCTAATGAATATAATTCCGCTAATTTTTCATCAGAAATTGTTTCCATTTTTTGTTTAATTTCTAACATTTCTATACTCATGTTTTTTCTCATCCTTTTTTATGTTTTTATTACTAATTTAATTAGAGATAAATTCATATATAAATGTATCGGGATAAAATCCGTTCCCAGATCAACGCTTTGGGTTAAAATATAGGAAAACTTGCGTTTTTGGAGACAGAAATAAATGAATTAATCGACAGTTTTCGTCATCCCACTAAAATGGGAGGAAAACCGATTTTTAATAATAATAATTGAATGAAAGTCGAAAAATAATTGTGATTTTTTTAACAAATTATGATTTTTCGATTCCTTTTTTTGACTGATTCGGTACTTTCTCAATAAAAAATTATCTTTTTCCCTAATAGATAAGAGGAAATAAGTACCCAAAAAGTGATCAAAAAACAAAAAAAATCATTGAATAATTTATTAAATCCTTAATTCTATTAAAAAAAATTCAAATATTGGATAAAATTATCATTTAAATGTCATAAATTTAAATTATATATTATAATATGATAAAAAAATAGGAATTAATATTAAATATCGCTCTTTTTATCAAAAAATCTTTTAACTATACATTTTCTCAATTTCAATAAAAATATAAACATCTACTTATATTATTCTATTTAAAATAATTACATAGGTGTTAGTTATAAAAGAACGAGAAATCGAAAAAGAACTCTCACGTGTGATAAAAAAGGAGCGATTCCAAGGAAAGTTAACTAAATATATGACAAGCTGGGGGAAACTTCTTCTCTATATCTTACCAATAGTATTAGTAATAATGGCAATACTTACACTTTTAAACATCGCAATCCTAGACATTACTCTAAAAATTATTTTCATTGTTATACTACTGATCTATGGTATAAATTCCATCATTCTAATCTCTGGTGCATTATCTACAAATAAATCTTTAAAGTTACGGCTTAATTTTGAACGGACACGCGGTCGACCAATCGATAGTCTTGATGGGTTTGATCTTCTCTTTAGTAGCGTAAAACGCGTGACCAGTCTATTGAAAATTATTGGACTGATTTGTCTTGTTGCATTGGCATTATTTTCTGTTATGATATTTGTTCCTGGGTTTCTTGATATTGGTTATGCCGCGATCGGATTTGCCTTAGTTGGTTTTGGCTTGGCGCTCCTGATCCGTAGTTTAAATCTCAATATCCATGATGTCAATGGACTTCAAGATTTTTATAAGCCTACGACTCATCAGATATTCTTGGATAACTTTTTCAGTGAGATCTTCTCAAATCATTTAGATCCCGTTACCTTTCTCAAATGGGATGAATATCTTGCTGGAATAAACAAAATTTTAACTCTATCATTCATCGAACATGTCAAAGAAAAAGAAGAAGATGAATTACCTATAACCTTTGCAATTGAATCAATTTTATTCCTTTATTATTTAAAATTCCAAGGCGTATTATCTGATGAACAATTTACCCAAGAATTAAAAGAAATAATCGATGTGGATTCTTTTGATTTTGATATAAATAGAGGTTTACGAATTGAAGGAGCATGGTATTTTTCGACAAAGGACGTATATAAATTATTTGATTATATAAAAGCTTACAACCCTGGATTCTTTAGCATCATAGACCGACTTCAACTCGAGCTTGCGGACAATATAGAACGCCTTTCTAATGATCCTATATATATGGATTCCAGCGCACAAGAATATACATACGTTAACAGTGAACTTAATGTCATTATTTTTCTCTATAATAATGCTCCTGAAAGTAAGAAATACAAAATAAAAGTTGTTGCTCCCGGGTTTGATCCAAGTGAGATGATACTAGATATTGAAGTTGAGGGAAGGGGTACATTTAATATTCCAGATAAACCTATTCCTCTTATTTCTTCGGGGGAAGTCGATATTGCAGGTGTCCTCTCAACAATGTTAGAAAACGGAGATACTACCTGGTTAACACTTGAACCAAGAGAAGTTGGCGAGCAAACACTTCAAGTGTTTCTTATGGCAGAAGATGGTACAATTATCGAAGGAAAGACAAAATCTGTAAAAGTTACTAAAAACATTAAAGATTATCTAAAGAAATTAACTTCTTTAGGCTCTCTAGTCGGCGGACTTGCCGTTCCGATTGCAAGAATGCTACCCTATCTCCTAAATATGGGAGTATAAACATCCTTTTTCTTTTTATTTAATTTATTTGATATTTACACCAAATTGATTATTAAATTAGTTAAATTGATGAGCAAAATTATCATTAAAACTATCAAAAATAATAATTAAATTTTAATGCATTTCTTAATTTTCTTCAATTAGATTATTTACTATTAAATAAATTATTTGAGATGATATCATAAAATGGTAGTAATTACTACAAAAAAGCCCGACGAGGAAGTCTTTGAAGCTTTAGAAAATTATAAAATAAAAAAGCTCACGCTTGTATCTTGCGCAACATGTGCTGCTTTATGCCAAACAGGTGGAACAGAAGGAGCTAAAGAATGGAAAGACAAACTAGAAGAAAAAGGATATGAGATAGAGGCTGTGGTGGTATCTGAAGATGTTTGTGATAATAGAGTTATGAAAAAAGATTTGCGAAAAGTTGATGAAGAAGTTAAATCATCAGATGCGATCCTGACACTTAGCTGTGGACTCGGAGTTCAATCCATAGTCGAAGTACTCGCAAATAAATACCCCGAAAAACCCGTTCTTGTTACTAATAATACAGAATTTATCGGAATGACAGAGAGGATTGGTAGGTTTTACAAACGATGTCAAGCTTGTGGAGATTGTCTTCTAAATTATACAGGGGGGATATGTCCCATTGCTACATGTGCTAAAGGTTTAATGAATGGACCATGTGGGGGAATGGTGGATGGAAAATGCGAAGTGGGCAACTATGAAAGAGATTGTGGTTGGATTTTGATTTTTAATCGATTAAAGGCTATAGGTAGGCTTGATTTGTTTACTAAATTGCGGGAAGCCCGTGATTGGTCCGAAAGTGGCCATCAACAGGAGGTAATTTTTAGATAAGAGGTGAAAAAAATGGAAAGTAATCATGCTTATTCTAAATTAGGAGAGGCCCTAGCAAAGGGCGATTTTATCTTAACGGGCGAACTAGAACCTGAAAAAACCTGCGATCTTTCTCATCTTGTCCAAGAAGCAAAAGAAATGGCACCCTATGTGATAGCTGCCAACGTAACTGACAGTCCTCTTGGAATTGTGACCATTAATAGTTTAGCAGCTTCTTATATTGTACAAAGAGACGCTGGTTTAGAAGCAATTTGGCAAATGACCGTCAGAGATGTTAACAAATTGGGCATTGCGGGAATGTTGATGGGAGCTCAAGCACTTGGAATTCATAATATCCTTTCTCTAACAGGAGATCACCCAAATATGGGAGATATGCCTGAGAGTAAACCAGTCTTTGACCTAGACTCAGCTACCTTAGTAAAACTTGCTCGAGAAATGGTAGATACAGGTAAAATTAATGGTCATGAAATTGAAGCTCCACCAAAGCTTCACATCGGCGTTGCTGCTAATCCAAACGCAGAACCTATGGAAGCTGAAGCTTTGAAGATAGGACGTAAAGCAGAAGCTGGTGCTGAATTCATCCAAACCCAAGTTGTATACGATTTAGATAGAACCATTGAATTCTTATCAGCAATTAAAAAGTATAATGTGCCAATACTGTTAGGAATATTCCCAATGAAAAGCTACGGTATTGCTAAAGGTTTTGATACGTTTGTGCCTGGTGTAAGCGTACCGAAAGATATTTTGGCGAAATGGAAAGGAATCAAAACTGATCTTAAGAATGATAAAAAACTGCAAAAAGAAGCTTATGATCAAGCCAATTATGAATTCTTCAAACCCTTCATTACTGAACTCAGAAAAAAGAAACTTCTCGATGGGATCCATTGTATGGCCGTTCATTACCCTAGAATCTTCCCAAAATTAGAGGAAGTAATTAAAAGTACAAATTAATTTTTTTTTTTTAAATCTATATTAGAAGGACTAATTATAAATTAGGTACTTCTTTCTTGTTTCTTTATTCAAGTTTTATTTCATTAATAAAAACTTTATATTCAATGGAAATCGAAATGAATCTATGGAATCATACGATTTAGTTGTAATTGGCTCTGGTGTCGGTCTTAATGTGCTTAATTATGGGTTACAAATGGGGCTTAATTGTGCTTTAGTGGAAGACACCAAACTTGGTGGGACATGTTTAACACGAGGATGTATTCCATCAAAGGTATTGGTCCATCCTGCAGATTTGATTAGGGAAGCAGAACATGCTCCAAAAGTAGGAGTGAAATTTGAGGTTTTAAATATTAACTGGGAACTGATTGCGAAACGGATGTGGTCCCAGATAGATGAAAGCAAAGAAATGGAAAAGGGATTGTCAGAAGTTTCCAATCTAAAGTTCTATAATGGAGTGGGTGAATTTGTTAGTGAGTATGAGATGAAAGTAACTTCTGTAAAAACCGGAGAGGAACTCGGCCACTTCAGAGGTGAACGTTTTGTTTTAGCTTCAGGGGCTCGTTCTTTTATTCCCCCAATCGACGGACTCGAAGAGACTGGATATATAACGAATGAAACCTTCTTTGGGGATAAATTTCCAGAAAAACCGTGGGAAAGTTTAATCATAATTGGTGGGGGAGTGATCGCTGCCGAATTTGCTCATATCTTTTCTGCTTTAGGAACTGAAGTGACCATTGTGGAGATGCTTCCTCGCTTGGTAATGACCGAAGAACCAGAAATAAGCAAATTTTTGGAAACCAATTTTAAGAAACATTTGAAGGTTCTTGTAAACCATAAAGCGATTCGAGCACAATCAAAAAAGAAAATGAAGATAGTGACGCTTCAAAACGTAAATACTCAAGATGAGATTGAAATTAAGGCAGAAGAAATACTTGTCGCAACTGGTAGACGTTCCAATACGGATTTACTAAAAGTCGAAAAAACAGGTGTAGAAACTGATGAGAGGGGATGGATCAAGACAAATAAATTTTTAGAAACAACAAAAGAAAAGATTTGGTGCATCGGAGATGCTAATGGGCTTTATCAATTCCGACACAAGGCGAATTATGAATCTGAATTATGCGTTAATAATATGTTTGGTCCCCCAGAAGGCAAGAAACAAGCTGATTATTCTTCAGTACCATGGGCTATATTTTCTTATCCCCAGATTGGCCACGTTGGAATGACTGAAAAAGAAGCAATTGAAAATGGTCATGAGATCTATGTGGCGACTAAGCATTACTCCTCCGTTGCCAAAGGATTTGCGATGGGATATGAAAAAGGTGATGGCGATGATGGATTCGTGAAATTAGTGATTGATAAGTCCTATAGGATCTTAGGAGCTCATGTAATTGGTCCTCATGCGGCAGTATTAGTACAACCATTTGTCTATTTGATGAATGCGGGATTTACTTGCGAATTACCTAATATGGGAGAGGAACCAGAGCTTCCAAAATTGGCTCGAGCATGCCCCGAAAGTGGTTCATTTATGCCAATCTATAAATCAATGGTAATTCATCCTTCTTTAAATGAAGTTACCGGTTGGGCAATTGGTTCGCTCCGACCGGTGAATATAAAAATGGAACACCATCATCATCACCATAATCATGAAGAATGAATTTTCATTCTTTTCTAATTCTTCTTTTATTTAAACCATCACATTTTTAGATTACATTTCCTAATATTAAGAGTAGATGGCTGTAAAAAATAATAAAACTTTCTCTGATAAGACAATTGGACAAATTTTCACTCCAAGTTATATTGCGGAATTTATGGTAAAAAATGTGATACGTGTTCTAAAAGATATTTCTAATACTTATAATGAGCCATTGAAATTAGATGAACTTAAAGTTTTAGAACCCGCTTCAGGGGAAGGAATATTTTTAAAAATTTTGTTAGAAAACAACTTTCAGGACATCACCGCATATGAAATTGATGAATCTCTCAGAATGTATTTGGAATTAACATATCCAGAAGTCAATTTTAAATTTCTAGATTTCTTATCATCCAACTCTAAGGAGGGTTATGATATTATTATTGGAAATCCTCCTTATCTTGGACAGAACTATAACTCCTCTATCTTTCAAGAACTAGTACAAAAATATGATATTTGTAAGAAATATTTTGTTGGTAATATGGACTTATTTTATTATTTTATCCACTTAGGAATCGAAAAATTGAAACCAGGAGGGCTTCTTTCTTTCATTACGACAAACTATTGGATAACTAAGTCGAGAAAAACGGGAATAAAGTATCTTAAACCTCACATCTCAAAGGAATGCTTTTTGATAGAATACATTGATCTATCAAAAATCTCTGTTTTCAAAGATGCGAAAGGTCAACATAATTGTATTTTTACGCTTCAAAAAAAGTCCGAACATGAAAAACAAAATAATGTGGATAAAAAAATTGAAGTAATTCAAATTAGACCTAGAAATATACAAGGTAATGAAAATTTAGATGAAAAAATCTTCACACACATATTAAATAGAGAAAGTTCCTCAAATCTATTAAGATACAGATCAGCGATGACAAATAAAGATTTATCTAAAGATAACGGTTGGAATTTAAAGTATCCGCTTGAGGTAAAGGTTGTTGTAGATAAGATTGAGAAATATTGTAGGTTTGATGGGAAGTCAACATATTTAACCGATTTTTTTGTCATTCGAAATGGATTAATACTGATAAAAGATGAAGTTTTCATACTAAGAGAGAATGAGGACCTAAAAATTATTGATACGGAAATGTTTATCAAGATTAACGAAACATTCGTAAAACTAACCGATGAAGAGAAAACAAAATTAAAAAAAATATTTAAGAGTAAAGTGATAAAGCCTTTCTCTTATGACAAGAGTGATTTTTTAGGTTTTTTAATCTATTTTGATAAGAATGAATTTATAAATCAAAACTTAACTACACGAAATGAACTATTAGAACGGCATTATCCTAATTTAACAGCATATTTAAATCAATACAAAAGAGAGCTTGTAAATATACTTAGGAATGCCAAAGAAAATGTTAAAGATATTTATTTTCCACGAAGAGGGAGCTTGATTACTCAGTATGACATTGAAAATAAAAGAAAACTAATTGCTCTCGAACCATACTATGATAAGGGCTCTAAAATATTTTTTAGTTACATTACTAATTCAAATGCGTTTGGATATACGAGAGATTCATATTATGCTACCTCTGATACTTATTTCTTATGGTTAAGGGAGGGGATGGACGATATTGATTACTTATTTATACTTGCTTATCTTAATTCAAAGATTGTAAAATTTTTGTTTAAAGCAAAAAACATAACGATTAAGAGAAGTAAGACTAAATTGGAAGAGGAGATACCAATTCCCAACATTCTGTTATTTCAATCTCCATATCAATTAGAATTAATAGATTTAATTCGATATTGTACTTCAAATTTGACTCAAAATATAATGTCCATGGATGAAACCAAATTAGATAAGTTAAAGGAACTAAATCCTAATACTTATTCTCAAATACGAAATGTAAGAAACTTCAAAAGAATAATAGATATATGCCTTCTTAATTTATTTAATTTGGATGAGGAGGATATAGATCTTTTGATGGAGAAATATTATTAGACGAGCTATTATATATTTAACCGAAAGAAATTCCCCCTGATTTTGCTAATAAACTTATATCCTCCCATAAATAACTTGTATCGATCATTGTAGGAGAATTGCAACTATAACACTTCTCACATTCTTTAGTGAATTTAGCAAATTCAGGAAGTTTTAAAACTTCCATAACAGATATCTGGCGTAAATTAGCGATAGGTTTATCAAGTTGAAGACAATTTTCAATGTCTCCATTATAGTTGACAAACATGAAGATTTTTTTTGTCTGACATACATAATGCTTTTTCCCGCCTATAAAGTGGTTTAAATACATTTCTGAATTTAATATTTTCGAACCACTCTTTTTAGCACCCAATATTATCTCAAATGCTTTACTGATATCGCTATCACTCGCAGAAAGTGTACCTTTCTCATCTACATCACCATATGAATAATGACGAACAGTATTAATTACATTAAAAGCCACAGGAATTCCCATTTCATCTGATAACGTTATCATTTCCTCAACACGGTTTATATTATGCTTACTAATAGAGAAGCTAAACTGAAGTGAAATTTTAGGATAATTAGCTTTAATAAAAGTAATAGAATTCATGATTTTTTCGTATAATCCCGACAACCCTCTAATCTTATCATGTTCTTCAGCCTTAGGGGAGTCTAGAGATATCAGAATAAAATCTATATCATCTCCAAATTCTTTTATTTTCTCCGGAAGAAACCATCCATTCGTTACGATCCCTACAATTGCTAACTTTGACTCTTTTTTAATGAATTTAATAATTTCAGTAATATCTTTTCTAATGAGAGGTTCTCCACCCCATAAAATAGTTACTATAAATCCTGCTTCCTTTGCTTCCGAATAAATACGCTTAATTTCCTGAAGAGAAAGTTCGTCTTTTACCGTATTATCTTTCCAAAGACAAGTTTCGCAATAACAATTACATTTCAAAGTTGTTAAAAAGTGAAAAATAAATGGTCTTCCATTATTTTCCTTAGCCAACTTCGCAGCTAGCGCTATTTCGGCGATTTGCTTTTTCTTCTTTCTTTTTATTTGTTTATTAATTAACTCTTGTTCCATACATATATCTGTTATAAAGGATTATTTATGATTAACGAAATAACAGTTTTAGGTCGATAAATTTTTCATGAATGAATTTCCCCAATTTGACGATGTTGGCAGCTTTCCTCTGGCAGATAATATCGATAAAGAAACTTTTGACCGTTTCTATTGGATCGCCTACAAGGCTTTTGTAAATAAAAATGACATCTTTCAAAATAAAGGAATTCAGATTCATTTTATCCAGCCGATGTTAGATTCTTTCAAATATAAACTTAGCGCTGGAGTAGAAATTATTAACTACCCCCAACATATGGACATGTATAAACAATTCTTAAAACCTATAGCTGATTTTGAGAAGGAACCTAATATTATAGATCCTGAAAAAGCCTATGTCCCAGAAATGTTTGTTATTGAACAATTTGCAAGAGATTTCTTTGAAAAAACGGGTCAAACACTTCAAGTAAAATTATGTGTAACCGGTCCCATTGAATTATACGTACGAAAACATCAGTTTACTATCTATTATGATCTTGCTCTTAACCTAGCAAAATCCGTAAATACATTTCTTAAAAATTCAATCATCAATTCTAAATATCTAAGTACTTCAATCCTGTCTATTGATGAGCCCTCATTAGGATATATGGATCTCATGAATACTAGCAATGCAGATTTGATTAAGATTTTTGATGCTTCATTGGAAGGTATAAAAAGAAAAGACACCACCATTCAAATCCATATTCATACATTAAATCGAGCCGATATACCTCTAAACTCTAAGTTTATCGACGTTTTGACTTGTGAGTATGCGGCAGATAACAGCAATAAAATTCCGAAAAAGACTCTAGAGTCCTATGATAAATTTATTCGTGTTGGAATCACCCGGACAAACATTGATAATATAATTGCTGAGATATTAGATAAAGGAGAGTCATGGGAGAATCTCCAGACCTTCGATGGAATGCTAAGTTTAATTGACTCTAAATCAACAATAAGGAAAAACCTTCTTACGGCATTGGAGATGTATGGTGAAAGATTGAAATTCATTGGTCCAGATTGTGGTTTGGGAGGTTGGCTCCATCCGCAGATTGCTTATGAATTATTGCTTCGTACTCGAAAAGTGATTTCTGAAGTTAGAAAAATAAGTCATTGAACCTTATATCTCTGTAAACCACTTTTTTAGATATTCAAATTAAGGATAAACTTCTCTAATTTTTTTAACATCGTTGTTTTCTCTTAAATCGAAATATGCATTAATGAGATGTAAAAATTCTATTGTATTGTTTTTAAGGGTTAGGTTGTGAGACTCTCTTATTTTAACTTTTTTAAAAATGTTATAATCAATTATTATATTTTCACATTTGAAAATAATGAGAATTGGGATATTCATCCCTTCTATAAGTAAAAAATCTTCAATATCTCTCATCCTGATCAGCCCAATATTATACTCTCGTTTAACAATATAATAAGGCTCCATATAAGTTCCTTTTCCCTCAATAATTCCATCATCCAACAGACTTTGAAGACTCTTAGCGTCGATAAACATAACACCATGGGCGAAATATGTAACATCGTTTCGTTTTATATAAGAAGTATACATTTGAACGGTGCCCCAAATTAAAAACGGTAAACCTCCGACTAAGTAACGAGATAAGTAATCAAAAAAAGAAGGATTCATATTAACATCTAAATTTGATGGTTCAATTAAAAGAAATATTAAACCTACCACTGGAATGCTTGAACCAACAATTACCATCAATAATCCAGAATAAAACCATCCTTTCCATCTTTCCAAAAATTTCACCCTTCTATAGTTTTATTAAATTTTTTATAATAAAATTTTTTGCTTTTATGGGGTAACTAGTAAATAAAATGCCTTTCATTAAAATTAGCTTTCAAAACTATTTCCAACAAAACTCAGGTAAACTAATAAAAATTATTTTTTTTTTTAAACGCAATATCTTTCAGTTTTTGAATTTCTGAATTTTCTAGCTCATTTTCATCTAAATATAATCTCTCTAATGTAATTAAATTTTCAAGCCCCTCTATCCTTTTTATCCTATTCTCGCTAAGATCTAAAACTTTTAGCTTTTTCAATGTCTCTAAACCACTAATCTCTGTAATCTCATTTCCAGCTAAATAAAGCGACTTAAGTTCTGTTAGATTCTCCAAGCCTTCGATTTTATTTATTTTATTAAATTCTAAATAAAGTTCCTCCAAATTCTCCAGAGTCTCTAAATTCTTTATCTCCTTTATTTGATTCGATCCTAAATCGAGATAATTCAATTTCTCTAATCCTTCTAAGCCGGATATTTCCGATAATTTGCCACCCATCAAACCTAACGTTTCTAAATCTTTTAGGTTGTTAATAGATTTAATCTCCTTTAATTTACTTTGAGTAAAGCTTAATGCTTTCAAATCAGAAAATCTTTCAATCCCCTCAATGTCCTTAAAGAAAGTGTATTTGATAAATAACCGTTCTAATTTTGAAAAATTGAAAACTCCCTCAATCTCGCACAATCTCTCCACTCCAACAGGACTATGTCTCATCTGTAACTCGACCACATACCCCTCCTTGAATTCCACCCCTAAATCGGATGCTTGATCATGATAAAAGCTGCTAATGAAAATTACTGTCTCAAAGTTTATCATGATTTCCATCAAATGTTTGGCTGAAAATTCCTTTCTTTCCTTGAATTCAAAAAGAGCATTGTACTCCTCCGCCAAACCCTTGAAAAATGATTTATGCAAATGGCGGACCTTCTGTATATGTCCCAATACGACATTATCCAGCTCCTCTACCAAAAATTTACGTAAAAATTCTGGTCTATGGCGAAGAAGTACGCGTAACACCCCTGCTAACTGATAAGGTGTGGTATAATGATCTAAAACCCATCGAATCGAATCTATCCCCTTCTCAAAAAAATGCTTGATAATGATTTCCGCGGAAATCACACCGATCTCGTAATTCGAATCGGAAACCATAAGCTCCTCAAAAATCTTATAGAATTCCTCGTCCACAATCTCTAATTGGTCTATTATTTTAATAGAGTCTAACCTCTCCGCCTCCTCATTACTATTTCTTACATATGAAATCAAAAGGTCAAGCGCCGCACCTTTAGTTATCTTACCCTGATTTAATTTTTTTGAAATCTCGTAAGGACTTGGTTTCGGCATTACAGTAATATTATAGAAATAAACCTATTTAAAGCTAACCTCTTCTATGGAATATTGATTTTTTTACAATACTTAGAGTTTTTTAAAATATGTATTCATAAACGACAACTTTAGGAATCGATATTGAAGTTATAATATAAAAACAATACATTTTTATATTTTCATTTGCATATTTTTATTGACAATTAATGATTGACAAAAATTATTAAATAGTTTTAAGGTGAGAAAATGACCGATGAGTATGATGATTTTATTGAGAAGATAAAAAAAATGTTAAATATTGATTCTGATCAGTTTGATATTGATTTATTTTTTATGCCAGAATCGGACATGAAATTGCCATTTAATCAAGATAATGATAATATAAAAGGGTTTAAGGTATCTTATCACTTTAACGAAGGAATGGATAAACCAGAAATTCGATTTGAAGGAAATATCGATCGAAAAAAGTTGGGTGAATATTTAAAAAACGTAGATTTTTCTAAAAATCCCCAATTTAAGAAGTTAGTGAAGGAGAGGCAGTCCAATGTTATTGATGCGAAAGAATTATATTTAGAGCCATGTACAGAAGAAAATGAGGTATGCATAATCGAACCCTTTTCAGAAATGAATGTTAATAACGATTCTATAGAAATTATAATAGAAATGCCAGGAATTGAGAAGGGCCATATATTAATTTCATCTCTAGAGAGTGGAAATAAAGTGAAAATAACAGCAGAAAATGAGTCACGAAAATTCTCAAAGACATTTGATTTACCGTATAAAATTAAGATAGGGGATTATGGCATGGATGTGAATAATGGTATAACAACAATAATATTAAAAAAATCCGAATAGCTAATTTATTAAATAACCTTAAAAATATTAATATTAGAACTTAACGGTGGAAAATAAGAGTGAGTAAATTTACTGGTAGCTATGGAGGTCCGGAAAAAAGGCTTCGAGTGAAAGATGCGTTTAAGGAGGACGCAGGAAAAGGCAGAGTAAGAATTGATCCGAGTATTGTCTCTGAATTAGGTCTTCGAAATGGAGATGTTATTGAGATTACGCATCCTGGAACGAATATGAAAACAGCAGGGTTACTATATCCTGGTCGACAAGAGGATAAAGATTCAGGTATAATTCGGTTAGAACCGTCTCTAAGACGTAATTTAGGAGCTGCTTTGGATGATATTGTATCGATTAGAAAAATAGTTGCTGAATTAGCTCAGAAAATTACATTTGCCGGGTTAAGACAAGTTGTTTTAGCAAAAGATGCTCAACAATTGTCAACAACCTTAGAGAATAGAGTAGTTACGAAAAATGACATTATTAGCTTTTACAATTGGAGTGGTCGTGTAGATTTGATCGTAGTAGACTTTTATCCCAAAGTAGATGCTGTTCAGATCCATGTCGATACCGAGATCATAATGAGCGAGAAAAGTCATAAAGAACTTATTGAGATTGAAAAATCAAGGGTATCATATGAAGATATAGGTGGTTTAGAAGAGGAGATTCAGAAAATCCGAGAAATGATCGAACTTCCTATTCGTCATCCAGAGCTATTTAAAAGAATAGGGATTGATCCACCAAAAGGAGTTTTGCTTCATGGCCCTCCTGGAACTGGTAAAACTCTGCTCGCAAGAGCAGTAGCTTATGAGACTGATGCTCATTTTATAACAATCAGTGGCCCAGAAATTATGAGTAAATTCTATGGGCAAAGTGAAGAAAATTTAAGAAAAATCTTTGATGAAGCTAAAGAAAAGTCACCCTCAATAATTTTTATTGATGAATTAGACTCAATTGCCCCTAAAAGGGGTGAAGTGACGGGAGAAGTAGAGCGTCGAGTTGTTGCTCAGTTACTTTCTCTTATGGATGGTCTTGAAGGAAGAGGAGAAATAATTGTGATCGGTGCGACAAATCGAGTTAATGATATAGACCCAGCATTGAGGAGACCCGGTCGTTTCGACCGTGAAATTGAAATTGGAGTACCTGATACCGATGGACGCCATGAAATTCTACAAATCCACACTCGGGGTATGCCATTAAATAAGCAGGTTGATCTTCGATTAATTGCAGAAAGAACTCATGGCTTTGTTGGTGCTGATGTAGAAGCACTTGCAAAAGAAGCTGCAATGCTATCAATCCGAGAAATCTTACCTAAAATTGATTTAGATAAACCAATACCCATGGAAATTTTAGATCAAATTCAAATTAAGATGGAAAATTTTCTTGATGCCCTTACAAGTATAGAACCTTCTGCACTAAGAGAGGTATTGATTCAGCAACCTACTGAGACTTGGGAAGATGTTGGTGGTTTAGAAGATGCCATACTACAACTTAAAGAAGTTATTGAATGGCCATTAAAATATCCTGAATTATATTCTCATTTAAAATCAAAACCCCCTAATGGAATTTTATTGTTTGGACCACCAGGTACGGGAAAAACCTTACTTGCAAAAGCATTGGCGCACGAAAGTGAAATTAATTTCATTTCGGTCAAGGGTCCAGAATTCCTATCTAAATGGGTGGGTGAAAGTGAAAAAGCTGTCCGTGAAACTTTTCGTAAAGCTAGATCTGCCTCACCTTGTATTATATTCTTTGATGAAATTGATGCGATTGCAGGAGAGAGAGGTAGATTTGCCAGTTCACAAGTCACAGAACAAGTTGTTTCCCAATTACTTACTGAGATGGATGGATTAGAAGGATTAAAAGATGTAATATTACTTGCTGCTACTAATCGACCTGAGCTTCTAGATGCTGCATTATTGAGATCAGGTCGATTTGGAAGGCATATCGAGATTCCAATGCCTGATATAAATGCAAGAAGAGAAATTTTCAAAATTCATCTCAAGAGCAAACCCCTTGCGGATGATGTGTCTATTGAAAGATTAGCTGAGATCTTAGATGGTTATACAGGAGCAGATATCCAAGCGATTAGTGAAGAAGCAACATTATTAACAATACGTAAAAATATTCCTGTTGTTAATGAAAAGCTAAAAGATTTAACTGAAACACAAGCTCAACTAGAACATTTGAAATCTGATCAAGGGTCTAATTTTGATGAAATAAAAAAATTAGAATCTGAGATTAAAGAATATAAAGAAAAAATGGTTGAAAAAGTATTCATATCAAATGAAGAATTTGAACAAGCAATTGAAAAAATCTTAAAAGATGCTGATCTAGCAAAAAGAGCACATGATCGAACATTAAAAGCGGCTGAAGAGATGTTTAGATAATTTATTAAAACAAGTAAGTGATGAAAAATATGACATTAGAAAAAGAAGATAATAATATTCAATATATTGATCTAGATTCATTTTTAGAACTATTAGGAAACTCTACACGAAGATTAATCATATCGAAATTGGCTAAAGTTCCTCATTCTGCCCCTGAATTGGCTCAAGACCTGGGAATCTCAAGACAAGCGGTCCATAATCAATTAGATAAAATGACGAATGATTATAAAATTATTGAATTAATTGATTCTGATGATACTAGAGGAGGAAAATATCGCATAAAAGGGAATGTTTCAATTAAAGTTGATATGTCTCCTAACTATTTCAACATAAAATATTCTTCTTCAATAATTGAAAAAAAAGATTCATTGATTTTAAAAGATTTAAAATGCGCTAATGATTATTCGAAAATTAAATCTCTGAATAATAAGGTCAAATTTTTAGGTGATGAGATTGTTAAGATTGAACAGAAACTTTCGGATATAGATGATAATCGCCAAGAGTTGATTCACCAAAAGAAATTGCTTCTTTTCGAAATAAAAAAGCTTATGAAGGAGCAATATCGAAAGAAATTTGAAGATCTGTTAAAGGACAGAGATCTTAAAGAAAAGAGTATTATGCAAACAATAAATCAAGCTGAGGAAGTATTATTCACGATGTTTTTTAATCCCAATCGGTATTTCAACCGATTCAATGTAGATAATTTACTTGATGAATTATTTTTTCCAGGAATGGACATACGTGAAAAAAGCGGTCGCTCGGGACCAATCAGAGATCTTCTTGAAGATATGTCACGGTTAATGGGATTCTTGCGTGAAGATGATGACGATTGGTTTTTCGATTTTTAATTTTTTTCATTTCTTATTTCTAATTATACAAGAGTAGAGAGAAAGAATGAATTTAAATGATTTAAAGAAAATAATGCCCGAAATTTTTGAAAAAGTCAAAAGAGATGTTAGGAAAATATATAAACGACATCGAGCTGGCTTGAGTTTGGGATTAGTCGAAATGGGAATGTACCAACAAGGATTTATTGGAGGAATGCACTTTCATCCTGGTACTGAGATTGTGATGAATAAAACTCCTTTAAAGCTTATTTTGGAAACTCAACCTCCCGAAATTATTTGGGCATATACATATCATATTTTGCTGCATGAATATGTCCATTCGTTAGGCATTATTAATGAACGGCAATGTAGAGAAATAACATTGAAGATCACTAAAGAGAGCTTTGGAGAAATTGATCATCCTGCCATTATTTTAGCGAAAAAAGGTATAGGTGCTTATCTTCCCGACCTCAAAATGGTATATATCCCCCCCGAGCAAAAACCTGATGGAATGATTATTGAATATGTGTATGGCTTTGATAGTGAAAGTCAAACCTATTTTTCTTAATTATCTAAATATTTTTTGATCTTTATAGTTTTAAATTCCTTATTTGCTTTTTTCTAATGACTCATTGATTCTTTTCAATTCTTGCTCTAATTCCGATTTCCTTTTTCTTTTATATTCTTCTCTTTGATTAATTGTTTCCTTATCCAGATTAGTTAATGCATGCCTTTCTCCTTTTAGTTCTCCCATAATTGCTCGATACCCATTGCTTTTAATTTTAAGAATTTGGTATCTCTCTTTCTGTATTTCCCTCATCTTTTCCCATATTGAACTTCTAATAAAATCAGAGCGAGATTGATAATGATTTTTTATAAATTCATTGAGTTCATCAAATTCATTTTGCGTTAACCAAAATGTAATTTGTTTTTCTTTTTTCTCCATAATCTTTATACATGCCTTATATTATTTCTATATAGAACCTATATAAAATCTATATCAAATTTAATATTTAAACATTTCTCTCTAAAATCTAAATAAAAATTCATCAAAATATAACGATTAATCTTATTTTAAATTAAACCATATTTTAATTAGATAATTAGCGAAAATGGAAAAGGTCTGATAAAAATTAGCTCTGAATCAAGAAAAAAGCAAACACAGGAACATGAAGACTCTATAGAAAAAAGTTTGGAAATTGCGCCAGATCAATTGATACTTAATTGGAATTATAAAGATGTGAAGAAAAAACTCACTTATGATATTAAAAAATGTATTGGGTGCAGTTTATGTAAACTTGTATGCCCTGTGGACGCCATTGAACTCGGACCGATTCCCGAAATCGCACAGAATATTATCAACGAATCGAACCCTAAGTTACTAATCGATTACGACAAATGTTGTTATTGCATGTTATGTGCTATTGTCTGCCCGAATGACGCATTTCATGAAAATATCGAGCCAGAGGGACAAATAAATCTCGATGAGTATCCTTCTATTGGAATATTTTATAAAATTGATATGAAAAATTGCATAGAAGATGAAAACAATGAAATCTGCCAATTATGCTTAAGTGTTCGGGAACGTAACAATGTAAAAGATTATTATAAAATCGCAAAGGAATGTCCTACCAAATGTTTTACAATTGACTCACCTATCAAAGGAGAAGTCATCATAAAAAAAAATATGCTCCATAAGTGTGATCCACAAGGTTGTAAAGCTTGTGTGAATATTTGCCCTGTAGAGTCATTTTTCATACCAGAAAGCGCAGAAGATGTCTTGAAGTATGGTAAAATTGCCTGTAACGAGGATGAATGTTTTTATTGTGGAGCATGTGTGAATTCTTGTCCAGATGAGCTTATTATAGTAAAAAGAGAAAATATAACCATTAACGATCCGAAAGTTAAAGGAAATCATCCATGGATTCAAGCCTGGATTAATAACATCAAGAGAATCTTGATTGACACTCTTATTGAAAAGAAAGGAAAAGAACAATTAATAATTCCACTTATCGAAGAAAAAATTGAAAAAGCAAAGAAAGTCGTTGAAGAAGAAATTCCACGGTTAAGTAAGGCAGAACAAAAGCAATTTAAAGAATTGAACTCTAAAATCCAAGAGTTTTTGCACTCCTCGAAGATTCGCTACTGGATTAAAGATAAAAAAACCGATAAGATCGTAAAAGAGTTAAGAAGAAAATTAAAATAAAGTATCCTCAAAAATCTCTTACCATTTCCTTACTCTTTATGAAATATCTTGATAAAAAGATTGAAATGATACTTGGAATAAACATCAAGGGAAATGAGATAGCTATAAACACAATGTTCATAGAGATAGCGGGATTTATTATAAAAAAGATGTATACTATTGGAATTATCAACCAAAATAGGGCTAACATCCACTTGGTATCTATTTTAATAAATCCTCTAAATAAATAGTTAAAATTATTTGATATTAGATAATACAAAAGAAAAAACGAGATAAACCCAGGTATGAGAAACATAGTATTTGGTATTCCCGAAAAATTTGAAATTTGATGAATATCACCAAAATTTATTAAACCTCCGACTAAAAGATAACCAACAGAATTCATAAACGCCCAGAATCCATACCAAAACAACAAATTAAAGGGAATTAGTAACGCATATGAGTTTCTCTTCTTTTTACTTCCGATTAACATGATAATTCCTTGAGATAAAAAAGCTGCGGTTAAACAAGTTATTATTCCTCCACTATACATCAAAATTCTTGGCAAAGGTTCTACACTGCCAAAAAAGCTCACATAGGCATAACCAAATTCTAAAGGCCATATCCATGAAACATAATAACCATGAACAATTCCACCTACTAAAGCACCTATACAACAATGACCAAGATACTCATGGGTAAATTCTGAGAGAAATTTCATAAGGAATGAAATTACCGTAAAACTAATTAAAAAAAACATCAATTTAAACCAATTAATTTTACTTATTTTGAACTTGATATTTCTCACCGCATTTCATATATACAAAAATGTGAAATCTAACCCATATTATTTTTTGTAAACTTAAAAATTTTAATACAGACTTAATGGAATATTCGATTTTCGATTTGTTTTTATAGTTCTTGTTAGAATTAATCATAATTACTTAATTGTTAATAATTGTACTTTTAGATGAAAATGCTAGTAAAAATTAAAATAAAACAAAAAAAGAAATCCGCAAGAAATTCAATAGAACTGTGGATACAGAGGAAAAAGGAATTAGATGATGATATAGTTCAGCTTTTTCAGTTTTTCCAAAATCAACTCACATACAAAAACATAAGACTTATCCATCCCTATTATAAAATAACTTCGAAAAATCCGGCAATGATCCTTTCCCTGATTTCTAGCATACAGGA
>JAEOSU010000086.1 GCA_016840165.1 Promethearchaeota archaeon
ACACATATATATGTTCGAGAAACGAGAAGAATTAAGGGGGAATATTACCTTACCGAGAAAGACGCAGTCGAGGGTAAGCATTTTGAGGATGCTATTACTTCATGTCGATACATGATAGATGTACATCCTCTGGATAAAACAGAAACGGGGAGATATGAAAATCATCCCCCATTCGATATTCCCTATCGCAGTCTTGTCCCACTCAAGATTGACAACCTATTGATAGCAGGACGATGTATTTCATCGGACAGGTATGCTCAATCCGCTCTCCGGATTGGTGGCACATGTATGAGTACTGGTGAGGCCGCAGGCACTGCAGCGGCACTCTCGATTGATGAAGATGTAATTCCCCGACAGTTAAATGGAAAAAATGTCCGTGAAACATTAGAAAAACGAGGAGTCAACATCAGACCAGAAAAAGGCAGCATTCCCGAAGAATGCATGTTTTAATATGGAGGTTTAAAAAAAGTTTTTTTAGAATTTGGTTTTTTTCTGGAATATTAGTATACCAATAAGTATAAACCCAATGCAAAATGCAAGTTCAATTAAAACTCCTCCCAATAATGTAATTGGCAATAATTCAGCTGTTCCGGTAGGTCCCATTAAAGAACTACTATATAATGGGTCTAGCAATCCGTCCCCCAATACCGTTATCTGAAGAAAAACTTGTTTAGCCCAGAATGGAGGAGTGAAGAGGACTATTAGGCTTTCAAATGGCATTAAGCTACCCGAAAGAAACAAGATTGGCATGTAGTAAAACAGAGCAATTGCATTAGCAACCTCAGGGGATCTTGATATTCCAGATATAATAACACCAATTCCTACAGATGAAATACCGAATAATAATGCGATGAAAAAACCGATAAATAATTCAAAAATACCTTTAAAAGGAACTAGGAGAACCCCATACCCAATCACGAACATAATAAGAATCTGGAGGGAAATAATTAATGTGTCAGACAAGAGAGCTCCTAAAAATAAGTTTTTTCTCCCTGTGGGCATCGTATCTAACCTTTCAAGCATCCCAGACGTTTTATCTGAGGAAAATGATATCGCAGCACTAGTAGTGCCTGCAGCAGTTGTATAAATTATCATCCCAGGAAAGCTATATTGGAATATATCACGACCTAGAAAAAAGTAAAACATCAAAGTAAACATAACCGCAAAACCTAGTGAGAATACTAAATATTGCCAAGTACGTATTTTTTGTTTAGTGTTCTTGATTGCAATTTGAATAGTTTTATTATCTAGTAAACTCATATTAATCTCTCAACCTCCTTCCTGTTATATTTAGAAAGACGTCCTCAAGTGAATTTTGCCTAAATTTCATATTTTTGACCTCGTCAATATTCTCGACAAATCCTTGTTGTAGCAATTTCACAAGATTTTTTAAACCACCTTGAAATGCAATTAATAATGTTTTTCTCCCCTTCTTTTGAACTTCACTAGTACTTACAGCAAAAGGTATGTCCTTAATATGTGTTTTTACTATATCAAGGTCTTTTTGCTCTACAAAGGATACCTCTAGCACATTATCACTTCCATATCGTTCTTTTAATTCAGCCGGAGTTCCTTGAGCAATAATTTTTCCTTGATCAATGATTGCCACTCGATCACTCAAAGAATCTGCTTCAACCATATCATGCGTCATAAGGATTATCGTAATATCCCTCTTTTTTAAATCTCGTATAACATCCCATACCAGTCGTCTTGCTTGAGGATCAAGCCCTGCTGATGGTTCATCCAAAAATAAAATATCGGGATCAGAGATTAAAGCCATTGCGAGGTTTAAGCGCCGTTTCATACCCCCAGAGAAACGTTTAGCCCAATCTTTTCTTCCTGCAATTCCAAAATCCTCTAAAAGCTTTCTTGCTTTTTCTTTTGCAACTTTATAAGGCATTCCGTGCATAACTGCTACAAATTCAACATTTTCTTCTGCATGTAACACATCATAAATCGTTATAGCTTGTGGACATACTCCAATTTGCTTAACAATCTCATTTTTTTCTGTAAGGATACTTTGACCATTTATATATGCATCCCCCGCAGTAGGGGTTAAAACTGTCGTTAACATGCGGACTAATGTAGTCTTTCCAGCACCATTAGGACCAAGAATACTAAACAGTTCTCCTTTTTTTATCTTCATTGAAACTCCATCTACAGCTTTTACTTCCTTAAAATGTTTCTTTAATTCTTTAATCTCAATTGCTAATTCATTAAATTGGGTTTCTAACATTTTACTAAAATGTTCAAGATAGTATTATCGTTAATCATTTTTTGTTGTTTTACTTTTAATAGTTAATGGTCTGAATGAATTTCCCATAAATTTCTACTTATTTAATATCACGTTATTAATGGAATTAAACGTGGAGACTAAGATTTTGTATAGAATTTTGATGGATTTTAAAATCCTCTTTATTGAAGTGAATTAACTTAACGAAGGGACGATATTTTGCTAGAAAAAGTGAAATCCCACGAATTGGTATATTATTGAGTAGCATATGCACTTGATTGAAACTCACTAATCCATATCTTCCTTGAAAACCATTAAGAGCTCCAATCCTAACGTTATTGAAATAAATAGATTGAATATGAAGACGATCCTTGTTATTACAATGATGAATTATCCCATGCTTATACTGTGGAATCCCACCATCAATAATAAAATTTACAATCCCACTACTACCTCGAAGTCCGTAAAAAGGGTTAATATGAAAATAAAGATCATCAGGAAATCGGCATAAGAAAAACTCATCACATACATATTCAACTTTAATGGGAATTTGTTTATAATTCGCTGTTTCTCTATCTGGATTCATAATCGCTTCTTTCTTAGTATTGAGCATGAAATATAGTCCCTTCTTTGCTCTTAATACATTTTGAGGCTTTTTTAGTTCTAAATGGATATGAGGACTTGACCATGGAGCAAAATATCCGTTTCTAATTGTTGTTCCTAAAGGATCACCAGGCTCAACCTTTTGACCTACTTTTAACTCTGGTTTAATATGAAGGATCTTAAACACGGTATGTTTATCGTCACGATTTTGGATAACCGTAAGATATTCCTTATCAATACCTCCCTTAAACTTTGGTTGAGGTGCACGCATTTCTTTTATCTGAAGAACCTGTCCTGCGACCGGACTTAGCACATCATAATTCTGAATTGTTATTTGCTCATATATGTCTAATCCGACAGCGATTTTATGCGCATAATACGGAGAGGTTCCAATACTGAAATGACTGGTTTCTGATGCATAGATCTTTACATGTGGCTCATAAACTAAAGGATACAATTTTGAGTTTAACAAATCAAAACCATTTATAGTGCTATATAATGAGAAAAGGAAATCGAGAAAAAGAAACTTTTTATTTGGAAAAGTCGTAACTAATGTTAATCCAATATCTTATTAATAGATCAGTGCGATATTTTTGAAGCGATCTGCAATAAAACGTCAAATTATTCATGATTTTCTTACAGATATTCAATTAACCAAATATCAAAAAGAAAGATTGACAATAGAAATAAACTTGATTCGTGCAGACCATGAAATAGCAAACCGTTTCACCGAATATATCGAAAAGAATAAATCTGAAGTAGAAGCCTTTTTGAGTAATTTAGATCATGAGAGTAAAGATGAAATAAACACCATCATCGAGGAACTTTCATTTATGAGTAATCATACTTTGATGGAAGCTGTCCAGAAATATATCTCAAATCGAGAAAAAATACTTAAACATATATATAACATGGAATCCATCAAAAATTCCTACAAATTACCATTAGAATTACATGAAGAAGGAATTTTCATATACAATCATGGCTTAAAATTTTTACCCCAAGAGGTAATTAAGAGTCTAAGGAATAAAGTTTTCCTCGATTGTGGAGCGTTTGCTGGCGATTCCGCGCTCATGTTTGAAAAGGAGTATTTTCCATCAAAAATTTATTCATTTGAACCTATTGCAGAGAATTATCAATACCTTTTAGAAACTATTAAAATAAACCATTTAATAAAAGTACTTCCTGTTCAAAAGGGGGTCGGAGAAGAAAATTGCATGAAAAAGTTAAGCCCTCTTTGTATGAGTTCATGTGTTAATGACGAAGGAACTGAAGAAGTGGAACTTGTCTCAATTGATGAATTTGTGAATCAACATAACCTATTAGTAGGGCTTATTAAAATGGATCTTGAAGGATACGAATTCGAAGCATTAAATGGAGCAAGAAAGACGATTGAAAAGTTCCGACCGGTGTTATTGATTTCGATTTATCATCATCCAGAAGAACTTTTTGGAACCATAAAGCATATCCAAAAGATAGTGTCAGATTATAACTTTAAGATTAAACATCTAGCAGATATTAGACCTCTTGGAGAGATACATTTAATCGCGTGGTAAAAAAATCTTTTAATTTATTGACTTTTTTGTATAATTGCAATTAATCGAATACAAATCATTCTAAATTTATATTTAATTTTAAGTTATTACTCTTTAGTAAATGACAGATCAATTTTGATTTTTTATGTATTTTGAAAAAAAATGGTTCTCAAAAACATTGTTTTTAATATTATTAGTAGGATTATTGAGTTTAGGCATAATGATTCGCATTTGGGAAGAAGAAAATAAATTAAATTTCAGTCCTCTCGTGTCTCCTAAAAGCGCACAGGCAGGGACCATTACACCAGGTGAAGTTGTAATGGGCACCACGGAGGGATATAATTGGTGGAGTTACGTTCCTGAGAGTCTTCAAAAGAGTGATACCGCATACATTCTACTAGAGATGAGCCATGCTGGTTCTGAAAACTATGCCACAGTAACCAACGATGCAAGACAGAACGTGGAAAATTGGATTTCATTAGCTAATCTTAGAAAATATATAATCGTTACTGCTGCACTTCCACGCAATTTTAGTACAGGTTATTATCCCCAAGGAATTAACGTGCATTCCCTTAATTCATCAACTCCTGAATTCTATTATCGCCCAGATCTAAAAGTAAATAATATTATATCAGAATTGATTGGTAATCTTACAGACGCGGGATATAATCCGCAAAATAAAATATTTGTGGCTGGTTTTTCTGCTGGGGGTATGTGGGCAAATCGATATACTTTACTCCACCCCGAACGCGTATTAGGCGCTGCTATGGGTCAAGCTGGGGGTTGGCTGGCAATGCCTATATCAGAATATAACGAGTCTACATTAAACTGGCCAATGGGCATCAATGATTTTGATATACTGACTGGCACGAGTTATAATAAAACTGAATTATTAAAAAAAGTCCCCCAGTTTATCTATATTGGAAGTCTGGACACCTCCTCTACATATTGCAATGAAGGATATCCATATTGTGACAATATAACCATATGGGGGGCTACAGATCCTGAACGCCTTGAAACTCAATATAATTATCTCAAAGAACATAATTACAATGTACAATTTAAACTCTATGAGGGTGTGAGCCATGATTATAACATTCTTATGAAAAACGATTTTCTGAATTTCTTCGATGCGATTCGGAGGGAAGATACTTTAGCTATTTCGGGTTATGATCTTTTGGTTTTCTTCCCGTTAATCCTTATCTCTTCAATACTTATAACTTTCATGTATTCTAAAAAGAAAAAATTCCTTAGGGTACCAGAAAAAAATTAAGTAAGCTTATATCAGTTAAAGAATCCGTACTTTAAAATTAAAAATTAAAAGAAGATTAGTTATTAATTCTATTCTTTTTGCGTCTAATTAATAGAAAAGCGGCAATACCTAACGCCGCCGCTCCCCCAATAACCGATATTAACACTATCAAGAAAATTGGAAATCCACTTGATAGTGGACATTCCATAAGGGGAAAATTGTCTTGACTTCCTGCTGAACCAGTTATAACATAGGGAGTATCACCGATGCCATCATTATTTGAATCCGAACCAGTATAATTACTCCAATAATTCCCCTTAACTCCATTATCCCATTGATTAT
>JAEOSU010000087.1 GCA_016840165.1 Promethearchaeota archaeon
ATCAGGTCCACTCGAGAAGGAATGATACGCAAAAGTTCATAGCAATTATCACTATTTATATCAAAAATGTGAAATACTTGCTCCGATTCGGAAGGAATGGTACTTTCTGTGCTAAATTGGGAATCTATTATCCAACCATTTTGCCCATCAAATTCAAATACACTCACATCTAAATAACCGCTAGCCTCTTGGATGACAATTGGCTGCCAGTGCGTTGCGTTCTCAAAGGTACCCCAACTGCCCCAAAGGTCTGAATCAGAAGGAGAAGTAATTGGAAGAGGGAGATAATCATAGGCAAAGTCGTGATCAAATAAGGATTCAAGGAAGTCTAAATCTTGAGAGATATCCCAGGTAATTTCATAATTGGCAGTATCACCATTGGCAACGATAGTGGTGGAGTTTAAGACTAAGGGTACCCATCGGTTTACGGTAGGATCGTAATATTCCATAATAATATCCCATAAGGTTTCTGAAGTGCCGCTAAAGTAGTTTTCAATGGTTCCGCTAAGAGTCTGGTTATTAGATATCTCGGTCACGTTAAACTCAAAAATATGTCCGAAGATAATATCCGTTAACAATTGAAGTTGGGTATAATCATATAGCATCATATCGTGATTTTCAATAAGATAATTACCTGCTTTATCAAAGAGATAGGCTTTCAGATAATAGGTGCCTGAAGGAACACTCTCTAACGCATCACCATCCCAGTAATAATTCCACAAATTCTCTTCGCCGCCAAAATAGGCTCTACCTATATAATCATAATTATTACCATCCTCTGAACCATAGAGCATAATACGGTTAACATCTTCAAGTCCTTGCATAGTAGGCTCAACAGCAGAGACATTGATGGCAATTGTGGAATCAGCATAAACATCAGAGCCAAAGATGAGGATACCATTCTCTGAGGAATCGGTGCCCAAATGCCATTCAAACATGGAATCGGAACCGTTTTTAGTCATATTGTTATCAAAGATACCGGTATAGTCATGGGAATACAGTACATTACCCAAGCCATCTTTCGCAGCTATCCAGAAAAGGAAGGATTGTGATTCATTCAGATTGAGATATTCAGATATATTGAAATAATTATTACCTCCTGAAAGTAATTGCCATCGATTTGTAGTGGTATTAAATTGGAAATTAATCTTATTTGCTGGAACAAATTCATAGCACTGGATCATGATTTGATCGGTTAAAGCTGGTGCTAAAGCATAGCGATAGCGGGAATCAATGGAAATTACTCGAGAAGTGCCTTCTAAAATGTAACTGAAATCCTCAATAATGTAATTACCAATCGAAAGCCCGTGGATATGGCGAATCCGGGAGACATCAGAACTTTCTCCAAAGCCAGTTAAGGAATAAGTAAATTGATCATAATTTAACGATCCTAAAATGGATACATTATACCAGGATAAAGTATTGGTAAAATAAAATGAAAGTGAATCAATCCCAAATTGTTCATATAAGGTCTGATTAATCCCTTCCCAAGTAAAGTCATCAAATATCTCATCAAATGCTTCAATTGATATGAATTCCTGCTCATTAAAGTATAAGACATCATTTATAGTGTTATTATAGATATTTTGTCCATCCACATACAACTCCTCGATTATATCTTCTAATGTAGCCACTGAGGAATCAAGGTATACATTAGCTATGGTATAAGTACCCACATTCTGAGCGCTATCCGTTGCCAGAAGCGTAAGATTATAATAACCATTCGGAAGTCCTTGACTATCAATCAAGATAGTCCAGATATTCCCATTCTTACCCAGAGAATACTTCAAATTGGAGATGGTAGTTCCCGAGCTAAGATGGAGTGCTTCCACCAACAGAGAAAAACCACATACCTCACCGATAGTGGCATTAATGGCATAGAGATCGGTCCAGTAATTAGAGCTGGTTTGAACATTGCTAATCTGGGGTAAGGTTTTATCCAACCATAACACGAAGCTGACCTGTGATTCGAGCCCTAAACTGTCATTACAGGTAAGCATGAAATGTTTCTGACCCTCAGATATTGAGGTATCATTCCACCAGAAAGTATAGAGATTACCGTCAATAGTCCAATAACCCTCGATGGTGGTATTAAATTGGTAGGAGTCCACTTCACTCCAATCACTTATCACAAAAGCAATGGAGCCAGATTCAGGATTTACTGACGCATTATTGAGAAATTGGGTATAAATTTGGGGTCCGCTTAAATCAATTTCTACGGGAGCATCAAGAATAAATTGAGAAATACTACCGGAAATATCATAAAATTCTCCAACAAAAGTATAATTTCCTTGAGATATAGTGCTAAAATCAAAACTCGCAACAAACTGTTCATCGGGCAAAAAAGCGGTAGAAACACCATATTCGATAATAATCGGACTACTGACATTATAGTTACCATCCAAGTCTTTTGATGTAAGCAGATTAATTAATAACTCATCATTGGAGACAAAATAGCTAAAGTCATATAGCGTGCCATTAATCTTGACTGATTCTAGTGAGCAAAACCCTCCAGAAGTGGGCTCGGGAACATCGACAATGAGATAATTATTTGTAATTTCCACCTCTGCTGAACTGCCAGTGGTAGCATTGGTATAACTTATTGCCGATTCAATAGCCCAGAAGCCAAATCGTTCCGTAGTATGGCTTACCTCTGTATCTGCAGTGCGATCTTCTTGAGAGCAAGTAATATGCTGGGTAGAGGTATGTGTACCATCGTAAGATAACGCCCATCCCCCATCACCTCCTGCTCTGTCGTTCTGGCTGACCACAATAAGAGGTGCGGAGGTAAAGCTTTGAGCAAAAGAAAAAGTGTGCCCATTATTACTTTTTCCACTACTATCAGAATCTTGATTATGAAGAGTCTCATATTTCACTCCGCTAATCGTACCTGTTTGACCCGATTCGATAGCAATCCAACCGATAGTTTCTGTGGTAATAGAAGTGGACGTTTCCGCGTCTTCTTGGGATAATTGGAAGGATGAACTGCCCACATTATCGGTACAAGAGGCTTTAAACTCGTCGTTATTATAGGTATTGAGGGAATGGAGTACTGCAGGGGTTGCAGAAAAAGATGAGCTAAAGGAGACGGTTTCATATTCGGTACTGGGGTTAGTATACTTGCCGCAACATTTGGAGGTGGAGACCGTACCCGCTTTAACCTTCGTACCGTCTGGAAGCTGCCATTCTCCTGCTTCCATAACGATATATGTCAATGATTCGGAAGGATGTCCTGCAGAATAATCATAGGCACCATCGGGAGGCTCTGCCATAAATACATCTGCTCCCGTACTGGAGACATTGTCAAATCGTACAGAGACTTCCTCATCATTATTGCGAGTATAGATATAGCCGACAATTACAGAGCTCGTATATGAATACGTAAACGAGATATGGAATGAATATCCTTGGTCTATGTTATTGGTAAGAGTAACAGAACCGACTTCAAATTGAAAGACATCCCCTTCTCCCCCTCCTCCTCCTTCACCTTCATTTAAGGTCTTATTCTCTAGTATATCATAATTAGGATGCAAAGGTATTGAAGTAACAAATTCATTCTCATCATCATAGAGTTTTAACAGCGGAGGAGCATTATTCACAATATACGGAATGGAATGCAAGTTGGAATAGGTATCGGTATCATTCACAAAACTCATAAAAATATTATCTTGAGTTAAGGTTAAATTGTAGGTTACATCCGAAATTTCAACCGTATCATTAAATACTTGGGAGGTTACAGTAATGATTACCTCTTTTTCCGTTACATATTCATCTCCCAGTGAACCTTGAAACAAGACTATTCGGAGTTCAATAAAGGTCAACTTACTGCCAAAAATCGGATAAAAGGTGGAATTAAGCTTAATATCATCATCAATTATCCCATCATCTTCAAAATAAATATGATCTTCTTCAGAGACCACATTAGTAAGGCTAAAGGTTTCATAGCCTGTGGTAAGTAACACTTTCGTAATATCATTATCGACAGGTAGGATTTTTACTGATAGGTCAACCATATCCTCAGAATCTAACCCAAATAAAGATCCGCTCTCCAGACCTTCAATAGTGAACAATTGATGATTATTCAATTCTTTGATAAACCAGTAACTTCCTTCATATAAGATCTCACTATTGTCTAAAGCATCATACCCAATAAAGCGTAACGCAATATTATCATCACGGAAGGTGAGGATATCCATGGCAATCTCCGCAAGACTATCCTCTGCTTCAAATTGTCCGTAGCTGATCCAGTCTGCTGTTGTTGGGGTAATATATTTGTATTGCAGTTCTACTTTAGCAAAGTCGTTACTTGTCGAGCTAATTCCCATCGTAATAACATTATCTTCGATAGTATCATAGGTTGCACCTAAGGATAGAGTATATCCATTGGTCAGCAAGGTAAGCTCCGGACCTTCCAAATCGAGGGTGATGGAATCCAAAGTATAATTATAGAGGTAATAATTTGCACCATAAATGTAACTCAAGTTGGCTTCCACAACAAACCGAATCGAAGTCTCAGCATCCATTAATCCTTTAGATTGCGCCCAACTTTCTACTTCTTCAAGTGTTAGCAACCAATAATTGCTATAAAGATCATTATAAGTAACATTTTTGAGATAATCAATTTGATTCGAATAATTCACATATAAATTTAGTGAGGATAAATGCGACTCATATCCCTCTAGTATATCAACTCCAATCGAGGAGTGATGATTGATCTTTCCTGATACGTCAAGATAAGTATAATTGATCAAGTCCTTAAAATGATCAATGCCAAAATAGGTATCCCATACCTCATAGATTGTATTATTATCAATATCTGTGCCTTTAACAATATAATACCAAGACTCATTATCAGGAAGCTCCCAGGTATCCAATAAAAAGGAATAAGAATAAGCATCATACTCATAACTGGTAATCAAATCCCAGTCATCTTCCGTTTGCGTTTGCAGATCGGGATAGGTTTCAGAGAGATACATTTCCAGCTCAACGACTTCATTACCTGCAGCAGTGCAAACTAAATTAATATAGCCATTTTGAAGTTCTCCAGAAGTCGTAATCAAACTCCAGCCACCTTGCCCATCATCCTTATAGATACCGGGCGATAGAGAGACGATAGGCGCACCCATATGGTTGACAATTTGCATATCGGTGATCGAGCTATTAAAGACCGAAATTTCATCTAACTTTCCTGCAAAACAGGTATAATTAGTCAGTTCTGCACCAATTGTGAGATTTCCTCCGTTCTGGATGGCACCACCACCATTCCATGGTTCAATACTTCCTCCTAAAGCGTCGCGACACCATGTATCCCCAAGAAATACGTCCACATCCGATTCATTATAGCGAACTGCAATATAAGTCCATTGGTTTAATGGGATGACATTGGAGAAACCATAAGTCGCTGTAGTTTCTACACTAACAGTATTAAGATAGAGCATAAGGAACCCACTTTCATTAATACCTATCTCAATACTTCCTGCTTTGGCAAAAAAGGTATTTTTGATACCATGTAAGTTGCTCGTGTCATTATAAGCAGTTGGATAGACCCAGCCAGTAATAGCAAACGTATCATCATTAGTTCCCCAACTGTTATCTAAAATGTCTCCAAAGAATACATAATCAAAATCTTCATATGAGACCTCACTACTTCCTGACGGTTCACTTGGCCATTGGACTACTTCGTAGGTCACCAGTTTCTCTTGTCCATTATCGGATTCTGTAAACGTGATCTGAGAAGTAGAAGTCAGGCGATAGTCAATCGAACCACGTGGGAGTGCTGTGCCCGCGCCATCCATACTGGCTTGTGCGAATATGCTGGTAGCATCTATATTGCTGACTGTAGAGATGTCTTCAGCCCATTGATTTTCCTCGCTTCCGCCCGCTGTCTTATAATACCAATCATGCTCGACAGTCATCACATTACCTGTAGATTGGGTGTTTTCGATGATCCAGCAAGTCTTATAGCGAGTACCAGATGTAGCTGAATTGCGAATCCGTAATTGGCTATTACTAGTAATTTCTACATTATCTCCTGCATCATCAAGTCCAGTAGCATCATTATCCGTTCGAAATTGTTGATGCATAAAAGCGCGAGAATAATTCAGCAGATCCACCCCTCCTTCACTTTGGATGGAAATATCTGTATATGCGCTGTTATAATTGGATGTAGTCCATGCGGTCGTACACTCAGTAGAAATATCTAATCTCTGGACATCCCGCCAATTAGAACCGATGAATTCTACTACCGCATAGGATACGCCATCATTGGAAGATGCTGATTTACCTCGCGTAAATCGTGGAATATAAGGTCCCATTCCCGTTAATTCTGCGGTAAATAATGATTGCCACCAATCTCCTGTTCCAGTACTGATTGCTTTTTGTCCGGTAATGAAAACGACCACTTTATCAGAGTCTGCAATAGTGGAAAGAGAGCTTCCATCACATGTAGCAGTGGTTCCCGAACAAGTTGCAGTTCCGACTCCCCGTACCACCATTTCATTAGCTCCTCCACTTGCTCCAGTATACTGGAGAATTTCCCACGTTACTCTATCATCATTTGCAGTACCTGTCCTTTCAAAAGTAATACTGGTCGCAATATTATCGGGATTTTTTATCCGTACCGCAAAATCATCATTATTTTGATTTCCTCCTCCGCTCGTCCTTCCCATTCCTGTGAGACGAGTGTTAGTAATTCGAATAAAGCAGGTAGAGACATCTTGCCCCGATTCCAACGTATAATCTGTTCCTTCTGTAATCGTGGCTTCTGTATTGCCAGAGGAAATAATCGTAGTACCACGAATAACCATAAAATCTTGTCCCGTTCCGCTCCCCCCGCCTCCTCCTGTAATCACTCCTTCACCGTCAAACGCAATTCCATACTCATTCTTCCCAGAAGTCCAGGTAGCATTTCCTTCTAAAGTCCCTTCAAGAGTATGAATCTCATCATATGTGGAACTGCCAGTATTTTCATCAAACAGCGCCCAAAAGTCTAAACTGCTGGGAGGCGTATAGGAAGCGGCAAGTAATTCGAGTAAGTCATGAATGGTGAAGTACCAGTCGGGATAATAATCATGATCATCATCTAAGAAAAACCTACCATAGCGGGAGTGGAATTCTAGACCTGCAAATTCTTCATAATACATTGGATGATATTTCTCATCGCCCGAATATTCGATCTTGGCAAGAGCACTTTTTTCCATCGAGCCATAGACCGTATGCGTATAATGAAACCTTCCAAGAGCATCAGGATGTATTGTGGTTATATATTTATACGTATCATAATCTTCCAGATATAAATCCACGCTATCGACAGGATATGGTTCTTGAAGGCTATTGACCACCTGTCCATCGAATATCACCGAATAGCAATTGTCCGTGGGATGCTCAAAAGTATAGACTGCTCCATAGAACTGTCCATCTAAGGTATCATCAAAAATTTCATTGGAGATGACGGTTAATCGGTCCTTATCAATAGTTAATTCATAGATTTTAGGAGAGGAGGTTTGAATCGAAAAGCCAATAAGACGGCTAAAGGTAACTTGTACTTTATAAGTACCTGGATACAAAAATAATTCATTTAAATTAATCTCCGTTAGTAGTTCATATTCTTCAAGAGGGCCATGAATAAACTCCGAGTAGGCAACATGGGGTAAAAAGTCGATAATACCCTTCGCAAGTTCGAGTGGGATGAATTCAACAGTAAATCGTCCCGTCTGGGCAAAACCCAGCGATACATAACTTTTCATTAATAGTTGATCATTGATCGCTAACTGTTCTTCGAGGTCTGACAATTCAGGATAATATTCTAATCCCATCAGATCAATAGAACTGGTACTTAATCGTTGTTCTTGTGATACGTAGGCAAATTCCAAATCCGGACAGTTGATTGCCATGACAGAATTAGTCAGAAACAAGAGGGGCATGATAACCAAAAATATACATATTAAAATCGAAGCTCGTTGATTCCGGTCTTCTAACGCAAACCGATAGGCTCGAGAATATGTTTTTCCTTTATTGTATAACGCTTTTTTCATCGCTAACAATTTTCGAACCTTGGAGGGGGCTCGAATGGTTAATAGCAATACCACAATGATGGTAATGGTGGTGGGAATAAAGAGATTGTTGGGGCGGAAGAGAGCCATCCAGCTGAAGAGTAAGAGCACCCCAAATAGCGACCAGCCTAACAGATAAAATTTATATAGGTGATAGATCATTTTAAGCGTGCGACGGTTGGGTTTATCAATCTTCGGATAAGAAGGGGAAGTGAAAATCAGCATCCATGAACCGATAATGATGCTCACATTAATACCCAAGCTTACCCAATATAATTCTAAAAAGGATAACCCAAATGTAGTGATTAATGCTCCGAGGGGAATGAAATAGATACATCTTGCTTTTCGATAGGAGCGCGTGGCATCCTTTTTTATAGTAAGATCTCTCTTTCGTGAAACTGCGAACACCGATAAATAATGAACTCCCAAAATAAGCATCTGGTAGCCTAAAAATAACTCCATAGAATATGCAAGATTTAAAGGCGTGTAGAAGGAGATACCTGCCAGAAAGAAAATTCCTATCAGGAAAATCAATTGCAAAGCATTCCATAAAGTCAGCTTTTCTTTAAGATGCCCGATATTAAATCGTATGTGAGTGAAGAATGACATGGATTTAAGTTCCTGTCGGGTTCTTCTCCGACGATTGAGCTCCAGCAAAAGTGCTTTTCCGCGTAATTTCTGTTTTCTAGTTTTTCTTATTTTGGTTTTTGGCAATTTATGCTCTTGATGCTGAGGCAATTTAGTGTGACTGATGTTTTCTTTAGAACCTGTTGATGTGGAAGTATTATGTTTTTTTGTCAGATGTTCTTCATATAATCGCTGTTCATAGGCAATACGCGACTCCATATCATAATACGGTAAGGGGATCTTCTTTTGCTTTTCTGAAAACGTCTTAGGGAGGAGATATTTGATTGATTTGGGGATGGAAAAACCTTGCGATGTTTCTTGAAGTTTCGATTCTGAGAAGGGAGGGATATGAGCATTAGGCAGAACAGTCTTCAGTCTATTTTTCTTTACCTGATATGCATAATCTGTTCGATAGAGTTTTTGAAGCTCTAGACGGTGTTTTTGTTTTATCTGATTTAATTTTTGGCGAATAATGGAGGTTTTATTCGGTTCCATCCCCAAATGGGCATCTATTCGACGGCTTGGAGAGTCTTCTTTTTCATGGGACTCGGAATGAGATAGGGTTACTTCTTGAGGAATTTCTGGGAGATAATTACTGAACCTCTCAGGCTCCTCTTCAAAATTAATTTCTTCTGGCTCTTCTTGCCATTTTTCTTTTATGCAGACATAGTTTTTGATTTCTTGCTCCATATTTAAGTAGGTATTTTCAATGTTATATTCTGCTGGGATTTGGTAAGATTCATTAGCTTTGCAATAAGCACAGGAATTAAGGAACTCAGCTTGTCTACGTGAATAATCTTTAATTTCCTGATCAACCGTAGCTCGAGCATGGGAAATTATTGGCTCGGAGATATTATAATTAGCTTGGATAAGATACTGGATGGTCAGGTGCGTCTTATAATCCCTAGGTAGATTGGGTTTTTGAGAGAAATTTTTTCCATTCTTATTTTTTATTTTTTGCTTTTTATTTATTCGAGATTCTATTAAATTTGGATATCTTTCCATTTACATTTCACCTTGGGGTGAATCAATTTTGTTTAATTTCTTAATTTGATTTTTATAATAAATTTATTATCAGGGAGGAAATGGAGATTACTAATGTGCTACACATCATTACTGCACTCCTCCTTTTCATGTTGAATTAATTTATAAATTTCCGGCAAATAGAGTTCTGTATTATGCGTGATTGCCAGACGATGGAGTAAAGAATTCATTTGACGCTGCGCAATTGGTCGGAGTGACTCAATAGCGAGGAATGATAAACCTTCTTGAGAATTTGGTTCTTCTGAAATACAATGCTCCTTCTCATCTGAACTTATACTCATACTATTCTCCATTTTTAGCTGGATCTATTTAAAGAACGAATCATGATTGTGACAATTTTGGGTAACAAATCGTTCCTCGCCCCCACTTTGCTACCCCAAATATGGATCCTAAAGTGAACTAGGGTACAAAAATCCTTCGGATTTTTCACTATCGGTGAATACTGATTAATTTTTATTGAAAAATTATATGTCGATATTATATTTAAATGCTCTCCCAAAAAAGTCTGTTCCAAAAGTGGAATAGAAATTAAATCATAACGGAGAGCTGGCATTATATTCATTTTTGCAGAAGAATCTTACTAGGGCGTCGAAAACTTAAACATTTTTCTTTAAATTTGAAAAAACCAGAAAGTTCTAAAAATTATTAATGGTTTAATACAAGAATCTAATTCTACAAAGTCATATCGCGTTCCGAATAGGTAAACAATAGGGTCTACTTATATGAAATCTATTCCTTTTTTATTGAGACGGTAAATAGAAAAGAAGATTGTATATACAATCAAACACACAGTGGTGTAGCTGACTAAATCGAATATATAAGAGAACAGTTTTCTAAGTTACACGATATTAGACCTACAAATAACCTTGTCGGAAAATTGTGAGTAATCAGTGTTTCTATTCGAAAAGTAATGGATTTGCTGGCACGCTTTTTTTTCCAAAAGCATAGGCTTTATAATTTTTCCTTTAAATAGATATGTAAATATGACTATTAAGACCCGTAAGAATGGTAAATGTTATGACTCTGGATCACGAAAAATCTATAAAATCGGAATTTTCGCTCCCCAGTAAGGAATTGTTTGGAGAGCATCCCTACTTTTTAGTATTAGAATATTTATTTAGGGCTTATCCTAATTCAGTATTAAGTAAGGAGATTGAAAATCATACAAATCTCCCCCATACAACCGTTTATCGAACATTGAAGAAGATGAAGATTAACAAAATAATTCAGCCTATAAGTAATACAGATGATAAAAGGAAACCATGCTATGAGCTTACCCGTCTTGGTAGGGAGATCTTATTTCAAATGAAACTATACATGGATAAAAGGGAGAGAACTCAAAAGCAATCGGGAAAAAAAGTAAGCATAGCAATTAATCAAAATTGCAAAGCATTTGAAGTTTTAAATTCGGATTTGCTTCTGCGTAGAAAGTTTGAAGTATATATGAATAAGAACGCTTTAAAAATCATTAAAAAAATATCACAATTAACTAATCCTCGTCTACTCGAATTAGTCTATAAGACTTTTCCCTAACAGATTATAGATATCTTTTAAGAATTGTCTGCCTTTTTCACTTAAACGATATTCATATTTATCTCCTCCGAGTAGTAAGATTTCTTTGCGGGACTGGGTTATAATCTCTTGATCAATATACTTTGAGACCATCTTATGGGCGGTTGGATAGAGGATATCTAAAGTTTCACTGATAATATTTAATGTACTATTCGGGTGGGTGGCAAGATATGTTAGCAACCTTAAATGGGTGGCAAGAGTCTCAATTCTCATAGTTTTATAGGGAATATCCAGAGTTTCTTTTCGAATTTATTCGAATTATAGAAAAGTATAAGCTTTTCAATTCATATAATCTCATTCTCTCCATTTAAATTTTTCATTATAGAAGAAAGTATAACCCGAATTATAAAAAAGTATAACATTTATATATGATGATTACTGTGTATTTTTTTAGAATATAATTACATTTCAATTCATAAATAAAATAAAAAAAGCCATTTTTTTTGCTGAAAAATGTCATCCCGCTCAGAAAAATATCAATTAAGGCAGAGAGATATAGAGGCACTCTTCAATTTTTTCTCGGGATTACATTTCTATATTCAAAAGGGATATTCTTCCCAAATTTCTCCCTATGATGCAGACTGCGAACTTTATCGAATGAAGCAAACATTTGAAGACGTCTTTCCATGGACTTCAAAAGGGGGGCGTTTTAAGTGTACTAATCGCTTATTAAAAACGCCTATTCCAGAGTCGATCATAAAGTCACTTTGTGACCTTATATCGGTGATCACCTCTTCAAAATCACCACTTACTATCCAAAAGGAACTGAATTACATAAAGACACTAAATGACCTTATGCAAACTTTTAAAATACCGGCTTTTGTGGATTTTGTGGCGAAAAAATCGGGCTATTCAAAAAGTACTGTAAAGAATCGACTTCGGATAATTAATGCCATAGAAAAAGGAATAATTGAAGCTAAAACTATTCAGCTGTTTAAGTCCGGGGGAATTTTTCGTTCAAATATGCTAACGATACTTTCCCGTCTTTCTCGAGTGAAAGGTAAACCTGTAATTAAAAAGGTAAAGAAGCACAATTGTGGCGATTGTGCCGTTGCTGATTTCGCAGCTCTGTGTCCCTATTGCGGGCAATTAATAATCGTATGCCATCATCAATTAAAAGGCGAACAAGAGAACGCTTGTCAGGATTTCAGGAAGTGAGGGGAGAATTATGACAATATACATCAATGCCGACCGGTACCTACTTAATAAAATTGATTGGGCTCAGCGGCAGTTAGGGATGCATGTGGAGAGTGTTCCTGACACCATTGATGAAATTTGTAAGCACGCGGTTTCCTATAAAAAACAATTTACTTTTCTCCTGTCCTTATTTCTATCTACGATACGGCAAGTTTGCCGAGTTCTCCCAGAAAAGGATGAAATGAAAGGTAATCTGAAGACTCTCTATCGAGAATTGGAGGGGTATAAGAAGAAAGAAATTAAATAACAATAGCTAATGAAAAAGACTAAAAGAGGAATAAAAAAATGAAGAGTAATAATGATATTGTCTGGGTGGAGAGGATGGTACGCTGTTTTGAGCTGCCCCAGAGCAAGATTTTACTATGTATGAGTAATTTAATTCGGGTACTGATGAGTGATCCCTATTATTCACAGCGCAAATCATTTGTAGAGGAAGCATTGCGGATTATGTGTGCTTTATCCTATGAGCAGCAATTTGTTGCTTCATATCAAAAAAAGGAGCATTCCTTACAAGAACGCTATGAGATACGGGCCATATTACAAAAAGAGGTTATGAACTAATAGTGGTTTTCACATGGAAAACTGTATGTATTCCAATTTGGAGGGTAGCTATTATTAGTTTTAAGTAGTATTATTCTCTTCAATCCCGTAATCACTTATATCGAATTTAGTCGGAAATCTTATGAAATCAAGAATTTCTCTTTTAAGCCCGTCAAATTTAAGTCCAAATTTTTTGTCATTCATGATTAATTGAAATTAAATTCTATTAATTTTGCTTTTATTTTAGTTTGCATTTCCTTTTCTTCAATTTCATTCCAGAGATAAGAATTTTGAACAGAAGCGTGAGGAAGAATAACAGTTGGAATTATATATTCTTTTAATATAAAATATCGCCGTCTAAAAAGAAGTCTATTTCCATTTTTTGAGATTATATCATCATTCTCTGGGTTTGAAAAAGGTCTTAAATAATGTGTAAAATAACTTTCTACTCCCGTCCCTTGAAGAATAATTTTAAATTCAGAGTTATATTCTAAAAGAATTTCTAATTCCTTTAAGAAATGGGTTTTCAAACATATTTGGCGTGATTTATGTAAGTTCGCGCTCCGGCATTTTGCTATATCAGTTATATAAGATTTCTCTTTTATTTGAGGAAAAAACAATTTTAATCTCTTAAAAAGTAAATGCTCCTTTACTGATTTGGCTTTAAATTGATCATACGCAATATGACCACAAGATTCCATCTCGTAGGCCTCGCAAGACGGAAGTCTTTTTGTATAAGTTTTTTTATCCAACGATCTATTAGAGACCATCCTTTTTAAAGGAAAAATCTATCCTTGCTCTTAACTTAATTTTTAAGTATGATTAATTGTCAATCTATATAATTTGTATCAAATATATGCCCTATCAGTAGGGTTTTGGTAATAATCAATAATTTTTTTTTTAATTGAGTCAATAAATTCATATATTTTTTTATATTCAAAAGAATCTTGAATAATGATATCCTTTTTATCACCTAAATACTCTTTATGGCTTAGAAATTCTAAGGATTTAGAAAGTCTTCTTCTTTTTCCATTTAATATCATGTTGGGCACAATTATTTCGAACGAAAAATTTTCTGTTGGGATCTTTACTAAATTTATTTTACATTTTGGATTAAAGATAAAACAAATTACTTCAAGGAGGGATTCTAATTTTCCCCATGTGATAGTTGTAAAAGGCGCATTATACTTTTCTTGAAAGCGTCTTACATTTAATATATTATATGTACCATCTTTCAAATAACCTAAAGAAAATTTTGGATCTGCTGGATTAGAATAATTGTAATTTAGGCAAAAATATATGAGCCCACTAGGATAAATTAACAAATCCTCACCATTTGTTGGCTCATATTGACGTGTATAATCAGGAATCTTAACTGTCTGAGATTCCTTAATTATAGAATAATCATCAATATAGTTCTTTATAATATTAGAATTAAAGTCAATTAAATTATCTGAAAGGGAATAAGGAACGATGCAGCCAAATATATAATCATATATCAAACCATCTCGACTATTTTTATTAATTGGGAGACTAAGATTTTCTTCGAGTTTATTATTAGCCCAACTCTGGAATTTTTTATATATATCTTCTAACATTTCTGGGCTCAATTCTTCTTTTATTGAAGGTTTACTTAGTTCTAATTCGAGCAGAGGCTTAAGACAATCTCTCAGAGTTTCTTTTGTGTATTTTTGGATATGCTTGCTTCCAACATCAAAGGGAAGTCTTTTTAGTTGTTCCTCTTCACAAATTACAATTTGTCTTTTCCCTAATCCAGCAGCATATCCATACTCCCAATAAACATTTAGACTTGGACAATAATCTTCGACTCCATGTTCTTCACAATATGTTTTTAATGGTGCTGATATATCGTTTATAATCAATCGAGACCCTCTTACATTTGAGCAAATATTTTCGCAAAAAGCGTCTAGATTATTGTTCTCATCGAGTCTTTCAGCAAATATAGGTTCCAAATTATATTCTCGAACAAGATTTATAATGATATCTATATATTCTTTCCTACTTGAATCGCAAGATCCTATAATAAACACTTTGTCCTGATCCTCAAAGAGATCTTTATTACAAGATCTTACCTTAGACCAATAACAAGGTAGATTTTTTGCCATTTTTTAATCCTCAAAGGTATATTTAAAATTCATTTTCTTTAATATTTGTTCTATTCTAAATTATTTTTCAAAAGTAATTCTTTTAGTCTCCTTCTGCCCATCTGGAAAATGGGTAAGGAGACATATTGCTAAAAAATTTTTTTTAACAATAAAATATATACAGTTCAAAATATTTAAGTCTATTGGTTAATATCATTAAAAATCTTATCGATATTGAGAGTCCGGATTATGGAATCCGAGAAAACCTATCTTCCACTGATTAAATTGAACTGGATTTTAACGGGGTGAAATTTAATAGCTTAGCAGACTAAATATAATAGTAAATTTATATTGAGAGCAAACGGATAAGTCGGTTTAAAAATTGCGCAAAAATCTAATACATTCAAATTAAATGTATAACCCCTAAATTAGATAAAATTGACCACATGATTAAATAATCAGTTTAGTCACTAATTCTATTTACTCTAAAAAATAAACAAAAGAAAAATATATTGCACCAGTTTTAACGGTAAAATCTGACCCTTGAAATATTCTAGTGTTTTTGTTATTAGCAAAAACGGAAGAATCTTATTAAGATGTAATAAATTACATCTATTTTTTTAGGAAAGTTAAATTAGGATAAATTTTATCAAAAAAAGTATTACTTAATTTAATAATTTTAGCTGTAAAACCGATGATTATAAAAAATAAAGCAAGGAAGAAGATAAAATTACAGATTAACGATAAGATTGCAGGTGTAGCCCATTGAGTGCAAGTTAGAAAGTCCCATGCATCTCCGTTCCGTATAATTATACTATTCCTCCAATAATTTATTTCTTTGAAAATAATATAGCTAGTCAAAAAATAATGAGGACTCAATAACTCTATTTTCAAATTCGCATATTTAAAAAGATAAATTAAGAATAAGATTGCGATAATTATAGTTCCTAAACTTCCGGCTACTACTATTCTACAATATATAGAGTTTGGGATATTTGAAATAAATCTAGTGTAACCATTCCCGAAGTTCGTAATATTTATTTCAATTAGTTCGACTCCATAAAAGATGCAGGTTAAAGCATGATTTGCTTCATGAATAAATGTAAAAACATACAAATATGGAAAGTATAATAAAACAGTTGATCCAAGAAGTATCGCAAACTTGATAATGAAAATATCTTCATACTTCCATACTTTTTTCTGCGTCTCACCTATCTGTATTTTAATATTAGTTCCATACTGGTTCCTGATATTGCTATAATAACTAATTTTTAGTGAAATTGTTCTGTTTACAACAAAAGTAATGTACACTATCACTATAAACATAAAAATCACAGTTAGAAACTGTCCAATTGCTACATAATAATTCAAAATAAATAAAGTATAAATTAAAGCACATAGTGTGATGCCATACAAAAAGAATTTTAGCTTTATCTGATTGATACTAATGATTGCCACCTATCTTCTTTCCTGATTTTTGAACTATATATATTTAATAGTTTATTTGTATTTAAGTTTTTAGTTTATAGGCAGTGTTTTTAAGATAATAAGACAGATCTAAGATAATATATTACTTATTATGTTGAACTCTTAAGATATAAGGTTATTTTAATGAGTATTCTTAATGCTTAGAGTTGACTTCCTTAACATTACTTTAATATGGAGAACCAAGATAATTGCTTCCAACCGCGGTTAAGAGTTCCCGAAGTCCCGATCATCTCATCATGGATCCATTATTTCAAGAGTTCATGCATCTGAATCTCATCATTAGTGACTTTTACGGTGCGATACAAAGGGTCTTTTCGATTGGAGCTATAATCCAAAAAATACACCCATATTTGGGATATAATCCCGTTTCTTCACTAATGTACCCCTTGATCTAATTAGAAAAAGAGATTTAAAATAGTAAGAGAGTGTTTTCCAATTATTTTTCCGACTTCAGCTAGATATTTTCGCCTTTTTATTTCTTTCTTTTTATATTGCTGATGAAACAACTTTAATTTCTGATAATCGCTTCCCAATTTTTCTTCTAGTTGTAATCTTAGTTGATCTAATTTTGCATTTACATCATTATCATGTTTCTCTAATAAATCGAAAATTTTTCTAAGTAAATCAGGTTCATATTCATAGAATATAGATTCTCCCTCGTGCCTGAATTTTTCTTCGGATACTATTTTTTTCTTAACTAAATATCTGGTTTTTTTAAACTCGTTTTCTATCAAGTCAATAAGGTCTTGTTCATTCTGGCTACCTATAATATATATCTCATTTACCTTATTGAAAGCAATACAACATACCAAAGATTCTGTAACGATTAGATTGGTTATAATACTTTCTATATTTGAGTGATAAAGCAAAATTAGAATTGATTTTTCTTCAATAGGGATAGAATATCGATACCAACTAGAAATAATGACATGATATTCAATATTATTAATCACATGATTAAAAATAGAATAAAAATCTGTAGATTCCTCTAAAAAAGAAAAGTTGGAAAGTCTATCAAAGATTTCATTTACCCATATATAATTTTTGAGAAGATAATTTGCACCCTTCAAAACAAAATTCCATAATTGTTCTTTTAGATTTGGATTATATATGTTTCTCCCAATTATGTTGGGATGAGACAATAAACTTGAAGTGTCGTTTGATACGATAATTTTAAATGGCTCTTCGATATGTTCATAACCAGATAACAATAAATCTACACCAACATACTCGCTAAAATTATCTCTATTTTTAGTATAATCAAATCTCTTGAGAAAACTCTTATAACTCTTCTTAAATGAGGGAAATTTAATATGTGAAAGAGAAGGATTCTCTAGATTTTTGATAATATTGTTAGGGAAATTAATTACATCAAAATATAATCCTAAATCATTTCCTTTAGATGAAATCCATTCTGTTTCCAGAGCTATCCCTGTTCGCATTAATATTTGTTGAATACTAGTTTCAGATAGTTCCCCAAAAATTAATTTATATAACCGGCCAAATTTATCACTATCAAATAAATAAATTGGTGTTCCATAAAATTGTTCGAGGTATAAACTTAAATTATTTATATTTTTGTCTGACAATTTTCTAATGTTGTTACCTAAAAATTGCTGTATTTCCTTATGATATTTTGCCATCAACCTTTCAGAAATTCTTTTATATGCCAAAGTTTCAAATAGATCCTCATTTAATAGATCGAAAATATTTATGAAATTAGTCCAAATATCTTCAAATTCAGTATGATTCATATTGAACAAGATCTCCATGTTCCTCCTTACATCAAGCTTAAGATTATTCATTGTATAATGATTTTTTCTGTAAGCAATTATTCCAGTCTGCCGAAATTCTGAAAAAAAGACTAAATATAGATATTTAGGATCAGCTGGGATTAGTTCAATGAATTTGCGTGATATGTCCATTTAAAATCTTCTTTGGATTTTTAATGTCTTTAGATTTAAAATAATAATCATGATATTTAAATATAATATTCGGGAAAAGAAATTCTTATCAATATCTCCAATCTCTTTTTAGTCTATGGCTATTATTCCGGAAATTATCCAATCCACCGATTTATATTCTTCTAGGACCCCTTAATACTAACCCACATTGAGAGCATACTGATTCATATCCTCCTGTGTTTATAGTTAGTATAAAACCGCCACACTCTGGACATGTTGGTTCGGTTAATATATCTATTGGATATATGTTTGTAATTCCATTATTTCCCTTTCTCGTTCTAAATACCATATTTGAGGAAAGTATCATCTCTTCTCGATGACCGACAATTATTACTTGCGATGTACGAGATATTTTTTTCAACAATTTACTAACTATAGCTACATGTAAAGAATCTAAATTCTCATCTATATTATCAAAAAGATAAAAAGAAAGAGGAAAACATAATATCGAGGCGAAATATAATAATAGAAAAACATAACTTTTTTCGCTCCCACTTAAATAGTCAAATTCAATAAATTCTCCTTCACTCATTTTTACCTTTATAAGTAAATTAGCAATAGAGAGGTTTTCAGGATTTTCTACAGATATATCTATTGAATTTATTGTTTCGTCTTCATCGCATAATCTTTGTAGCTCTCCGATAAATTTGGGTAACACTATTTTCAAAAAATTGGGATTCCATGTATTTTCTATTTTATTCCAAGATTTTAATAGTTGTCCAATAATCTTTAATCTCTCCTGGGGGGAGCGGGATATAAATTCATTTTCATCATTATCCACAAGAATAAATCTTTTAGATGTGTCTTTATTGATGGTTGTTAATTCTATTACTTTCTTATAATCAACTAAAGATGTTGGAATTCCATTTACTAATTCCATATTTTCCTGATTATTTTTTATTATTCTATGTAAATAGAAAAATGGATAATACGGGAATTTTTCTTTGTTATTATCGAACTTTACTATTACTTCTGCTTGCGGGACGACATTAGAATCTGTACTTATGTAAAGTAGATTTTTATAATTAGTGAAATATTTTTCATTTCTATAATCTAATACCATTAATACCGCTTTAATGATATTGGATTTTCCAGATCCTAATGGGCCAATAATTAAGTTAAGATTTGGGGACAGGTTTAAGTTTATTTTATTAGGGCCAAATGAGGCAAATCCTGAAAATATAATTTCTTTTATGTAATAATCATATTCTTGTTTAATGTTTGGCTTAAGTGATCTTAGGTCACCAATTTTCTGGACATTGTCTAGTTCTGTGTCTACGGACTTATATTTCCTCATTATTAGTTGAAATAAATCATAGCTAAACTGTTTAATATCATTCTCTTTAAATTTTATCCCAAGTTTAGTAGTTAATAAAGTAGGAATAGAGTTCTCATTAATAAAAACAGGAATTATTTTCTTTTGCAGTTTTAAAGCAGCCATCCATTCCATCCTAACCGGTCTTGATTCATCTGCATTTTCAGAACAAAATAGAATTAAAATATCGCATTTCCTTAAATTTTCATTCATATATTCATAGATATCATCATACATATCACGTTCCCAATATAATACATCTCCAATCTGCGAGAAATCACCCAATAAGCCGCAGATCATTGGAATTTGAAATAATTGAGAATCTTTTGTAGAATAGCTTATATATACTACTATACTCAATTTTATAAAACCCCTAATGAATGATAGATTCCTTGTGTTTATTATTTATAACATTTTTATAAAAATTTAAATACTTAAATTTTAGCGTTCCCATAACCATTCGTATCTATCCTTTCCTTTAGCTCCAAATAATATTGGTTTTTTCCATATTAGGAACGATTATTGAAATTATATTTGGATAAAAAAACTATAATACTAAAAATGCAGGTTTAAAATAGTATAAATTCACTATAATTTAAGCATTAATTAATTCAAAGATCTTGATATAGTAGCCAAGATTAAGAAGTATGAAAAGGTTAACAATAAATTCTTAACATAATTGTATTATTAATTATTTATGGAAATAAAAATTAAAGAAATTTTAATTAAATTTAAGACTGAAATCTTGGCTGTTATTTTTCTAGGGATATTAATGTTAGTGATTGCTGCATATATACCAGATGAGTATGTTAAAAGTGTTTTAATATCTCTTGGTACCTTTCTTATAATGTCTCCCGCTTTGCTAATTTTATTATTTTATGCTATGAATCAAATATTAAAGTTGAGTAGATAAATGACGGCTTAAGATTGGATTTTACTACTAACTATAGTTTTTTTTTGAGTTGTAACTGTATCATTAATAATTACAATTCTATTTGCTGGATAAAATTAATAATTTTAGAGGATTTCTCCAACGAATAGATTTCGAGAAGCTTAAATGAACCTCATTGAGTATGTGATACTCTTCCGGTAGTTTTTTTAATTCTTTAATAGCTCTTGTCTCTCCCACTGCCCCACTCATGTATTGCGGATTTTTTTTAAGTACGATATTAGCTGTATGTAAATCCTTGACCGATTTTTGGACGGATTTTTCTAAGTTCTTTTCGCGCGATTTGACTTCTTTATCGGTTTTTTTCACTTGTTTAAGTTCTTTTTTGAAGGGTTTATCTAGTTTCTTCTCCAAAATCTTATCAATTTTTTTCACTCGTTTTTCATCTTTAGAGCTCATTTCCCCCTCTTCAAGCTGCTTTTTTTCTTCAAGAAGGGCTTCTTTAAATAATACTTTCTTCTCCTCGATCTTTTGGACAAGCTTCTCCTCATCTGTTTTTAATGCTTCAATAATCGCAGTCAGCTTATCACGTTCTTCTTGGGTGCTGGTAGCTAAGATCGTTTTAAAATTCTTTTTAAAGGTTTGGATCTCTTCAAAGGTTTCGAATCCATTAATCCCTTTATGAAGAAGTTCTCTCTTAATATGCATAACACTTCCTGAGCGACCAATGATATTCTCATTGGAAGGTTTCAGAATTAAGTGGTTTTTTTCCACAAACCATCGAGCAATATCAAATTGTTGGGTGCTGTTTGAAGCTGATTGAAAATCTGAAGTAAAGACTGATTTAGGAACCCACGATTCCCTTCCATTAGTAAACGAAATTAATACTGCTTTTTCGGTCTCCTTGATGATTTGCCCTTGGAGTGTCGATATGGGTTTGGGGGGCATTTTTTCTGGTGATCGTTATCTTTTGATCTTTTGATTGATTGAGAATCGATTTAAAATCGATTAAATAATTAATTAATTAGTTAGTAGATCTTTCTCTTAATAACTCTTTTTAGTTTCAAGAGTAAATTTAATAAGATTGAAACAACCTATTTTTTATTATAAAATATGGGTGAGATAAAGATGAAAAGAAATATTTTATTGGGAGCTATTTTACTATTGTTGCTTTTTCTATTTCCTGCGATCAATGTCCAAGCCGCCGAAAAGACCGAATATTTATCCAATGGTCAATGGACTCAGATTAACTTAACACTTCCCCAGGGTTTTAATCTTAATTGGGAATTTGAGACATACAACAACTCCTTTCCAGCATTAGTGAGGATAGATGACCCTGATGGTTATTACGAAAATTTAATCACTGCCGAAAGTGGGAGTGGGGTGTACATTGCAGAGAAACAAGGAGCCTACATTATTACTCTCTTGAATGCTGGGTCAGTTGGCGGTTACATTCGTTTTACGTACAATGAACCCCTCCCTGTTATTTCAGGGTATCTGCCGCTATTAATGTGTGGCTATATTATTTTTTATCTATTATTTGGATGTATTGGAATATTGTTTGCAATCAAGAAAAAAACAAACATAGTTATATTATAAAATAGTTAAATCACTTCGTTAGAATGTTAAAATAAATATTTTAGGTGATTTCCATAATAAGGACAAGAGCACATGAGCTTGAAACTCTATCTAAAGCTTTTTTATTACGTTTCTTTTTTAAATGGATTTGTAATGAATATAATCCTGATTATGGACTTGATTATAAGATAACAATTGTAAGGAATGGAGAAGAAACTAAGGATTTCTTTTTTGTACAGCTTAAAGCAACGGATCATATTGATATTAAGGAAGAGGAAATTAACTTTGTATTAGATGTGAAACATATACTTTTTTTTAAAGAAATGCCAATTCCTATTTTGCTAATTTTATATGATGTACAAAATGATTGTGGTTATTGGTTAAATATTCAGAGATATTACAAAGATGTATTAATCCATGAGGAAGAGGATTGGAGTAAGCAAAAGACAAAAACACTAAAAATTCCATTAGATAATAAGTTAGTAGACCTAAAAGATATTGAAGAAATGATAATAATCTCATCTAAAGAATTGTATCGAAGTATAACGTTTGGATATGAATGGTTTGAAGGTTATGAGAAATTAATTGAGAGTCCTGAAGAGTTAGATAAAATTATAGCAAAGTACGAGTCAGATTTTATCGAATCAAATGTCTATGCTTCTTTAGTGAATTTTAGAGCAGGAAATATGGAAAAAACTCGGGAGAATTTACTGAGTGTATACAATCAAAAAAAAGAAGATATAAGGCATCTACAAATTATCCTATCAATAACTTTATTTGATCTACCAATAATAGCAATTAATCCCTCTGAATTTACGAGACTTCTCCGTGAGGGTCTTGGACTAGCAATTAGATTAGAAGAAAAATTATTTGAAACCATGTTTAGATTTTATATTATTTATTCGAAACTTTTCGAATTATTATTAGCAAAAATGCCATTAACCCTGCAAAAAATATATATTGCCGAAGGAAAGAGTGTTGTTGATCCTTTTGTTCAACTTATCTGGGATAGTGAAGACTTATACTTAACGGGGTTACTAAAGAATATATATGATACAATCTCTCAAATATTAAAAGAGACCATTGAAAATGGGAATATAATAGAATATATTGAGATGCAATTATGTGTAATTTTCTTAGATAACTTTGTATCCAATCTAATTAGAAGTAGTACTAAAAAAGTAATAGAAAAAGATCAAAAGCAAGTAGATTTTATAAATCAACTTTTAGAATTAATTGAAAAAATTAATAACATTGATCTTTCACTTCAAGCATATCTAATAATTGGAAATTTTTTCGAACAAATCGATTTAGAAAATTGTTTATCCTTATATAATAGAGGATTAGAGCTAGCTAAACAACAGGAGCATAGATATTATTTAGATAAATTTAATGAAAATATTAGAGAAGCAGGTAGAGCTATAGAAATTCCTACTCTAGAAGAACAGAGAGAAGAAATACGAAATTTACCATTGAAGTCATTTATTGAACTTCAAGAAATGAAATATAAGGGATTAGATTCATTAGAAGATGAAAAGTTGAAGAAACTCTTGAAATTTGCTCAAAAACAAATGTATGTGTTAGATATTTTAAAATATTGCGAATATTTGAACATTTGTTATTTTCCATCTGTCTATGGACAAACTTATGGCATTTTCTCATTAGGAGTTAAAGAGATCGCATGTTTGGCTAAGGAGAAAATCTATAGCTCTGCAGATCTTATGAGTACAATAGAACAATTTAAAAATAATTTTTGTGAAAAATGTGATTTACGAAAAGCTCGGGAAGAAAATTTTGATCCTCCAACTAAAATTTTAGATGAAATGTGCGAAAATATAGCTAAAATGAAAAGGAAAAATTCACCTAAAGTATAATGTTTCTTTTAATTTTAAAGAAAAAGTATGGAAACAAGTATAAATCGCTATTTGAGATTCATGAACTTAGTCGGCCTATTTTGGGCTTCTCTTGGTAGTATTTAAGATCAAACCAAACGCTGGTATTATGGGTAAGAGTTATGAAACCTTGTTTTAAAGGAGAAATTTTTCCCCTTACCAAAAATTACTTAGATATCGAACCGCAGAGATTTATAAACTCATAGGTGAATTCATATTCTATCCCAATTAGACAAAATGCGTGATGACCCATCTATTTTACTCCTAACTCTATTGCTTATACCATAGTTCACGCCGATTGTCGGGAGCCCATCTCTTTCTCGAACCTCTTCTTAATAGCATTTGTGCCATCTCCTTCTTGGAAGTAAGCTCCGTTCTTACTTCCTACTTCTAATCTCTTTATTAGAGATAAAGCCATACTAGAATAAAAGCGTGAAGCATGAATCCGATATAGTTCAGGAGGTTCGCAAGGCACATCCCTAAAAAGACCCATAGACCAATCCCAGCTAAATCTAACTTATCCATAGTTGTAAATTACTACTTATTGTTTAAAAAGAAAAAAAAAACTGATTCCTGTCAAGGCGACCTATCGGGGTGGAGGTCATAAAAAATGGTTAAAAAAAGGGGCGTAGATTGGTAGAGGAGGACCAATCACTTATACAAAACAAGCCAAATATGGAAAGGATTTCAATTATGAAGATGACAGGAATCATTACTCTTATAATATTGTGGATCTATTTAGACAAAAAACAAAAGACAAAAAAAATATTAATTAAATTATGTTATTCTTTATTAAGGGCTTACGCTACTACTTTTTTAAGAGATCAATTATCTGGTAAAATGGTGTTTATTATGGAAGAGAAGCATATGAAAGAGAAGCACATATGCATTTACACTTATCAATTTTTATTAAATGTTCAAAGTATTTTGAAGAATATCGAGATTGTATTGGTTTATTCCAGAAAAGGATTCGAAAAATATGAAGATACATTTAATTCGTTTGTAAAATGTATTGAAGAAGGAAATTTGGATTCTTATATGAAGAATATAAAAGCGCGTAAAGAAGGTATAAAAGCTAGTGATTTGGAATTAAGTGAGATCGAACGATTGATCGCAGATCCTGATAAGGGTTTTCATGCAAAAGAAATGTTAAGAGATATGGAAAATTTAATTGAGATTTTTAAAGATATCAACTATGCAAAATTAAAAGAGTTCTTGTTTAGGAGTAATATAATTTATCTTTTCACAGAATTCGAAAATTTTCTATTTAAATGTATGAAATTTATTTTGTTGAAGTATTCTGAGATAATGGATCAGAAGTCAATACGATTAAAAGAAATTAGGTTAATGCACGATAGTAGAAATCTTAAATTAATAGAGGAAATAATTGCAGAAAATACTATTCAAGATTTACTTTACAAAAATTATATCGACATCTTTAATTATTTTAAAGACCCGCTTGGAATAGAATTACAATTTAGCCAAGAGTCTATAGACAAGCTGAATATCTTTAAAGAAATTCGAAACTTTCTTACTCATGGAGATGGAATTATAAATTTATTATTCCTAAAGAGAATTTCAAATTGGAATTTTGATAAATATGATTTAAAGCTTACCAATTTAAAAATTGGTGAAAAACTAATTGTAGGCCAGCAAACAATATTTAATCTATTTAGGTTATTAAATAGTTTTATTATTGAAATAGATAGAGTGATGGATAAAAAGTTTCCTGAATTAAGATTTGAAATCGAAAGTGCAGCCCATTTATTCCATCAGGCATATTTAGACCTTATAATTAGTAAATGGAAAAATGTTCTTGAAAAATTAGAATAAAGTTATTGAACATAAATTAGACTCTTTTTCTTCCTTAATTTCTAGATTGGATGAATTATTTCGTAGTAATATGTAATAATCCATAAATTAAATAGAAAGACTTATAGTATAGGAGATTCCTGCCACCAAGACCTCAATACAAGGTCCGCAATAAAATAGGGGGAGTAGGGCGAAATCAGGACTCTGAGCCGATCAGAGCCACCAAAAGACAAAAATCCAGGGCGGCAGCAGGAATCATGGTTGATGGTATCCCTATTTTATTTTGAATTATGGGGTTAAGAAGTACAATTTTTTTGTCTTAGGTAGTCTAATAGCCACTTACCCTAATAAATCTTTTGGCGATACAAGTTCATCAGTAGGAATGTAGAAATTGAAAAACTTAAAAAGAGTATATTAATATTATCAACGTAAAAATCCTTTAATTTAAGATTTAAAAGTCTCAATCATATTAAATCAATTTATAAGAGTGAGGCGAGAAGAGTGGGAGAGAGTTTGTGGGGAAAATTTGGGTTAATGTTAGCTATTATAGGTCTTATGTTTGTCGTTATCAACTTTTTTATGGTAGTACTCAGTAGTTTTTTACCAGATATGGCAAACATGCTCATTATTACAGGATTTATCGCATCAATCGGTGCAATTATACTGGGAATTGTAGGTATCATAAGCGATGATTTAAGGGAAAATGCGATTCGAGCAGTAATAGCAGGAATTATCTTTTTTATTGTTCATATTCTAATACTTGTTGTTCGCGAGTATTTCATAAATCTTTAGCTATATGAACACATTTTTTTATTTTTTGTTTAATCAATATTAAAAAAAGTACTCAACGTGGATCATAGAATTTGTAAAAAAAATTTATTAATATGTATTTCTGTATCTAGCAAAAGTAAAAATCCGATAACCATGCAAGAAAAATTAAAATGGAACGCAATTGGCTTAGCCAGAAGAACACGATTACTTAGTAGTTCTTACATTAATTTAAGGAATATTTATTTTTAAGAAGGTTGAGAATTAGAATGTCATTAAACCAAGATGAGAAGGATTATATTTCAAAGATATTCAATCATGGAGTAGCACATCTTTCTGATGATGCTATCCCTAATCGCATAATCTGTGTCCATAATATCCATTGGTGTATAGAAAATTTACTTCGTAAGGCGTCTCAAGAATGGACAAATATTGATTATAGGGCAGGATTTGAAGATATATTAAATATTTTTGACAGTAGGCATAACATTCCTATAGACTTAAAAAATGAAATGCGAAGGTTAAATACAATTAGAAATGATATGGAGCATAGATCTTTATTCCATGATATTAGAGACATCTTAAATTTAATACCTAAGGCAAGAGAGTTTATTTCTTGGATAGCTAAAATAAAATTTAATACCATCATTGATTTGTATTCAGTTTCAGCAGCGGACGAATCAAATATTATAACCGATTTTAATAATTGGAAAAGAATGAAGATAGAACAATTCGATATCAATAATTTTGAGAATTTGATTTTTATTCTTATAATCCCAACTACTTATTCTCCCAATATCATCGAAATGCATATTGATGGAATTAATGAAATGGTAGGATCAACCCTTGAATCAGGTGTTAGGATTTCTGGCAGAAATCCTGAGCATGAATCCGCAATTGAAAAATATTTTCGAAGTTTTAGACATATATTTAGCCATCCTTCTCAAGTTTTTTCAATCCCTACATATATGCGTTATTATAATGAAATTGGAGATGAATTACGAGTATTTCCCGATGGTAGGATTTATATAGCGTTTAAATTTGGAATGACAGTTAGGGATGAGTTGGGATTTAATATAGAGAATTTATATTCTGGTAGGGAGGTATTTAATATTAATTCACAGTATATAACCTATTATAATCTACCTTTTAATGAATATAGACCAAATATGCTTGAGTATATATTAAAGCTTGTGCTTTACAGTTTTCACCCGGACAATATTCATTCTGGTGTTAAAGCTCTTACAAAATTTCATCGAATTTTTATTACTTTGCCTTTCATGAGAAGAAATGGAGAGCCATGCAAATTAGATCGCCATTTAGATGATGACCATTGGTTTGAATCTCCACGAATTTATTGTGGAGAGGAAGAGGAGTTAACTTTCAAAAGATCAATTAATTTTGATGAGATTCAGGGCGTTTTAGAAGAGTTTAAAAATTGGACATATTCATTTTTCCGAAATCCTCATGATACTGGATTTATGTGAGGACTTGATTGTAGACTTAAATATATGGATATTAATCTGAATTATTTCGGACTCTTTTTAAATAACAATATAAAAAATGTGTCCTTGTTAATAAAAAGAGTGTGAGATCATAAAATGGAAGAAATAATTGAAAGAGGAAAAAAGCTTTTTTTAAAAGGGGAGTATCAAAAGGCTGAAGAAATATTCAAATCAGCTTATAAGAATTATAAACAAAAGAATATGTTGAGTGAGATGGCAACTTCATTGAAATATCTTACAGATCTATATTTGGAGACAGAGCAAGACGATATAGTCTTAGATTATCTTTTAGAACTTTTACAATATTATCAGGAATTAAATCAATTTGATAAAGAAGTACAAACTTTGAGTAACATTGGAAGAACTTACGCAAAATTGCAAAAAATAAAGAGAGGGAAGCAATATTTTAAAAAAGCACTTGAATTGAGTGAGAGATTTAATTACGAATTAGGGAAAGCATATGTTCTTTTTAATTGGGGTGAAAGTTTAAGATACGAGGGGAAATTGGAAGAGGCTCTTGTTAAACTTAATGAAGCTGGTAAAAGATTCCTAAAACTTAGGGTGTATGATAAATCGGTAGCAGTCTATCTCTCAATGATAAGTATTCAAAGATTAATGCAAAATATTACCTCATCTCGAAAGACAATACAATTAATTGAAGACGTACTAAAATTAGTCCCTCATAATCGAACTCTAGCTAATAGTTATATAAATTTGGCTATACAATTCCAATTACTGGAAGAATATAAGAAATCACTTTTATATTTGAATAAAGCCCTAGATATAGGTGAAAGACTTAATTTGAAGGGAATTCAAGCTCACTGTCATATGAATATTGGTTATATTTATATTAACCTTAAAAGAAACGTTCTGGCAAAGAAATATTTAGATAAATCATTAAAGATGTACAAAGAACTTGAAGATAATGATGGATTAAGTAAGGTTTACAATGGATTGGGGTTTTATAACTTAGAAAAAGGGAATCTTGATGATGCTATTAATTTTATCGAGCTTTCACTAAAATATACCCAAAATAATATTGAACTAGAGATCAGAAATTATCTTCTACTTGATGATATATATAAACTAAAAAGAAATAACCTATTCCGATTTAAAAGTTTATTTGCTGTTGTTAAAAAATATGACCAAATCTTGATTAACATCAAAAATCCAATACTGAAGCAAGACTTCTATCGTAATATATTCGAAAATATCAGGAATTTACATAAAATAATACAAGTTTTATCAGATAAAGAAATAAAAGTAAATGTAGATGAATTAGAGGAAATTCGATTAATAGCTCGAAATAATTGTGTTCAGGTTAAAAAATTAACGGGGATTACGAGTCAAGCAGAATACATAGAAATTACGAAAGAATTAATATCTGTTATTGAAGATATGAAAGGTAAATATTTAGAAAATGATTCTAGAGAAATATATGCCAAAAAGGGCTTTGAAATGGAATGGGTAAAGCATTATAAAAATATTACAGAAGAAGAACGTCAAATTTTAATAAAAAATGGTTGTTATGATGGTAAAAATCCACCGAAACAGGTAGAAATAGATTTATTTGGTAAAAAAAGTCAATTAAGCGGTATTACTTATCTCATAGGAGAATGCAGAAATCGAAAACGAAAAGTAAATAGAAATGCGGTAAAATGTTTCATTATAAAAGCTTACATTGTTGCAAAATACTTAATGGAATATCATGAGTTTAAAGACGGATTAAGCCCTCAATTTCAATTGATTTTCATTTCGACTAGTGGATTTGAGAGTGAAATAAATATAGAGAAAAAAATTAAGAAATACTGGAAGCATCCAGTAGGAAGATTGATTAATAAAACATGTGATCTTATCTCATATACTGAATTTCTTGAATTGATGAAATATCACAAAATATCAACACAACCATACAGAAAGCTGAAAAAAGTCCAACAAAAATATAAATTATGATATTTCTTAATTATAAAAAAAATCAAAAAAAGTGAAGTGGGCAATTTTTTATATAGCACTCCGACTTAATTTTTTATATCCAGTATTAGACAAAAATTAATTGTAAAATTTACATTCCATATCAGGGTGATAAAAGCATGGGAAAACAACTCAAGCTGACCGATATTGGAAAGCAGAGTCCAGAAGGGAGGGCAAAGTCTCCTTCTAAAGAACAAAGGATTAAAGAACTTCAGAAAGAAGTGGAATATCATCAGCATCTCTATTATAATTCTCAGTCCGAGATAAGTGATGCCGAGTTTGATAAGCTATGGGATGAGTTAAGACGCCTTGATCCCAATAATGAGGTGCTTTCACGGGTAGGGGCAGATTTCGATCCCAGTTTGGAAAAGATTCCTCATATTATTCGATGAATTCGCAAGATAAAGTAACTTCGCCCCAAGAGTTTTATAAATGGGCAAAAAAGCGTAATTATTCTAAATTTCTCGTGCAATATAAATTAGATGGAATCAGCATTGAGTTACAATTTATTAAAGCGAAGTTTCAATACGGGGTAACACTTCATTTTCCTTTTTTGACTTTGATAGATAATAATTCTATTTTTGTATTATTGATTAAAATAATAAAACTTAATAGATTTAGACAATTTAAGAAATTGAGTGGAAAAGAAAGTTGAGCTTTAGAAGTCTTGAAATTAGCAATTATTCTATTGTTGCTCTTGAGAAATTAGGGATCTTTAAGCCTACTCCTGTGCAGAAAGCTTCTATCCCTTTGATTTTAGAAAACCGTCATATCATGGTGCAAGCAAGGACAGGTAGCGGGAAGACTTTAGCATATTTACTACCTATAATTGAGAGATTGAATTATGTCTTTAATGAAGTTTTAATTATTTTGCCTACTAGAGAACTTGCAAAACAAGTTGAAAGTGTTTTATCTGATTTAGGAATTGATAAAATTAGATCCCTAACCGTATATGGTGGAGTCTCAATCAACAATCAGATAAAAAAGTTAGAAAAGGGTGTGCATTTTATTATTGGTACACCAGGGAGGATTATTGATTTATATAAAAGAGGATACTTGAGACTAAAGAATATAAAATTTGTTGTTGTTGACGAGGCCGACAGACTTTTTGATTTTGGCTTTGCTCCTGATGTAAAATATATCCTAAATCAGATTAAATCCGAGTATCAATTCTTATTGTTTTCGGCAACTATGCATTATGAATTTCGGGAGTTAGTTAAGAAGTATTCCAAAAATCAGTTTGAATTTATCAATCTGAGTAAAGATGACTTAACGGTAAGAAATACACGGCAATATTATTATATGATTGATAGATTTCGAAACAAGTTTAGAACGTTTTTGGAAATCTTGAAGTATGAGAAACCAAAGAGAGCATTAGTTTTTGTTAATACAAAGAAAACAGCTTCTTGGTTAGCTCGAAAAATGAAAGGTTTAAAGTATAAATATTATGATGTAGATGAGATCTCAGGAGATTTATCTCAGCATCAGCGAGAGACCATTTTAAAGAAATTTAGGGATAATAAGATTAACATG
>JAEOSU010000011.1 GCA_016840165.1 Promethearchaeota archaeon
CTGCTGGTGTGATACCCATTTTTAGGTTAAATAATCGTTTTATCATATAAATTCTTTCACCAAGTACTTTGAACGATTCTATATCAAAATTTAATCCTGTTGCTGCATTTAAAATTTCAATAATCATGGAAGGAGGAGGATTACAAAAGCTACATATTACTAAAGAATTATATATTGATCGAAAATCTTGAACTCTAGCACTTAGTATAGCCATATCTTCATTGTCTGAATACGAATCAACACCAGGATCAATACCAAATTCAGCTAATGGAAGTCCTAATAATACATAATATGGGTCACAACTCGTATGACAAGGTCCTCTAGTAGTAGCTATACCATAAGCAATAGCATTCCCATAGCACCGCCTTAAGTCATGATAAGGAATCTCCATTCCATATGCTGTAGCGATTTCATCCTGAGAGATATTGAATTTTTTCCCTACTACGTCGGATCCTTGAGCTAATAGATCTCCTATTCCTTCTCGTGCACCAATTTTTTTTATCATTTCAAAAGCAGGTTTTATATCTCCCCATTTTGGTTCTAAACCATCAATATCTGTAGAGTTTATCCTTCCATTATTAAATAAATAATAAATAAAAGCTATTGTACTGCCTCCACTGATGGTATCAATTCCGATATCATTACATAAATAATTGGCTCTTTGAATAGACTCAAGATCGTCATTAAGGATCATAGAACCAAAACTTGCTACTGTTTCATACTCCGCTGCTTCAATTTCTTGCTCAGTTTTGTATTCGCCTTCTTTTATCATTGCTTTTTTAGCACAACCTATAGGACACGAAAAACAGGGATAGCTTTTAGAGAACACCTTTTCTGAGGCTGTCGCTCCAGAGATATTATAAGCTCCATCCCAAGTTCCTAAAGTCCAATATTTTATAGGTAACTCTCCCTCTGCATTCCATTTATCAACTCCTCCAGATGTTCCCAGAATTCCAAACATCTGGGTAGCAAAAGAGGACATAACCTCTTCTGTTGTTTTTTTTACAGCTTCTTTAAATGCATCTGGATTTGATGATTCGTAACTTCTCTTTGAGGCTCTAATAGAAATTGCTTTAAGTTTTTTTGATCCCATGACAGCACCCATTCCCGTTCTTCCTGCAGCCTTCTCTTCAGAAGCTATTGTGGCGTATTTAACCAATTTCTCCCCCGCAGGACCTATACAGGCAACTCTTGTCAATTCCGAACCTGAACGTTCTTTAAGATTTTTAGTGGTTTCTATGGTGCCTTTCCCCCATAAATCTTGAGCGTCTTTAATTTCAGTGGTCCCATTAATAATTTCTAAGTAAACTGGATCTGTAGAAGCCCCTTTAATGACTATACCATCATATCCTGCTTTTCTTAATTCTGGTCCAAAAAAACCACCGCATGTAGCCTCACCCCATAGTCCTGTGTAAGGAGATTTGGAGCAGATAGAAAATCTTCCACTGGTTGGTACATTTGAACCACAAAATACCCCCGTCATGAACATGAGGATATTGTCGGGAGATAAGGGATCAGTATCTTTATCGATCTTATCAAATAAATATCTTGAACAATATCCTGCCCCTCCTAAATAATTTTTAGCGATGTCTTCGTCGATCAATTCTTCTGAAATCTTATTATCGGTTAAATTAACAATTAATAATTTTCCCACGAATCCTTTCATTAAAAAATACACCTTAGAAAACTTATAATTATGAGATAATAATATTTTTCTCTTAATACATTTTAAGTTTTTTACTACTAATATCTTAAATAGATAATTTATCTGAAGATTTTTACATTGCGATCTCCTAAATCTTCCAAGATTTCTTGGAGGTTTTCGACCTCATTTTTTTCCAAGTTTAGATATTTTAATGATGGGAGTTTTTGCATTACCTTTGGAAGTTTCCTTAGAGAATTTCCTCGTAAAAATAAATACTTTAGTGCTTTCAGGTTTCCAATAGACTCTGGAATCTCTTTGAGGAGATTATTACCTAAATATAAGTGTTTCAAAGATTTGAGATTTCCAATTGAATGTGGTATGTCGGTTAAATTATTATAATATAAATAGAGTCGTCTAAGAGATTCTAATGCACCAATGGATTCTGGAATTTCAACTAATTTATTTTTACCGACATCTAAATTTTCTAACTTCTTTAACAACCCTATAGTTTCTGGAATCGTTTCTAACTGGTTAAATCCCAAAATTAAATTTTTTAAATTTGGTATAGAACCAATTGTTGGTACCAGAGTAGTTAATCTATTGGCTGAAGCATCTAATTCTCTTAGGGAAATTAATTCACCTAAAGATTCGGGAAGAGATGTTAATAAATTTTTACTTAAATCTAATATTGTTAATGAAGAGAGTCTTCCAAAAGTATAAGGAAGGGAAGAGAGTTTATTATCATAAAGATCTAACTCTTTAAGGCTTGAAAGCTCGCACAAAGACTCTGGTAATTCATCTAACTCATTTCTATCGACTTTTAAAATATTTAATGATGATAATTTTCCAATAGAACTCGGCAGTTTCCGTATATTATTCCTATCGAGTCGTAGAATTTGGAGTGAAGATAAATTTTGTATTTCAGGAAACGATTGTAACTTATTATCAGATATTTCTAATCGTAATAATGATTTCAAATTCCCTAAAGAATTAGGTAGAGTCATAAGTGCATTTGAGGAAAGACTAAGATTCTCTAGGTTTTTTAATGCGCCAATCGATTCAGGTAATGATGATAAATTATTGGAGGATAATCCTAAATATTTGAGACTTTTTAAATTGCCTATGGAATCAGGCAACTTTATTAACTTATTTCCTTTTAAAAATAAAGATCGTAGAGATATAAGGCTACCAATAGATTCTGGCAGCTCTTCCAATTGATTGTATCTTAAATTTATTCGCTTTAAGACCTTTAAAGAACCAATAGCAGGAGGGAGTGCCTTTAAAGCATTATTACCTAAGTAGAGGAGCTCTAGATTATGTAAATTTCCAACATTATCGGATAATTTCTCCAATCCATTATCACTGAGATCCAAAGTTGTTAACTTTTCAAAATTAAATATTTCTTCTCCTAGTTTGGTAAATTTATTTCCACTTATATCTAATATCTCTAAAAATTCTAGATCTTTTATTGAAACAGGTAAATCAATGAGATTATTCGACTCTAAATAAAGATTTTTTAAAGATTTTGCTGAGTATATCGATGTCGGTAACTTTGATAACCGATTATCGCTTAAATCTAATGATTCCAAGGTCATAATGAGAAATAACTCTTCAGGTAATACCCTTAGTTTATTACCACGTATTAATAGTTCCTTTAAGTTAGAGAGAATGTTAATATTTTCCGGAATTGAATATAAATCACAAGAAAACAACCCTAAACCAACAATATGGTTATCTTCAATAGTATATCCTAAAGTATAGCTAGAAAGATCTGAAACTAAGGGAATTTCTGTTCCAATACTACTTTCGATGAGCTTAATAAATTTGCGTTCTTCTTCGGGAAGAGTCATAAAATTCTCTACAAAAATTAATAAAAAATTTTTATTTATATGTTTAACATTTTCGGAAATGAATTATTGTATCTATGAAAACGGGAAAAGTAAGAAAAATTTAATAAATAAAACGAGGAAATTGATACTGACTAGAAATCAATATCTTTTCCTTCAAAAGAATAAACATAAAGGTTTCTTAGATCATCTGCATTTGCAGATCTAGGGCTCATCACACTTGAACTACTCTGATAAACCAAGTTGATTAACATATCTAAATTTTTTTCAAATTCTTCCTTTGAAACTAAATCTTTAAGTTTTGTGGGAAGATCTAATTCTTTCTGTAGTTCTTTAATTTTAGTCACTACCATCTCAGCTGCTTTTTTCTGGTCTTCCTTCCATTCACACCAACCCAATTGTTTTGCCAACTTTCCAAGAATTTCAATGGAGGGATCGGTTTCATCAGGATTATTAATACAAAATTGAGTAACATACGGAAGAAACAGTCCTACTGCCTTTCCGTGATGTGTGTGAAAGACAGCACCCCAACTATGACCCATCGAATGTCCAAGATGAGCTTGAGAATTACCAAAAGCTAACCCTGCCATAGTCGCTGCTTGATGCATATAATCTCGAGCTTCTTTATTTTTCCCATCTTTATAGGCTAATGGTAAGTATTTGAAAACCAACTCGATAGCTTTAAGGGATAACGCTTCACTGAATTCATTTTTCCACATTGATATTATTCCTTCAACTGAATGTGCCAATGCATCAAAACCCGTATTCACAGTTAGCTCTGGTGGCATTCCAGATGGAAAAATAGGATCTACAATAGCATACATCGGGGCAATACCCTTATGTGCTTGTTCTAATTTCTTCCAAACATTTTCTTCATATCTAGATATAATTACCGCCCAAGTAGTTTCTGCTCCCGTCCCAGAGGTGGTTGGTATGGCAATCATTTTAGCTTTTTTACCTAAATCGTATAGTTTTTGATTAAATGGATGTAAATCGTCTACTACAAACTCAGGATATTCGTATAGAGCCCAAACTGCTTTTGCTGTATCTATAACTGAGCCTCCTCCTAATCCAATGATTTGATCTGGAGCATAAGAAATGCAAGCTTCTTTAGCTTTTAGAACATCTTCTTCATGAGGATCAGATTTTACATCTGTAAATACTTCAAAATTTCTCCCGAATTTTTCAAGTTTATCAGTTAATATCTTTACATAGCCTAAATTTTCTAATATTTGATCAGTTATGATAAAACATTTCTCACCAGGGATATTTTCTAAAAAATCTAAAGCGTCTTCCCCATAGACAATGTTTGGACTAAAAAAATACCACATTTTTTTCCTATTCACCTTTCTTTACATTTTTTAATATTTTTGCTCAAGGGATATTAATTATACTTATATCTTTATTAGATTAAATAAATTATTAAATGCAAACTATTTTGAAAAATTTTTTATCATTTTAGTGGGATAAATATGGAAGAATCAGAAAAAAATAACCTATTTATTACGTTTCAAGGAGTTATTGAAAGTATTATTGATGATAAACGGAAATATCCAAAAAATTTAAAGACACTGAACAGCCTTGATGCCAGAATTAACTTAGGGCTTCATATCGAGGAGGATTATATCTTTTGGGTTCATTTAATCGCAAAAGATGGAAATTATACTTTAGGAAGAGATAAATTAGAAGAATACGATCTTAAGGTGATATCAACTCCTGAAGACATGATGTATTTTTCTAATGGGGAAAACTCTACTCTCCATATGATCTTAAAGAAAAATCGATTTGGATTCAAAAAACTTAGATTTGATAAAGGAAGCGATGGTAAAAGGAATTTGGGACTTTTGTTAAAACTGCCAAAAGTACTGGTTCTAGATAAGATTAAGATGGAATAAAATCTTAGTATTTATTATTATTTTCATTTCTATTAATAATTTAAGTTAACTCCTTTTTATGGAACTTCCAATTAATTGATAATTGGACTCTGAAATAGTGAAGAGAGAATCTTTTCGTTTGTATTGAAATAATTTCACTAGAATATTTAATGACTCTTCTTCAATCTTTAGAACTATAAAGGAACAATTTCCACTCGCAACAAATGACCAAGCACCGGTGATACTTCCAGGATTAAGTAGCAGTATCCCATTTCTCGTAAGGAAAATCTCTTCCTTATGAGTATGCCCGGAAACTAATATATTAAAGCCATTCTCTAAAGCAATAGATTCTAATTGACTATGATCTCCTCTTGGATGAACTTGATGACCATGTATTAAGCCAATTGAAATTTTTTTATTATTACTTAATAAAATGGGCAGGTGTCGGGATTGAGGTAGATTTTTATTCCCTCCATAATAATCCATATTTCCAATAACTTTGAATACTTCTTTAATAGTGATATTATTTAGAAAATCCAATAATTTCGGAGCATCAATAAGATCCCCTGTAAATAAGGTATAATCAAAACGATTATTTACTAATTGTTTATTAATTTCACTATAAATCTCATCAGGGACCATTGAGGCTCGTCTAGGTATATGAGAATCTCCCGTTAAAAGTATACGAACCATATTTAGGAGTTAATTTCTTTTTTCTTTATCTTTTTTATCTTCTTTTTTTACAAATAAATATAGCTCTTTTGCTTTTGGATCTTCTTCAAAATGCTGCCGTATGGGATCTAAAAAGGAATTGAGATATTTAGCAACCGCTGGTTTGAGGTCTGGAGGGTTAAGTTTTCCTAAAGCATAATCATTCTCGAGA
>JAEOSU010000088.1 GCA_016840165.1 Promethearchaeota archaeon
TAAAGTTATATACCCTTTTCTTCTTATGGATGACAATAATCATTTCAATTCTCTTTATCTCAATTTTATGGGTTCAGATTTTATTGCTAATAATAGCAAGCTTAGTCTCAATCCATATAATCTTAATAAGACCGAAAAGAATGGATTGAAATCATACACTTTTCTCGTTTAAATTTTATCTATAACAAGGTTAGCTTCTTTGGTCATCTCCATCTTTACCTTATTTTTCATATTATATGGCTCCTTATAGACTATGCGTTTGATTCCAGCATTTATTAAAAGTTTTAAACAGCTCATACAAGGAAAAGTGGTGGTATACAAGGTTGTATTTCCCATGATCGATGTTCCATGAATTGCCGCTTGGATAATACAATTAATTTCAGCATGCACACCACGACAAAGCTCTGGTTTTTCACCAGTCTTTAGGTTCACCCTCAAACAAGTCTCTGGTGTACAATGTTTAAACCCAGAAGGCGCGCCATTATATCCTGTTGATAAGATATGTGAATCTTTTACTAAAACAGCTCCAACACTTCGTCGTATACATGTAGACCTCAATTTTACGACTTCAGCGATTTTCATGAAGTACTGATCTTTTGAAATCCGTGTATTTTCAGTATTCATCTATTAAATACCAGTATGTTTATTGCAGATCCTAACACATCTAAAAGTTTAATATATTTCTATTAATTACTAAACAAAATATATATAACACTATAATTTAAGAAAGGGGAGTATTATTAGCAAAATAATTAAAGTGCCGTGGGCCGCTTGGCGTAAGCCAGAAGTTTTTAGTTTGGAATTTCCCGATGCTTGGGAGGTTGTAAAGTGTCAAATGAACGGTGCAGAGGCGCAAGAACTGTCTGATGATGCGATTAGATCTTCAATTATGAATCCAATTGGGACTTCAGGATTATCTGAAATGGCCTTAGGAAAAGAAAGAGTAGTAATTGCAATTGACGATATGACTAGAACTACTCAAATTTCGCGGATTTTTCCCTATATCCTGGAGGAATTAGAAAGAGCAAATATCCATAAGGAACAAATAAAGATAATTGCAGCAATAGGGGCACATCGTCCTATGAATAGGCAAGACTTTCTGCTGAAACTTGGAGAGGAGATTGTAAACACCATTGAGATTGAAAATCATCATCCTTATGAAAATTTGACCAATGTTGGTAACTCAAGTAAAGGTACTCCTATTGATGTGAATTCGACTTATTTAAATGCCGATTTAAAAATCGCGATTGGAGGAGTAATCCCTCATCCACTTGCGGGTTTTGGAGGAGGTGCTAAAATAGTTTTACCTGGTGTATGTGGAATTCGAACGCTCGAAGCTAACCATGCTGCAGGAATGAGAGGGGAGGGTGCAGGGATTGGAAGAATGACCGAGATCCGCCAAGATATTGAAGATGTCGTCGAAAAGGTGGGTTTAGACTTCTCGGTGAATGTAATCCTAAATGAGCAAGGTCTCCTCGCTAAAATATTCTCCGGTCATTTTAAAGCAGCTCACCGAAAAGCAATGGAAGAAGCAACACAATTCTATTCCACAAAAGTGACTTTAAATAACCAAATCTGCTTCTTCAATTCATTTCCAGAGGATTCAGAATTAAATCAAGCGCAATATAAACCATTCAACTTCCTTATGACCGCACCAAATAATATGCTCGATAGAAGAGGAGCAATTGTTATCATGACCTCATCATATGAAGGAAGGGGCTATCATAGCCTTTTATCAGAAACGGGTTCAAAGCTATATAGGAATTTGATTGAGAGTGTAATCTGGAGAGCTTTTGTTAAAAAAAGGAAGGTGTATTTATTCTCTCCGAATGTCAATATCTATGATAAAAATCATTTTTTTCCAGAATCAGTTGAATTGTTTACAGATTGGCCATCTCTAATAAAACGATTAGAACAAGACTTTGAAAATACTCCAAAAGCAGCAATATTCCCTTGTAGTATCCAGATTTCTGAATAAGGTACTTAAAAAATAAAGAGAATGATTAGGATTGACCCAATACATCCTAAAATAGATAATGCATAAGTTAAGAGATGGTTTCCAACCTTAAAGTAAACCCGCGTAAACTTCAAATTAATGTCAATCGTGAAAATATTACTATTAGTTTTGAGATGGCCATATAGAATTAAAGGAGTGAGATAACGGATATAAGTTCTTCTCCAAAACATAATAGAAAACATTACAATTATAGAAAAGAATGTTAATTCTAATAAATCTGCTTTCCTAATTCGAAAAATGAGATATACAAGAAATATCGCAGCAAAAAGAATTATTTTAATATATATAGGGGGATTATAGAGCACAGTAGGTTCGGAGCTTGATAACCATCCGATATAGAGATCCAAATAATTTGGAAGATATAAAATCGGGCTTATAAGAAAAATGACTAATGGAATTCCAATATAAATTAAAAATTTCTTCATTTCTTTCCAATCTTTTTCATATAAAAATTTTATAAAAAAATAGGCTGCGGCAGGTAATGTAAACCATTTCGTACTCATAGTTAATCCTGAAAAAAGGAAAAATAAAGACTTATCTTCCTTAGGATAATAGTAAAGTGAAAGAATTAAGAAGATATAGAAAAAACTATCAGTAATGTGGTAACCACAATTAAGTGGACTAAATACATTATTAAGAAAAATAAATGGATTTATTAGAAAAAGTCCTAAAACAAATTTTATATTTTTAATTTCAAATTTTTTTAAAATAAAATAAAATGAAAGAGAAACAAGCAATTCTAAAAGAAACGCATAAAAGACAAAGAGTTCAAATATATTAAACGAGATGAATTTGAAAAATACTAAGAGATAAAGAGTTAAAGGAGGATATTCGAGTTCAGTTATGTCCCAAATCCACTCTCCAGTAAACATAGAATCTGTAGTATGATAATTTACCATAATATCGCCCCATGCTACCATCGGATCTACATGAACAATATAATAATAAATTAACATGAAAATTCTAATACTAATCCCAAGAATAATGAATAATATTCCTATTTGCTTATAATTGATAAATTTCCATCTTCCTTCTTCGTCTTTTTCAAACATCAATATTAACAGTAGAAATTGTAATTAAATAACTCAAATAATCAATAATTTTTTTTAGATTCAATTAAATTAAAATTTTGTGAACAATAAAATTATTTAATTTAGACTTTTTCTCATAAAAAATGAAAAAACTTAGCATTATTA
>JAEOSU010000089.1 GCA_016840165.1 Promethearchaeota archaeon
CTATCGCATCATTCTTAAAGCGAATAGATTACCATGGGCCAGTACATTTAATGCCCTATAATAAGTTGACCAAAACAAAATACGAAAAGGTTGGAATGGGGCATTTATACCAAGATATGGGAGAATTAACAGAAGAAGACCTTGCTAAGATAACCGAGTTATTTGAACGACATAATTTTCGTGTTGTAATCAACCATTAAGATTTATAATTAAGATTTCTAAATATATAAGATTCTTATTGTCTATGAGGTTGACTTTTTAAAAACTATAATCCCTCCAAATTGATCAAAACGAGTCACTGCGGAACTTTCTGTTGATATGATTTTTGTTTTGATGCCTTTATTATTCGCAATTTGAATAAGCCGAGAGACGCGGTTCTTATTTTTGTAGTTTTTGAGGAAATTTTCAGTAATAATGATGATATCTATCTCATCTGCTACAGATTTGTCTTTTTTACCCCCTTTATAGATGAGCTTCTCAATTTCCTCTAAATTATATATTAGTAATTCATTCGGATCTCCAACGCCAATTAGTTTCTCTAACTTAGCAATAAATTGATTTAATTCCTCATTTATCGTATCTTCTACTATCTCGATGATATCCTCTTGAGAAATTAAATATTGTGCACTTTCGAGCGAATTTGCAAGTCCAATAATCTTCCCAAAACTTACCTGATTATATCCTTTTATTAACCAACGGTGATGTTTATCTATATGTTCTAAAAAGTCAGACGCATAGTCTTTCTTCTCCTCGCAAGCTAATAAAATACTCTTTAACCCTTCTTTAACTACGGGTCGAATAAGATTGACTAAAACTTCAAGTAAATTATATATCTGTTTATCGTCAAAGTACTTCCATTTGCGAGGTAATTTTAAGATTTTATGTTCTTTTAGGGAATGACTATATACTTTCCAAGTATGAATCTTTTTTTCATCAAATCCGATTAATAATGCAACTAAAAAACCCCTTTTTTGTCTTTTTCTCATTTTTCTCTTCATCTAATGTAATATTGAGTATCATAAATTTCTCTCTAATTTCATTCTGAAAAATTTATATGATAACCAAATTGAGAATTATTGCTCTTATAAATAAATTTTAAATATTTATTCAAAACAATCTAGATTATTTACATTGAAAAATTAAAGGTTAAAAAAATGAATGATGATATACCAACCCCTTGGTACAAATTTTGGCCAAAGGATGTGCCTAAACAAATTGATTACAAAGAAATTTCATTAGGAGATATCCTTCGGAATAGCGCTACGCAATTTCCGGATTCACAGGCTATCTTTTTTGAAGGTTATCGAATGACATATAAGGAATTGGATGAGGTAGTTGATCAATTTGCTACCGGACTCTCGAAACTGGGAATTAAGAAAGGAGATATTGTCGGAATTGATTTGCCCAACGTACCCCAGTTTGTTATAACGTTTTATGCATTGCAACGACTTGGAGCAACTGCAAATCCAATCGTACCACTCCATCGTTTCGTTGAGATTGTGCATCAGATTAACGATTCGAATAGCGTGGCGCTAATTGTACTTGATGCGTTATATGAAGAACACTTACATGGAAAAGATCTGAGCAAAATGCCTTCCTTAAAACATGTAATTCTTACGGGAGTAGGAGAATATTTACCTAAAATTAAAGCTGTTCTAGGAAAGGCATTAGGAAAAGTCCCTCATATGAAAAAATGGCCAACTAAAGCCGGTAATATTGAGTTTCTTGCTTTTCAAGAGGTTCTTTCGAGTGGAACTCCAATAAATTTACCTTCGGTGAGTATTGACCCGAAAAAAGATATTGCCACATTAATTTATACGGGTGGAACTACTGGTATTCCAAAAGGCGTGATGCTAACCCACTTCAATATGTCATCGAACGCCGAACAAGCACGAGAATGGATTGAAAATCAATTACCTGAAACCCAAGAGCTCCATGGTAAAGGTGGAGTCGGACTTGTCGTTCCATTCGCACATGTGTTTGGCATATCGACGGGCATGAGCCTTGCAGTGTCTCTCGGTTATAAACTAATTATGTTTGCCCAGCCTCCTGAGAAAAAATCAAAGATCTTGGAGATTTTAATGAAGGAAGAAGCAACTTATATTCCAGGAGTCCCTACTCTCTGGAATGTAATTAATCAAGATCCTGATTCTTCGAAATACCAAGGCAAATTGACTACATTAAAAGCCTGTGTGAGTGGAGGTGCTTCGCTTCCTGAAGAAGTTAAACGTAGATTTGAAGAGATTACCGGAGCTCTCATTATTGAAGGGTATGGGTTAAGTGAGACAAGTCCAAATTTGTGTTGTGGTCCTTTCCATGATTTTAAAGTCAATACAGTCGGTTTTCCGTTATCAGATACTTATGTAAAACTCGTGGATATCAATGACGGAAAAACTCCCGTGCCCCAATGTCCTGACGATGAAAGCACCAGCAACCCCGAATATTTTGGGGAGATCTTAGCATATGGTCCACAAATCACCCCCGGCTATTTAGGAAAAGAAAAGGAGAGCAAATTTGCGCTCAGACAGGACGATAAAGGACGAACGTGGTTATATACTGCTGATATTGGCTGTATTGATAAGGATGGCTATGTAATGATAAAGGACCGCAAACGTGATATGATTAAATACAAGGGACATGGTGTTTTTCCCGCAGAAGTGGAAAACCTTATGTATCAAAATGACGCTATAAGAGAAGTCGGTGTTATTGGCGTACCTCATCCTGATGGAACTGGTCAGACGATTAAAGCGTACGTGTCCATAAAAGAAGATTATCAAGGTAAGGTGACTAAGGAAGAATTAATGGAGTGGTGCAAGGAAAATATTAGCCCTTACAAGTATCCACGAATCATCGAAATAATCGAGGAGCTACCAAAATCCCTGGTAGGTAAAATTCTACGCAGAGAGTTAAGAGAATTAGAGGAATAAATCCTAAATTTTTTTTTACTTTTTTTTTTAATAATTGAACAATATCTAACAATTTCATATCTTACTTTGGAGAGAATCCACTTATATAATTAGGAAAAGGATTAAAAAAATAGTTAATTACACGATAAATTATATTATCGAATATACGATTTTGGTTTTGACCAAAACACTGAGAAAAATAGAATTACTTATCTTCTATGCTTTCTATAACACTCTCGACAATAGACAGGTCGGCCTTCTTTAGGCTCAAATGGAACTTCGCACTCATTGCCGCAGTCGGCACAAGTAGCTTTATGCATTGTTCTATTGCCATAACTTCTATTTGACATACTTTCACCAATTTTTAATTTTATGCTTGAATTTTTGAATTTCTCTATTCAAGTAAATAAAAGATATCTTTATTTGTAATAAATCTTGGTATTATGAAAAATACAATTCCAAATTATGTAAAAGAAAAAAAAGAAGAATTATTTTTCAAGGGGGCTAATTTAAAAAATCTTAAGGAAAAAAAATCAAAAATTCTAAAATCTTTATTGGATGGGACTTTTTTCCTAGTTGTTAACTTAATTTTTTATGATATCGTAAGCAAAACTTTTCGTTTTTCTAACCTTATTCCCTAATCTCTTATGAAAGTGATCCTTTATATTTAGTTATAGTAATATGCTACCGTACTTGATATAATATCTGATTACTCATATTAAATTAAATCTTTATTAAATTATAATTACAGACCTCAATCAAGATCCAAGGTCATAATTATTCTTAAAAATCCATTTTAATTTACATTGGCCGGAACAAAAATATCGCTTCGGAGGTTGCTGGCACACATTAATCAGCAGATATTTCTTATTCCAAGTATTTCTTACGATACGCTTGCCACAAAATTCGCATTTCATTACTAATACTTTTTCCTTCTTTTGAATCTCTTTAGAACTTTCCTTCGTTGAGTCGTTTTTAGCTAATAGCTCCATAATCATCATCTAATTTACTTTTGAGCACTCATTGTTATTATAATCTTCCAAAGTTAATAGCCTTTGTTGTAGAAATTAATTTTTTTAAAAAGAAAAAATAATTTGGTTTGAGTTCTCCTCCCATTGTAATATCACTAATTCCCTATTTTTTAAATATATTTAATGCATATTAGATTATGGGAAATTTAAACTTATAGTTGTAATATTTATTTTATTTTGAAGAATGAAAAAACTAACAGATAACGAGTTAACTTGGTTAGAAAATAAAGCGAGAGAGGACGAGTTCTTTAGCTCGCTTCTGGCACATTATAAACTGAAAGCATTTCTGACCCCACAACAGTATTATTGGCTCAATCTCTTCATTGAATATTCTGATTCTGATGCTCCTGCAGTAAATCGGGTCCATATGACCTCAAGTATTGTAAAAGTACCTTGTCCTCACTGCAACTTTCTCTGTTCCCCTCAGATTAAATACTGTACCAAATGCGGTGAACCATTACCCGAAATAGAACAGATTTTTGGCTCACAAGATACCTCTAATTTGGATATCATTGAAGATAATTATTTTGAAAAAAATATTATCCATTCCATTGAAAAGCTTACCAATAAAGAGCTTCCATGTACGGATTGTTTTGAATTAAGCTCTTGCTGCTATGTGAAAGAAGATGACCAAATAGTAGCAATGAGTCTTTATAATTGCGATCTAAAAGTCTTTCCTTCGGAACTGTTAAAGTTAACATCATTGAAATATTTAGCGATGCGCAGGAATTCGATTAAAAATCTTATAACTCAAATAGGGTTTCTGACGAATTTAGAATCCTTAGATTTACGTATAAACAAGCTTCAGAAAATTCCAAGCTCTATTGGATTACTTACAAATCTAAAGAACCTCAATCTAAGCTCAAATCAGCTCATTGAACTTCCAGACTCGATTGGGAATTTAAAATCGCTTAAAGTTTTAAATCTTAAAAACAATAAACTTAAAAGTATTCCCATATCGATTTTAGATATAGATAACTTAGAAAAAATCAATATAAAAGCCAATTTCTGGATTAGTAATCAAGATACCATTGATAGTCTTAAAAAAAAAGGAGTCAAGGTGCTCCAGTAATCTATACTTTGTCAGCTGTGGTGAAATAGGATCCTGCAGATGGTTTCTTTTTTTTCTTTTTTGATTTCGCCGTGAAATCGACTGAGGAGGTAGTATATACTCTCTCATTCAATTCTTCGAGAAATTGAGACTTCCTTGAAGTTTCAAACCTCCCAAATTTCTGCACGATTGAAGGTGAGATTAAATAAAGCTGGTCTTTTGCCCGGGTTACTGCCACATAAAACACCCGCCGCTCTTCCTCAAATGTATCATCATCCCCAATCACACGGCTGGTGGGAAACATATTTTCACAGAGCATTGGTATAAAGATTGCCCGCCATTCAAGTCCTTTCGCTCGATGGATGGTTGATAGAATAAGAGGAGGCTCATCTTCTTGCTGAATACCCATTAATACTGTCTTTGCTTCTATGGTCGATCGATTAAGGCTTAGATTCTCCAAGAATCGCTTGATGGAGTCAAACTTTTGTGTATAGATTGCCAATTGCTCTAAATCCTCAAGCCTTTGGTCAGGATTATTATATTTCGTGGTGATATAATCCTCCAAACTGGCGCTAATTCTGCGAATAATTGCTGCGGGATCATCGTTTGCTTTGATATCCACAATTGATTTGAGATGTTTGATTAGATTCTTTACACCAACTTTGGGGATTCCCTTCACTTCAGTTATATAAAAATGTTTGTTTAAGAGTTTTTGAAAGGGATTATCAGTTTCCAAGATCGCTTCTCGAATCTTTCTGTTCGATTTTTGACCAATACCCTCGACAATGCCAAATATTCGGGACCAAGAGACCTCATCAGATGGATTTTCGATAACCTTAAGGTGGGCTAAAAGATCCTTGATATGCGCCCGCTCGAAAAATGACACTCCCGCGCGAACCTCATAGGGAATATTTTTAGCTTGAAGTTCCACTTCGATGCGAATTGAATGGCTAGCTGCTCGATACAATACCGCGATTTCATTAAGCGCAAAACCATCATCTCTAAGTTTTAACACTTGGTTTGTGATGAACCGTGCTTGGTCGTCTTCACTCCCCACATTTACTAGATATGGAACCAAACCGTCCGGTCGAGTAGGCTTCATCTTTTTCTTGAACTGCTTTTTATTATGCTTGATGGAATCGTTCGCTAACTCAAGTATTTGGGGGCGACTACGGTAATTATAAGTGATGGTATACTTTTTACAGTTTTTATAGCGTTTCTCAAAACGGAGGATATTTTGAAAATTCGCACCCCGAAACGCATAGATGCTCTGTGCATCATCACCAACTGCAATAACATTTTGCTCTGGGTTGTTTTTGACGATCTTGTGGATAATGTCATCCTGGATATAATTCGTATCTTGATA
>JAEOSU010000090.1 GCA_016840165.1 Promethearchaeota archaeon
AACAAAAGCAGATAGATCAGAAATCCTCTAAAGAGTATATAAAATTATAGAGGATTAGATTTTATATTTGAAAATTTAAGAGAAGATAAAAAAATAATTAACTCTTTTCTGCTCTAGCAAGTTCCGCTTTTTTATCCATTATAGCTAAATATGTTGCAACAGTGTTCTTCGGTGGTATAATATTTTCTTCTTTCCTATACAGCTTAATTGCTTCTGAAGTACAAGTAGGCACACAAGCGCCACATCCAATACAACGAGCTAAATTAACAACAGCTATAGCATCCTCCACATGAACTGCATCCATATTACAGCGCTCTTCACATACTCCACAACCAATGCATTCATCAGGATCGACTTTCGCATAGAAATTGGTTGCAAAGAACTGAGCGGGCTCTTCCAACTTATTTTGATGGGACAATACCCCACAACAGCATCCACAGCATGTACAGATATTCATTGGACGTTGTGAGTTTCCTGGTTGAAGAACTAAACCATCTTCTTGCGCTTTTTCTAATATTTTCAATGCTTCTTCCTTGCTGATCTCTCTTCCAAGCCCTTTCTCAATATAAACCTTAGCTGCAGTCCTAAAGGAAAAACACGATTCTCGTAAATCTGTTTTTTTACATGGTTCTCCAATCAGATCTGTTCCTGTTCTGCAAATACAGTGAGCAACAGCAATAGGCCCTCCTATAATCTCAATTACCTGCCTCAAATCATCATAAGATGCGATTGCTTGTTCATGTTCAACGGTTTTTTCGATTGGAATCGTTCTAATTTGGGGAATCTTTGTTTTATTAAATTCATCCAAAAATCCTTGATCGAAATAATCTTCTACCGCCTTAAAAAATTCGGGAGTTAGTCGATTTAGCTGGTATTCAAACATTCCGATAGCTAATGGAGCAGAAGCATAATATTTAACTTCCTCGTCATTCTCCTTTCGTACCCCTCTATTGATTAACCCATTAAAGTACATCTCATCTAATTTTTGCACTAACTCCTCTAGACTATACTTTTTTAACTTCCGATGTAATTTTTTCAATTTTTCAGGGTAAAATCCAAGAGTTAGGGCAATTTCAGCCTGATCTGGAGTAAATAAAAGCTTTAAAATTTTAATTTCAATACCCGATTCTGTAGCTGGATATCCAACTGGCATCTTATCAAGATGCTGCTGTAATTTTCGGTAAATACCTAAATTATCCTTATCCATAAAATAGAACTATATTAAATCATATATAAAACTCATTACTTTAGTTAAAAAGAAGTCTAAAGTTAATCGAAGATTAAAATTTATTTCTTTCCAACGATGAGATAATCTAATTTCTTTTTCAGATATACAATTCTAAAGCCTAAATCTTCCATGCACTCCTTCACTTTTTCTGGATTCAACCACAGTTCGTTACTTTTAAAATATTTCAAGGTTTTCTTAAATCCCGATTTACAAATAAGCGGGATAAATCCCAATATGACCTTCCATTTAGGAAAGGCACCATTTTTATCTTTTAATATGAAAATACCATCTTCTTTAGTTGTACGATACACTTCTGATATGGTTTCTTTCGCACTATTAAAATCATGTAAACTATTTAAACAAACTACTACATCATTATGAGCATTAGGAAGAGGAATATCCTCAGCAGGACCTTGCTTGAAAATAATTGAATCTAGCTCTTTTTGCTTAACTTTTTCAGATGCAATCTGTAGCATATCTTTAGAGAAATCAATACCAATGAGTTGGGAATTTGGAATTAAATTCGCAATTTCAAGCAAAAGAAGTCCAGGCCCGCATCCTACATCTAAAATTACGGGGGAATTATTCATCACAAATTTATTAACAAATTGATGAATTTTTTTCGCAAAAGGGATATATCTTGACTTCTTCATATTTTCCATAGATTTTGCGAACTTATTTGCATGTTCACCATTCCACGAATGATGAAGTGATTTCTCATTCATGATAATTCTATGAAATACTACTAAACATTAAAAATTTTTATCTTCTAAAAATTAAGTTAACCTTTCGGATATTATTAAAAAAACTGAATTATAATGAACATAAAGGGATTAGATAAAAATTGGAATTTCCTATTTGATTTCTGATTTAAGAATTCCTAATACTTTACTTTTTTCTAAATCTGAGATATGTTTAAGATCTTGTCCCCTAAGATTATAATAATCAGGGAATTTAACCAATATTGGTTCTAAAAACTCATCTATCGATGTATCCTCAAAATAAGATACAATCGATTCATCTTTCAGCGATAAAATTTCTTTACAACTTAGCATTTTACTTTTTTTCACCTATTCTGAATTATTAAAGTAAATCATGACTCTTAAATTTCGTTTCTATATTCTATATAGATTCTAATTTTAAAAGAAGAAAAGATTATAATTAATTCTTAAAAGGGTTTGGGATCCATTTTGGTACCGATTTTTGATAAATCCTATATTCCTCTCCAAACTTTGCCTCAAGAATGTTTTCCTCAAAATTTACCATCCAATTGTATACAAGAAAAACAACGATAAAAACACCAATGCTTATTAATGATATACATAAAAAAATTAATGATATATAGATGAGAAGGATGCCTAAATACATGGGATTTCTCACATAGCCAAGAATTCCCGTAGTAATTACATGGTTCGGAGGTTCATGAGATTTAAATAGAAGATTATGTGATTTTGAGATAAATATTAAGGCTATAGCAAAAATACATGCAAATAAAACTATACGTATGATTAGAGGGATAAAATTGTTTAAGAAGGTAGAGATCTGTAAAAACTGTATATCTAAAAACCATACAACCCAAAATATTACTGGTAATAACGCATGATAAATATGTGCGTGTGGTAATTCTCGGTCAGCACCTTTATGCCGTTTACTTTCCATAAAAAACTAATCTCTTTTTAAATTGTGAATTTATAAATAAATTGGGTAACTATTCCTTTTAAGATTTAAAGAGTCCAAAATTTATTACACTTAACTATAATTTTGCTTTAGGAGGAAATAGCCTTTAAAGTAAGAGGAATAACTCTAAGAAAAATAAATCTAAGTTTAAGTCTTTTAAAAGCTTCATATTATTATAAATATAGGCATAAATTCCCTCTTCATTGAAATATTTAAAACAAAGATCATCTCCCTTTATTTTCCTCAAAGATTTAACGATTTCAGTAAGAATGATTTCCAAATAGTTTAAGACTAACTCTTTATCACATTTGATTAGGTTAATATCAATAATGTTAAACCAAGAATCTTTAGAAAATGATATATTCTTGAGCTCGGCTTGATCTTTAAATTTTTTCGTGTTTCCAACTGTTTTATACCTTTTCTCAATTAAATCAATAATTTCGTTCTTAGATTTTGTGTACATTCGCTTTTCAAGAATATTACGAAACATAATTAAAATCTGCTGAAAAACGCCTAAAATATCAAAATAATCAGCTACATGAGCAACACTTTCAACTTCTCCCCATTGATGATTATAATCTTCAATGACCTGCAGAAAAGGCGTGAATACATTTAAATCTCCTTCCCAGGTTTTTTTCCGTTCAATTAATATCTCTTCATACTCCTTGATAAACGCTTTGCGTATAACATTTAATTTACCCATCAACATTTCTGTTTTGATAACTTTTGTATCTGCTGCCACAAATAATAAATTAAATTTTGGTTCTAAGATATAAATCCATCTTAAACCCCCCATTTCGATAGATTCTAATTCCTCGTGAAATTCCACCATGGAAAAATGATAGAAAGCCGATAAAAAGCCGGATACAATATCTTCATCTGCATCCGTTTTTAAAAATGATTTATATAATAATTTTATTCCTGATTCGCTATTTAAGATCCATATTATCATTTTATTCCTGTTCGAGGGTTATTGTTGCATGTTTTAATATAATTGAGCTAAAGATTTAATGTTGAAATAAAAATTCCTACCTCAGTCTAGCATTTAGCTAGTATATATATAAGTAAAAATAAACTTTCATATAAAAGTTCCATTATCACTTTATTTCTTTAGATTTTAAATCTAAATCTATATCATGAGTTTTAATTATGAAATTCAACTCCACCCTATTATATAATATTCTCATATCCCACTTTTATAAAACCAAGTAAGAAAATTTATTACAAAGAAAATCGATTAGATAATTAAAAATCTAAAATGATGATATAAATAGACCCAAGAGCATTTTATATTTGAGCGAAAGATGGGAAAATTCAATAAATACTACTTCAAAGTATGTATTGTAGGCGATACTGGTGTGGGTAAGACGACCCTTTTACATCAATATCTAAATAAACGTTTCAAATCAGATGCAGAAACCACTATTGGGTCTAACTTTTTTGTGAAGTATGTTAAACTTCCTAATGCGAAACAGTTAATTACTCTTCAAGTATGGGATTTAGCAGGACAAGAACATTTTAAATGGGTTAGAAGTGCTTTCTATAAAGGCGCAAGAGGAATAATATATGTATATGATTTAACCCAAAAAGAAAGTTTCTATAATTTAATTAAATGGAAAGAGGAAGTCGAATTTTCAATCGGTATTGTTCCAAATATTTTGGTTGGAAATAAATTGGATCTAATAGAGTCCCAAAATAGCACAATTGATTATGAAGAGTGCCTCTTTCTAAAAAATAATCTGACATCTCGCTATTATTATGAAACTAGTGCGAAATATGGTACAAAAGTAGATGAAGTATTCTCAAAATTAACCCATCTAATGTTTAAAATCTTTCAAGAATAATTAGCGAACATGTCCATAATAAATAATTAATTTGATTTTTATCTAATTACATTATCATCTTTTAAATTTTATTAGAAACATATCATGAACGAAACTAAAAACCATTCAAAAGTACTGGAATTGGAGAGTTTAGTTGAATATCAACGTGGTACTGTAGTTAGCCGTACGGTAGTCACAAAGGAGACTGGGACAGTAACCCTATTCGCGTTTGATAAGGGAGAAGGTTTAAGTGAACATACCACACCCTATGATGCATTGGTTTACATTTTAGATGGAAAAGCAGAAATCATAATCGCAAAAAAGAACTTTCATTTAGAAAAAGGGCAGATGATTATTATGCCAGCAAACGACCCTCATGCATTAAATGCCTTGGAGCGCTTCAAAATGATGCTTATAATGATCAAATCTTAGATTATATAACTGATATAAAAGAAAAAATTACGTTTTCAGTACTGCTTGATTACTTAAAAGTAAATCCTGTCGATTTACCATCTCGAGACTTAATTTCCATAGTTTTATCTGGTTTTCTTTATCATAACTCTCCTTTGATGATTTAATAGCTTTGCATTTCTTAAAATATTTTCCCGAGATATCCTTAACCTCATCTGAACTTGCCAGATATACCGAGGTTTCAGCTCCTTTTTCTGGATTAATCATAAATAGAGTGCTAAAAGCCATAAAAGGAGTCAAAATCTTACTAAATTGACCTCTACCAAAGTTGGAATTAACTGTTCCTGGATGAAGTGCATTCACAGTTACTCCTAAACCCTCTAATCTCCTCGCAAGTTCATAAGTAAATAACACGTTCGCGAGCTTTGAATTGCTATAAGCTCGAAAAGAGCTATAAGAACCCTCTAAATTAATATTCTCAAAATTAATTTTTCCAAAACGATGAGCAGCAGATGAAACATTTATTATTCTGGACGGTGAGGACTTAATGAGAGTATCAAGTAATAAAAGTGTCATTATAAAGTGGCCTAAATGATTAACAGCAAATGTCATCTCATATCCCTCCAAAGTTTCTTTTCGATTTCTTAAAATTGACCCAGCATTGTTTATCAACACATCCAAATGATCATATTTCTGCTTGAACTGGGTAACAGCAGAAAATATAGAATCTTGATTGGATAAGTCCGCAATAATTAAATCAACTTGTTCTGTATTTGCTCTTTCTTTAATCTCATTTATAGCGTTTTTCGATTTCTCTTCATTTCGACACAGCATTATAATTTGTGCTCCTTTTCTTGCTAATGCAATAGCCGTTTCTTTCCCAATACCCGAATTCGCTCCAGTTATCAGAACGTTCTTTCCAATCATATTTTTCTTCTCATTATTCATTGATTATCACTAATTATTATAAACAAAACAAAACCCTTAAGCAATAACCTAATAAGATATAAATTAGCAAGCGTTTCAAGTAATTTTAAAAAACTGAAAATTGAAATCTATTTATGAAGATAATGCTCATTTTTTTTATAAAAATTGAAAAAAGGAAAATCCTTTTAAAAATCGATATCGCGCCCGATATTCTCTTGTAACGCCCTATCATAAACTAATTTAGCTGTGGCAACATCCTGAGCACTAATTCCAACGGATTTAAATATTGTGATATCTGATTCATTTTTACGACCAATTACATTACCAGTGATAATTTCTCCTATAGAAATAATATCCTCTTCGGAAATGACCCCTTCCCTAATAGGGATGATATAATCACCCGCCTCTGCTAAACAAGCCTCTTTCAAACCTCCAACTAATATACTCGCACGTTTAATAATTGTTGAATCTAACTCTCTTATATCAGCTGCATGTGCACCTATAGAAGAGATATGAACACCTTCAGAAACCTTATCTCCCTCGAATAAGGGTGTTGTACTAGTAGTAGCTGCCACTAATATATCAGTATTTTCAAGAAGATTATCTCCAGAATCTACTATTTCTATATCAATTCCCAATTCTATTTCAAGTTCCTTTTTAAACTCCTTAGCAATATCCTTTTTCAGATCAAAGACTTTGCATTTCTCTAAGTTCTGATTTAAACCCCAATATACACCAGAAACCTGTTTTCGTGCTTGGATACCCCCACTATAGATACCCATGGTAGTACTATCCTTTCTTGCTAAGTATTTTACGGAGACTCCTGTTGCTGCGCCTGTTCGCATTGCAGTAATTAAGCTTCCATCCATAATTCCTATAATATCTCCCGTATTAATGTCTTGAACCATAATTTTTGCAAGAACAGTTGGCATTTGATACT
>JAEOSU010000091.1 GCA_016840165.1 Promethearchaeota archaeon
AAAAAAAAGAAAAATAAATTTTTACATTAATTTTATTACTCTCTTCCAGGTCTTATATATCCAAAATATGCTCCTAAAATACCAAGAAATACAAATATCCACGCTAAAAAGTAAAATAGTGTAAATCCTTGGCCACCCGCTAATATCGTTAATCTATCGATTAAAAAATTAAAAGGTACCAGTATAAAAAATAGTGACATAAGACTCAATGAAAGAAATGCCTTTTTAAACAAATCCTGTTCAGTTATTCTATAGGATTGATAAGAACGAACCATAAAAGGGAAATATATCATCGCCATGAATATAAAAATTAAAAGAAAAGTAATAGCATCTAATAAAACATTGCCAGGTTCATATAGAAATAAGGAACAGAGAAAAGTAGCAAGAAACGTCGCTATCACAATAATCCTTTCGATAGTTATGTAACCTTTTTCAAATATTTTTACCTTTAGAACATAAGAAAGATAAATTGCAATCGAAAGTAAAACGAAGCTAATTCGAAAATCGATAATTCTATAAATAATCCAGGAGATTAGTGTTCCAGGGTCTGGAAGATTTCGGTCCATGATAAAATCAATTCCAGAATATAATATCAGCACCTTAGATAACCAAGAAAAAATAATTGCAATCGTGTAAAATAGGAAAATGATCAGTAGATATAATGTCAGTTCATGTCTTTTTTCTCTATATTTCAATAGAATTAAGACTAAAATAATAGCGGCACATATTATAATAACAGATTCAAAGACCATTCCAATGAATTGAGGGTCCATATCCATTTTAACTATGAATTTGTATTTATATGTTCAGATTCCAAAATATAAATTAACAATCATAAATTTAGTTTAAAAAAATATTTTATAGAAAAAATGAAAATTATTGAAAAAGAAATTCAAACGATTGTAAAAATCATTAGGAATGCAATCCGCATTACTGAATGGTTTAAAGAAGAAGGTTTTAAAACATACATAAAACAAGATCAATCTCCTGTCACCCTTGCAGATTATGCTTCACAAATTTATATCATTAGTAAATTGAAAGAATTATATCCTAAAGATTCGATTATTGCAGAAGAAACTTTTTCTTCTGAACTTAATAATTATACTGAAAAAGTGATTCAATCGTGTTATAATAAATTGAACCTCTCCCTAAAGCCCAATATTAAAGAAATTCTAAATTATCGTGGTCCTAATTCTAAAACAAGATGGTCAATTGATCCTATCGATGGAACTAAAGGATATCAAAAGGGTTTATCTTATGCAATAGGTGTAGGTTTGATCAATAATCAAGAAAAAAAGCTTAGTATAATTGGAGTGCCTAATTATAATACAGACGGAGTGGCCGTATTCGTTGCAAACAAGGGTAAGGGTGCTTTGACATCTTATGGCGAGAAAGATTTCGTTCCGATAAAAGTAAGCGAAACGAGAGACGTCAAAAAATCTGTACTCTGCCATTCATTACATTATGATGAGCCCTGGGTCATGAAATTAGCTAATAAATTGGGTATAGAGAATTATATACAAATAGATAGTATGGCAAAATTTTGTATGGTAGCGGATGGTTCTGCAGATCTGTATATAAAACCAATGTATGTAGATCGCTCTTTCATTTGGGATTTTTTACCGGGAGACTTATTAGTAACGGAAGCTGGAGGTAAAGTGACTGACCTCAAGGGGGTGTCTCCAAATTACATTGATAATAAATGTATGATATCAGCACCAGGTTTAGTGGTCTCAAATGGAATGTTCCATCAAGATATACTTGATACTATAAAAAATACTCCTAATATTATTGATTAAAATCGAAAGTGGCTAATTACACTATACTTGAATATACTGGAGTAAATTAGTTTGATTATGATCTATGTTTATTTTTAGATTTGATAATTTTATGCCAACTAACCTAACTTTCTTATTCTTATTTCTGAATTCCTTTAATAAGAGTATTATCACTTCAATCACTTTTCTTTTATTTCTAATATAGCTTTTCATACTAAATGATCTTGTAAAGGTTTCAAAACCCTCAAACCTAATTTTTAATGTTATAGTACGATAAAAAACATTTTTCTTCTTTAATTTATTATGTATTTTATCATTAATTTCTTCAAGTTTTGATATTATTTCAGAATAATCATCGGTATCTTGATAAAATGTTCTTTCTTTACTGATAGACTTTCTTTCGTCATGAAATTCTTTCACTGCTCTCATGTCTAAACCATTAACAACATTCCATACCCATTCTCCATTTTTACCAAATTTTTCTGCCATTTGATGAAATGGCATTTCTATGATATCTCCGATTTTATTGATACCATTCTTGTTATAATATACTTTCGACTTTTTCCCTATTCCTGGAATCCTCGTTATATCCATATCTTTTAAAAATTCTGCTCTATCCTCATCTTTTACAATAGTGATTCCGTTAGGTTTATTATAATCTGAAGCAATTTTGGCTATGGATTTACTTGATGCACAGCCGATTGATAATGTTATACCAACTTTATTATAAATTTCTTGTTGAATCTTTTTTGCTATTTTTTCTGCTTGGTCAAATGAATTACAGATTTCTGACATATCAAGATATGCCTCATCTATACCCATTTGCTGAAACACTGAAGAGAAAGAGTTTATTATCTTCATGACTTCTCTTGAAGTTTGGTAATATTTATCGTGGTTTGGATTTAAGAATACACCATGAGGACATAATCTAAAGGCTTTCGAAATTGGCATCGCAGAATGCAATCCAAATTTCCTTGCTTCATAAGAACACGTAGCTACCACACCCCTACCTTTACCTCCTTTTGGATCAGCTCCAATAATAACGGGCTTATTTTTATAATCAGGATTATCTCGGATCTCAACGGCTGCAAAAAAACAATCTAAATCACAATGAAAGATTATTCTCAATATCTTTTCATCTTGTTGACAAATAATATCTAAAATATCACTAAAATAATGATAAGAGATCTTTTAAAAAATATGACTAGGTAGAATTATTAATTCCTACAAGATAAACCCTATAGAATTAGCTTTCAAATCATCTAAAAGATAATATCGAATATTTTATTTTAATTAAAACTTTATAAGCCTTAATGATTAAACATTTTTGAGATGAATATCTATGGAAGATGATAATATTAATGATTTAAAAGAAGAAATTGTTAATGCAGGTAGAGATCTATTTAATAAAGGGGTTTTAGAGAATAATGAGGGCAACATTAGCCTAAGGATACCTAAAAAAGATGAACTGTTAATAACTCCTACCGGAAATAATTATCAAACATGTTCAGCTGATCAAGTAGTACATATGAAATTTGATGGTACTGCTATAAGTACGGGCAAATTACCCTCAACAGAGGTTAAATTGCATATAGCAATTTATAAATCCCGTCCTAAAGCTAAATGCATAATTCATACTCATTCCACTTATGCCTCAATGCTTTCGATTTTGAGAAAAGAGATTCCTATAATTATGGAAGAGCAAGTTGTATATCTTGGAGGAACTATAAATGTTTCGTCTTACGGGGAAGCTCATACTGATGAAATAAGTAAATCAGCATTAATTGCCTTGTCCTATAAAAATGGGGCTCTATTAGCCAATCATGGAGTGATTGTATGTGGAAAGTCAATTCAAAATGCTGTTAAAAATGCAGAGTTGGTAGAAAAGCTGGCGAAAGTATATTGGGGAGCGTTACAGGTTGGCAATCCTCATATTCTGGATAAAATATCGTTAGAAAAATTTCAGAATATGTTTAAAAGATTGTTTTCAAATTGTCCCCGAAGTATGTTAAAAGATTTATAAAAATATAGGACTTTATAATGCTATTAGGAATTAGTACGTTAGGACATCTTAATGATTATACGGTAAATAATAAATCAAATGATCTATCAAAAAGTCTACTTGAAGCCACGGAAGCATGTTTAAACTATGCAGAGGAAAAAGATATTAGGGTGGTAGAATTTGTTATCGAACCTCAGAGTTTTCTGAGAGGCGATTTAAAACAAAAATTTATTGATCTCACTATGTCATATTCATTAAAAAAGCAAGTTCATGCTCCATATATCGATATAAACCTCTGTTCTCATAACTCAACGATTTCTCGAGCTTCAATAGACGCATATCTTGAAACTTATAATCTTTGCCAAGACTTAGAGATTAATTTGATGACTATTCACCCTGGATTAGCCAATTCTATGATAAAATCTCTTCAGGAATATAATAAACAGCAACTCTTATCAGCATTACATATTTTAATCGATTCAATTGATGATAAAGACTTTATTCTTTGTTTGGAAAATATGCCAAAAAATACCAACATAATGCTTGATGATGTCAATATTTCAGAGATTTTTAATAATCTAAATAGGAAGGAGCTCTTTTTAACATATGATACTAGTCATTATTACACAAATTCGGGAAATATTAGACTTCTCTGGAAAAAAATGCATAATAAAATAAGAAATGTCCATATTGTTGATAACTTTACAAAAGAGGAAGATCCCCATCCTCCTCTTGGAACTGGAACTATTAATTTTGAAAGAATACTTGATATTATTAAAAGCTATAATTACCAAGGATCTCTAATTATTGAATTATCTTCTCCCAAAGGATTGAACCAAAGCATCGAATATATCTCTAACTATTTATGATGAGGTTTAATTCTCCCTTTGTCTGTTTATAAAGATTCTTAAAAATTATTAATCAATAATCTTTAATAGAACTTATAATGAAGATCATTTCTTTACAAGTTACTGATGATCTATACGATAGATTTGAAAAAGTTAGAAATAATAGTGGATTCAATTCTAAAAGTGAAGCCTTAAGAGATGCTATAAACAAATTTATTGAGACTCATGAAAAGTTTGAGAATCTAGAGGGATACAAAATTATGGCTATTAATTTGGTATATCCCTTCAAAGAACAAATTGCGGATGAAATTTCTGAATTATATCACAACTTTCATTCAATAATTAAAGCAGCAACCGATTGGCGGATTGCTGAAAAGAAAATTGAAAATATTTTGGTTGTTGGAGAATTTGGATTGATAAAAGATTTCTATCAAAGTTTAGCAAGAATTCGGGAGGTCATTTCTAGTATAAATGAAATTTTAATCGATTAGCTTTCAATTTAGAATCTCAAAGTTAAATCTATATGTTCAGATGGTCTTTGCGTTATTTCACTGGTACTAATAATATCTGGACCTAACCGTGCATAATTAAGGATATTTTCCTGGGTTATATTACCTGATACCTCAATTAATACCTTGTCGCGTAATTTATTTTGTTTCAACAGATTTATTGCTTCTTCGACCATATCCGGTGTAAAGTTGTCAAACATAATGATATCAGCTCCACATCTTGCTGCTTCTAATGAATCTTCAACTTTTTCAACTTCAATTTCGATCTTTTTCGAGAAACTCGCGATTTTCTTGATCTCTGATAAAATTTTTGAAATATCACCATTGTAAAACTTAAGATGAGTATCTTTCAGAAGGATCATATCGTCCAATGAGAATCGATGTGGATCTCCCCCTCCTATTATTGTAGCTTTTTTTTCAAATATTCTTAAACCCGGGGTAGTTTTTCGAGTACACGCTATTTTAACAGCCTTATTTGATTGGTTTATTATTGATACATACTTAAATGTCGTTGAGGTAATAGCACTCATATGAGCTACTAGATTGAGACCAACTCTTTCCCCTAATAAAATATTCCGTGTATTTCCATTCAATTCGGCTATAATATCATCTTTTTTAATGGAATCCCCATCTTTTTTCTTAAGAATAATTTTCACATCTAATAAATTATAGAGAATTGTTAATTCTTCTAAGCCAGATATATAACCAATGCTTTTAGAAATAATTTTTGCTGAAGATACAGCATCTATAGGTATAGTAGAAGAACTTAAATCCAAGTAGCTGGAATCTTCCTCAAGAAATTCCCTAATTTTTCTTTCAATTAAAATTCTATTATAGCTCATTAGCATTAATCATTGAATTTAATTTGAGTATTATTATTATAGAGTGGTAATTAATTAAAATTATGCCAGATATACAACACTTATTTATTCCTAATAATGGGATTAAACTCGAAGCAGAGTTCTTTCCATCTAAAAATAAGTCTAATAAGTCCTGTGTATTAATTTGCCATCCACATCCTCAATTTGGAGGGGATATGTATAATAATGTTGTATCAAGTGTCTTTAAATCCTTGATAGATAATAATATTGCTGTTTTACGTTTTAACTTTAGGGGAGTCGGCAAATCTACGGGGCATCATACTAATGGAGAAGGTGAGGTAAGTGACGTGAAAGCATGCGTAGACTTTTTGATACATAACCTTAATATGGCGGTTATTTTCATATGTGGCTACTCTTATGGTGCGGCTATTGGATGTAGTACTATTAATTATTCACAAAAAATTATTGGTTTTATCGCAATATCATTTCCATGGGATTTTATGGGTATTAAATATAAAAATAAATCCCAAACTAATAAACCTAAACTATTCATTCAAGGAAATAAGGATAATATAGCTCGTTTTGATGATTTTTTTCACTATTACAATGATTATGATGAACCCAAAAAATATGAAATCATAGATGGTGCTGATCACTTCTATTGGGGCTATGAAAAACAAGTTTCTAAACTCGTTTATCAATTTTATAGATCTTTAAACTAATTACTTAAATTTTTAAAATAACTTTCCCAAATTGTTCATGTTCGCTTAAATATTGTTCCGCTTCTATAATATTCTCTAAAGGAAATATTCTATCAATAATTGGCTTCAATTTACCTAGAAATATTAAATTCATAACTTCTTGAAATTCTTTCTGATTACTCATAGTGGAACCAATAATTTTGACTTGTTTCCAAAAGATTTGTCTAAGATCAATTTCTGATATTGGCCCGGTTGTAGCTCCGGGGATAACTAAGCGTCCACCTGGTTTTAATAGTCGAAGGCTACTATGAAAAGTCGCTTTTCCAACACTATCAATAATCACATCAACACCTTGTTTCTTCGTTATTTCAGTATAAATATATTTATTATATTCGGGATCTTCAACATAATTTACAACATAATCTGCCCCTAATTCTAATGCTTTTTTCATTTTTTCTTTAGTACTAGTTGAAGTAATTACATTTGCTCCTAGATATTTAGCAATCTGGATGGTTGCGGATGAAACTCCTCCACCCGCTCCGTGTATAAATATAAATTCTTCTTCTTTTAACTCTGCTTGAGTAGTGAGCATTCTCCAAGCAGTTAAAAATGTTAAAGGCACGGCAGCAGCATCATCTAACTGATAATTATCAGGAATTTTTATTGCATTAATCTCGGGTACTTTAAAATACTCTGCGAAGGTACCCCATTGATGTTCACCTAAAATAGAAAACTCTTTACAAAAATTTTGTTTTCCAGACAAGCAAAATATGCATTTTCCACAGCTTAATCCGGGATTCACAGTAACCTTATCACCCACGTTTAATTGAGTAACTTCTGTTCCAATTTCTTTAATAATCCCACTTCCATCGCTTCCGATCACATGTGGGAGTGGAAGACTCAAACCCGGCCAACCTTTTATGATAAATATATCAATATGATTTAGAGCACTGAATTTTGTTTCAATTAAAACTTCATTTGATTTGAGTTTAGGCGTAGGTAACTGTCCGATTTTCAATTGTTTTAAATTGCCATGTTCCTCTATAAATGCAGCTTTCATAAATTATTGATTACTATTAATCCTTTTAAATATTCTAATTCTAAGTTATAAAAACAAATTTAAATTGAATTATAAAAACTAAATATCAATAATTAGGGTAAAACTTCAGTTTATTTATATAGATGATAACTTTCGTAGATCCTCTGCTGAATTATCAACTGCCCAGTCCAATAATTGATCAAAATATTTTTCTACATCATCTGAATCTGGCGCTTTCGCTAATACGGCTAGTAAAAATTGTGTTTTTTCATCTGGCATGATTATATTTCGACAAACAATAAAATCATCTAGATATTTAATCTTAAGGCTACTCAACTGTGATAAATCTAATTCTTCAGAAGCCTTGTAAGCAGAGTCGCTTAGTAAGGATCCCATAGCTGCAACAACCCTTTCATCTATTTCATCAGATTTTTGCGATGCTAAAACCAATCCTGTGGAAGTTGCGAATAATGAAGCTCTGAAATTCCCATTTTCATTGAGTTCTTTAAGAACCATCTCGAGTCTGCTAACCATAGAAATAATACAACTCTATAATATGATTAAATAATAAATAATATGAACTACTTAATATTTAATTTTAACTTAATTCTTTTTATAGTTTTAAATTTATTAAATAAGTTGATAATATATCATTCTCATCAATACTCATCGTAATAACACTCGGTCTAGCTATCGGTTTATTAAAACCCCGTTTCTCTGGAGGGGCTTTAGGATTTGTGGGGCTCCCAGGATTGATTAATAATGTGTTAAATGGCGTTCCTTCAATTAATGGTTGGTGAGTATGACCAAATATTAATATGTGTATTTTTTTTTCTTGAAAAAATGCCTTTAGATTGGTCGGTTTCTCATGAATAACTCCGATCTTATATTTTCCAGCTGAAAGATCCAAGAATTTAGGCAAATCTTTAATTAGATCGCATTCCCCAGCGACTACACTCGTAGGAGCAATTTCATTTAATTTGATTAAAAAAGACTTAAGACAGATATCTCCCGCATGGATAATTTTATCTACATTTCGAAAAATGTGCATTAATTGGCTAATTAGTAGATCTCTGCTTTTGGAATCGTTATTTGAAGTAATATGAGTATCAGAAATTATTCCATATTTAATCATTAGTTATAATTACCTTCAAATTAAAATTATCCCGACTGCATAGATAATCAGACCAAACAACAAATCTAATAATATTCGAATAATTTTATCCGTAGTCGTTTCATTGATTTTGGGATCATTCTTAAAATATGTCATAAATTCCTTTATACCAGTCGATAATCCTTCCTTTACTCTTCGATATTGCCAGATAAATAAACAGATACTTACTACTAACAATGGGATATATAAATAAACGGTAACAATACTAAAATCATTCCCTTGCAAGTAACTCCATATCGCATGAACCGTTATAATATTATTTAGGGCATGGGCAAAAATTCCCGGAAAAATCCATCTTTTCCTTATTATTAACATTCCTAAAATTATTCCAACAAAAAGGGTTTGAAAAAACCATATTAATGGAAAAACAATTGAGACCGGTGTCAACGTGGGAGTTAATATATATGCAAAATGCCCTAGTCCAAAAAATAATGCTGAAATTATCACAGCAGACATTTTATTAAAATATTCACTTCCTCTATTAGTTAAAAAGCCTCTACTCAAAGCCTCCTCGTAAAATGCTACAGAAAATTGTATTATTATCGCTGAAACTAAGAAAATTATATAACTTTCCAATAAATAGGAATTAATAGATGCTTCATTGAATACGCCTAAACTAACCGATACATAATCCAGCATTTCTGGAATTAATAAATATCCAAAAAAATCTAAGGGAATAAAAACTAAGAATAAAATCAAGATTCCGTATAAAAGTTGGTATTTAAAATTATGCTTGGAAATCTTGAAGAGGTTTAAAAAATTAACAGAAGGACTAATATCTTCTTTAAGAATTATCTTTCTTTTCTGCGATTGTAAAAGAAAGTTGCTAAAAATTAATGCTAATACAATAGCAATGATAATAATTAATGCTCTTAATATATAATAAATTGATGGGATGAAGATTTTTGTTGTTTCATTAATTAGAGAAATGAAGTAGCTTGGATATAACAATAGCAAAAAGATCACTAAAAATATGATTAAAGATTCCAACAAAAAGTAGAGTCTTTGCTTTAAGATTTTGTTCCTCGGACTTATATCTCTGCTCATTATTTATCTCCATACAATGAATACTATAAATAAAAGTTGATAATATAAAAAACCATTTAAATGTGTTTAAAATAATTGAAAGAACCGAATTCACTATTTATTAGTAATTGATTTTCTGAACTAGAGGGAGATTTCTCACAAAAACCGATAATCTTTGCATCTATATTATAATTCTTTGAAATATTAATTATTTCTTTGGCCGTCTCTTCGCTAGTAAAGAATTCCATTCTATGACCCATATTAAAAACTTGATACATCTCATTCCAACTGGTTTCAGAAGACTTTTGAATTATCTCAAAAATTTTAGGAATCTTGAAGAAATTATTTTTAATATATTTAATCCCAAACCCAAAATTTAAAAGTTTGGTTTGGCCTCCACCTGTATTATGAATAATTGCATTAATAGAATCCCTAAATTTCTTTAATACCTCTAATACAATAGGTGTATATGTTCTAGTGGGAGATAATAGTGCCTTTCCTATTGTTAAATTCACATCTTTAATTGAATCAGTTAATTTATAATTCCCAAAAAAAAGAAGCTCCTTATTAACATTTATATCATAACATTCAGGATATTTGTGATAATATTCATGGCTGAGAACCCCATGACGGGCTAAAGTTAAACCATTGCTCCCTATTCCACTATTATACTCTTCTTCATAGCTAGCTTTCCCATAACTAGCTAAACCTACAATTACATCTCCTTTTTTTATATTCGCTGCATTAATAACCTTATCCCTTCTCATCGTAGTGAAAATCGATGCATCAACGAGAATTGTTTTAACAATATCTCCAACATCAGCGGTCTCCCCTCCACATAGGACTGTATTGAGTCCTAATCCTGTGAGTTTTTTACAATACTTATCATACTCATCAATAATAACAGAAATGATATCTCCAGGTATTATTTTACCATTTCTCCCAATATTATTTGATATAAAGTAATTACCATCTGCACCAACGCATAACACATCATCAATATTCATCACTATAGCGTCTCTAACAACTCCCCTAAAGATATCAATATCATTAGTCTCTTTGAAATACATATAAGCTAAACTTGATTTTGTTCCCGCACCATCAGAATGAAATATTGAACAATGAGACTTACGATTCTCATTATCATCCACAATTTTACAAAAAGCCCCCGGAAACAGGCCTTTATCGAGAGATTTTATTGCCTTATGAATGTCTTCTTTTTTTGAAGAGACTCCTAATTGGGAATATATATCTCGATCATCAGTCATGATTAGAAATTATACTTTTTATTAATGTATTTTATAAGATTCTTAGTTAAGTTGACTGCCTCTCCAATATAATTATGTGGGTTTAATAAATCATCCAATTCTTCATTGGTGAAATTATCCTTTATTAATTTATTTTGAGTTAATATATCTTTGATCGATATGTCCTCATTTTTTGCTTTAATGGCAGCCTTTCTAAGAATTTCATGGCTTTCCTGTCTTCCAAAACCTTTATTTACCAAATTAACCATGATTTTTTCTGCTAAACATGCTCCCTTAGTGAGATTTAAATTCTTTTCAATTTGCAGTTTATCTATAACAACATTTTCCAGATTATTGGTGAGCTGCTCGAGCATATAGTCCAAAAATGTGAAATTTTCTGCGAAAATGACTCGTTCATTAGCAGAATTTGTAAGATCTCTTTCATCTTCAAGTATAATATTATCTAAAGCCGGAATTATATTTGATTTGACTATACGTGCTAAACTACATATTCTTTCGGACTTATGTGGGTTCCTCTTATGTGGCATTGTTGAACTACCAACTTGACTTTGCTTAAACGGTTCAAACATTTCTCCAATTTCATTTCGCTGTAAAATTCGAAATTGTCGTGCAATTTTTGCTAGCGTTTGCCCAATCATAACTGTTAAAAATATGACCTCTGCATGACGATCCCTTTGAATAATTTGATTTGAAATTAAGGCGGGATTTAAATCCAGCTCTTTCATTAAATTCTCTTGAATTTGGATTCCATTGTTAGAGAAACTGGCCATAGTGCCAACCGCTCCCGACATTTTACCATATGAGATACGTTCAAGTACTTGATCTAATCTATCCAAATGTCTATCAATTTCATAGGCCCAAACTCCAAATCGCATTCCATAGGTGGTTGGGATGGCATGCTGACCATGTGTTCGCCCGATACAAACTAAAGATTTTGTCTCTTCTATAATGTGAAGTAATGTTTTTAATAATTTTTTTAAAGAGCTTTTAATTACTAATAAAGCCTCTCTTAATTGTAATGCAAGAGTAGTATCTTCAATATCATAGCTGGTCGCACCAAGATGGATATATTTACCTGCATCTCCTTTACATTGTTCCGCTAAAGCTTTAACCATTGCCATTAAATCATGATGGATTTCATTGTCTATCTCTTTCACACGTTCAAGTTTAACATAATCTAAATTCGCTTTTTTTTGAATCTCTGTCGCGGCATCTTGAGGAATATTTCCCAACTGAGCATGTACTTTCGCTAATAATGCTTCAACCTTTAACCAATTCTCTAATTTTTGTTCTTCCGTAAATAATTCCGTAATAGGAGTTCTATAACGAGTTTCTATTGGATTTACAAATTTATGGCTCATTGTAAATAAAGTATTTTAAATCTCTTGATTTAAATAAGTATTCATTCCCTATTATTATTTTCCTATATATATCAAAAAGCATTAGTAAATGTTTGTCATAGTTTAAATAAAAAATTAGAAAATTATACTGCCTATAATAGTTAAAAGAGATTGTGATTATAAAAGAAATATAATGCCTTATTCACTGAAGTTCTTTTTTTTTAGATGTTATCATTGTGGCGCATGGCATTATTCTAACAAAAGAATAAAATCTAAAAAATGTTGGAGATGTAAACGTTCTTTTCAGTTTAAAAATTCAGTTAAATTCTCAAAAAATTGTGCATATACAACAGCCATCTCAATTATGAAAGAATTGAAAGCAAGCTCCCAGAAGGAGAATATCTCTCATTTTCTAAAAAATAAAAATTAATTAAGTTTACATCCTTGTCTTTTTTATAATTTCTAAATTTAACTTTCATAGCTTTTATTAGAATTAATTTACTCTCTGGTAACTTTTCATGAGAATAATTGAAGAATTAAAAATATTTGATGATAATCTCATTTCCCGGTTAAATAAGTTATCATATAATAAGATCGATTACTGGGATATTAGAGCAGGATTAATTCTTGGAACGAGTATCGATTTTACTAATCAAAAAAGTAAAGAAGTCAGCTCTTATGAGATAATAAATTGTGGAATACGCACTTTTTTAAATGGAGGTTGGGGTTTTTATGTATTAAACGACTTTGATAAAACTTCGATACTTCAAGGTTTTTCAAAGGCTTTAAAATTAGCTAGACAATCAGAAAAGTTATCTAACAAAAAGTTTCAAATAAAAGAACGAAAGCCTTTCATTAAAGATTATAAAAATCTTAGTAAAACTTGCCTAAAAGATATAGAAATTGAGAAAAAAATCGCGATTGTAAAGGAACATGAAAAAATTGCATCCAATTTTTCAGACCAAATTAAGAATACTCGTACTGTATATTTGGATAATTATTTAAACTCTCTTCTTTTAGATTCCTTCGGTAGTTTTTTATCTCAAGAATTTGAACTTTTACGTTTATTTTCTTCTGTATATGCCAATGAAAGTGGTATTACTCAAAATGGGTTAAACTCTATAGGTGGGATCGGAGGTTTTGAGATATTAGAATGTGAAGAAGCCCAAAATTTAAGTTATAAATCCGCTAAACAAGCAGTTGATCTACTAAAGGCAAAATCACCACTTGGCGGAAAATTTACGGTAATAATGGACCCTAAATTAACTGGAACTTTCATTCATGAAGCATTTGGTCATGCTTGCGAAGCTGATCATATACTGAATAAAGAAAGCATACTAGAAGATAAAATTGGGCATCAAGTCGCTATGGACCAGGTAACCATTATTGATGATCCAAGAATGGAACAAGGAAAGAAATTTAATTTAGACTACGAACTATATGGAACTTATCCTTTCGATGATGAGGGAACAATCTCCCAAGAAACGAAACTAGTTGAGAATGGAATACTTAAAAACTTTTTACATAGCTTAGAAACCGCTTCTCGTATGAATCAAACACCTAATGGGCATGGTAGGGCAGATTCAAATAGTTCAATTCCTCAAGTTAGAATGGGTTTTACTTATTTAGAACCAAGGGGTTGGTCATTGGAGGAGATCATCCAAGATACAAAACAAGGGATATTATGTGAAGATTTTCAATATGGATATACTGATCCTACTACAGGAAATTTCCAATTTAAATGTAGAATTTCTTATAATATAGAAAATGGGGAAAAGAAGGAAATTTTAAGAGATGTATCGCTCTCAGGGATGACTTTAGAAGTCTTAAATAAGATTTCTGCTATTGGTAATTATAATACATTTAATTATTCTGATGGAGTTTGTGGAAAGGGAGGTCAAGGAGTAAGAGTTTGCGATGGAGGACCTTATATCAGAATTGAGAATTTAACACTTGGAGGCTTGAGTTGAATGCAGAGACCACCAGATATTTATAGCTTAGCAAATAAGGGAATCAAGTATGCTCTTAGAACTAATCCCAATCTTAAAGGAATTGAACTTTATTTTTCATTGAATAAAGACATGAATGTTAAAATAGAAGAGAATTCCATAAAAAATAATGAAGTGGGATATGATAATGGATTTTGCGTAAGAACTCTTGATAGTCGCGGAGCTTTAGGATTTTCATTCGCTAATAGAATCGGGGAGAAGAAACTTCTAAGTATCATTAATAAGGCTTTAAGTATGATGAAGTCTGGAACACCAGATCCAGATTTTAAAGAACTTCCACCAGCATTTAATAATTATCCAAATGTAAAATCTCTTTATGATGAATCTATAAATAATCTTTCAATAGAAGAATCTGCGAGATATATAGAAAATATCATTAAAATATGTGCTAACGATGATATGGCTATTTCACAATCGGGTAATTTTTCAACAAGTATCGCACATACATATATTTTCAATTCTAATGGATTAGAAGTATATTCCAAAGACTCTATGTGTTCTATTTCCTCTCATATGATTGTAAGGGATAAAATTACAAATGATACTTCCTTTGGATTTGAATATCAGATAAGTAGACATTTGGATCAAATTGATGCGAATAATGTGGCGAATATAGCGCTTAAAAAAGCAAAATTAAACTTAAATCGTAAGAAAATAAAAAAGATGAACGTGCCTTTGATTTTATCTCCTCAAGGAACGATTAGTTTAATTTTAAAACCCTTAGCTGCTGCCATTAATGCTGAATCTTACCAATATAATCGAAGTTTTCTAGTTGGTTTACGTGGAGAGATAATTGGATCCGAACAACTGAACGTAGAAGATAATGCTCTTTATGACCGAGCTGTGGGATCATCGTCATTTGACGGAGAAGGCGTTCCATGTCAAAATAAAAAGATAATCACCAAGGGTTTTTTTCACAAAAATGGTTTATTGCATAATTACTATACCGCAAGTAAAGAAGGAGTTAAAAGTACTGGTAATGCCGCTCGTTCTTCATACACTTCAGTACCTAAAATTGGAATTTCTAACTTTGAACTAAAATCAGGTATTTTAAGCAAAGATGACCTTTTTGATGGAATCAAATACGGTATCCTTCTAAATTATACTGGAGATCGACCAAATTTAACTACAGGAGATTTTTCCGGATTAATACTGCAAGGTAATATTATAGAAAATGGAGAGATTAAAGAACCACTAAATGAAACTATGTTGGCAATTAATCTATTAGATCTATTTAAAAAAATAGAAGCTATTTCAAAAGATTCAATGACTTATGGTTCCCTTCAAGCACCCTATGTAAAAATTAATGAGGTTCAGATTATTGGGAGTGTTAAATAAGCGTTATATCTAATCGGAGCAAAAGTATATTAAAAAAATGTTCTATCTCTGATTTAATTTCCCATAATTCAATGATTATTAGCTGATTTGAACCAGGTTGAGTAAAATTGACGTTTATCACATCTGAAACCCAAACACTTTCATGAGCTAATGTCTTATTATCAAAAGTATAATACAATGTACCATTCGAGGGACCAGGATATAATATTGTGTTATTATTACCTTTCAATATTTTAACGCGAAATTGATAGTCTCTTTTCATATAATTACCTACAATAACCGAAAAATTGATAGGTTCACTAACTTTAGATTGTATTGTGTAATTTTCTAATTCCTCTCCATCCTTTAATACTGCAAAGTAGAGATATCCTGGTTCGGGAGTTAATACATAATAAATAATAAAACCAGAAACTACACAAATACCTATCAATAAGGAGATTTTTACGAGTTTTTCAAACTGATATTTTGTGTTATCATCCCGATTTCCATTATTATCTGATATCTTATTAAATACCTTCATGTGTTTTAAACCAAGCGATAGTTTTTCTTAGTCCGTCCTCTAAGGAAGTTAATGGCTCCCAATTCAACAATTTTTTCGCTATTGAAATATCTGGACATCTTCTTACAGGATCATCAACAGGTAATGGCTTAAAGACAATCTTTGAGTTTGAATTAGTTAATTTTTTTATGGTTTGTGCTAGCTCAAGAATAGTATATTCTTTATCATTTCCTATATTTATTACCTCTCCAAGCGCTTCATCTTTATCCAGCATTTTTAAAATACCTTCTACCTCATCAATAACATAAATAAAGGATCGTGTTTGCTTACCATCACCAAAAACAGTTATATCCTCATCATGTAATGCTTGATGAATGAAATTAGGTACTACTCTTCCAAATTCAGGACCATATCTAATTCTTGGACCTGAGGTATTAAATATTCTTACAATTTTGGTTCTAATTTTGTGCTGTAACTCATATGCTTTTACAAAGGCTTCTCCTGCTCTTTTTGACTCATCATAGCAACTTCGGGGTCCAACGGGATTTACATTGCCAAAGTATGTTTCTGAAGTAGGAATAGCACTATCTGGTGGGTTTCCATAAACTTCTGATGTGCTAGTATAAAAAAACAATGCATTATGTGCTTTTGCGATTCCCAAAGCATTCATAGTGCCAAGAGTATTACTTTTAAGTATCGAAATTGGATGATCTTTAAATTCAAAGGGGGAAGCTCTGCTTGCCATATGCATAACTATGTCTATTTTCTTAATATCACCAACACATACATTATCTGGATAATTACTAAATCCAAAATAAATAGGATTAGCGATATCATGATAAATAAATCTAAAATTATCTTTATCCATTAATTGCGAGATATTACTTCCCGAACCCGAGCTAAAATTATCTATACAGATACAATTTGCTCCTTGCTTAATTAATAAATCACATACCCATGAACCTAAAAATCCAGCTCCCCCAGAAATTAAAATGGTTTTATCTTCAAAACTGATTCTGTCTTTAGATAAACGATTCAGTAGTTCTTTTATATCTTCGCTAATATCATAATTCAATATAAAAACCCATGCTTAAGTATAATATTTAAATATAATTTATCAGTAATATTATATTTTCTTTAAGATTTTTGTATTAAATAGAAATCCATCAAAATATAAAAACAAATGCTACACCGAGATTAAAAAAGAAAACAGATTAGAGCTATTTGGTAGGATTTCCACAAAATTGGCAGAATTTTAATTCAAGCGGATAATGCTTTCCACAATTAGTGCATTTTTTTAAAGAATTATTAAGAATTTCCCTTCCAAGCATCTCAAATACCTTTTCAACATTTTTTCCCGTCTTTGAAGAAGTGCCTATTATCTCCCCCTTAAAGTCATATTTATCAAAAATTTGATTAGCTTGAACAGCGGTTATTTGCCTTTGATCTTCCAAATCAATTTTTGCTTCTATTAAAATCTTGGTTTTAGGGTTGTTAGGAACTGAAGAAATAACATTCATCCAATCATGGAGATCCTCTAAGGAATCTTTGTTTGTTATATCATATAATATTAATGCTCCCGAGGCTCCAGAGACATAGGATGGTAAGAGCAGACGGAACTTTTTTTCCCCCGCAAAATCCCAGATGTTTAGAAGTACTTCTGTGTCATCAACTATAACTTTTTTTGTCTCGAAATCTACTCCTATAGTAGAAAGAGTGGACTTATCAAACTTTCCCGTAGCATAACGTCTAATTAAGGACGTTTTACCTACATTTTTAGCGCCGGCTACAACCACTTTGAATTTGATTATCTTAACCACCAATAATGATAAAATTGTTAATTTTCAAATATATTGTAAAAATTATTACTATTATATATTATCAGATTTAACAATAAAAATATAATTTTTGATTCTTCTTGATTAATAATTATGAATTGTCCTTATAATTGTATCTACTAAGTTTATATATTTCTTGAGCAATCTTTTTTCCAATACCATCAATCTTTATTAAATCGCCGATATCGGAATTGAAGATCTCTTGAAGTGTCTTCAGTTCTTTAAGCAGGTTTTTAGCACGAAGAGAATTTATTCCTGGAATCCCAGCTACAATATATTCTAAAAGGTGGGATGTTTCGATTGGTTTTTTATCAAATCTTAACTTTGGCTCTCCTTGAGAAAATGTATGCTCTTTCTTTGCTAAATTGTATATAAATTTAGCAGATTCATCAGGATCCTGGGTCTTGTAGATGATAATTCCCAGATTCAAAATAATTGATGTGAGTGCTCCATAAAGAGCATTCTCATTGAAGCTTGAATTAAGAAAGGGATCTCCTTCTAAAATTAAGATTGGTCTTTCAAAATTGTTTTTTAATTCAAATAATTCTTTAAATAATCGGCCATCCTTGATCGAATCGTTAAAATCTTGTGCTGATTTTCGCTCTATTCCAACTCTATTAGAGATTATATAATCACCAAGCTCGAGTTGCTCTAACTTGAGTTGGACACCTAATAAAGACAGATTTCTAACCACAGCTGAAGCTGTTTCCCTATGATCACATATAATACTGAATGTCTCAGATTCTTCTACACCTCGCTCTTCAATATCACTAACAGTTTGAGGAACTTCGCTGGGTTTTGAATTATTTTTCTCCTTTTCTTTTATAAAATCGAATATATTAGCTTGCCCCTTCTTTTGAGAGCCTTCTTGACTTTTCATAGATTTAAGAGATTCTCTCATTTTAGTTTCTTTCCTTTTTTCTGCCCAATAATATCCTTCATCTCTTGTACCTTCAGCCATTAAAATGTAAACTTTTCCTTCCTTTTTCCTACCTGTACGACCTCGTCGCTGTATAGATCTTATTGCGCTCGGAACTACGTCGTAAAATACTACTAAATCACATTCAGCAATATCCAAACCCTCTTCCGCCACACTTGTGCCAATCAAGGTGTTATAAACCCCATCTTTAAAATCTTGTAATAATTGAATTTGTTCTTTTTGGGTCAATCCTTTATCAGCAGATTTAGACTGTTGCCCCACAAAGCGATGCACCTTTATTAACTCATCTTTTTTGAGATGTTTTACAATATTCTTAACCGAATCTCTAAAGTGGCAAAAAACTAGAATCCTTGATTCGCTATTTTCATTAATCTGTGTATTTAATATTGATTTTAATTTTTCAATTTTTGGATGAATAATTCCTTTCTCTTTAATCGTTTCAGTAAGCTCAATCAGACGCTTAAAGTCCCGATCACTAAACAACTCTTTTAAAGACTTATTTGCTGTATTTTTTTTAATTTTTTCTTGATTTTTTTGGATATAATCATATAATGCATTAATACCTTGAGTCTCGATTAATTCACCCATATGAGAGAGTCTAATCGCATTTGAGACTAATTTTTTAGCTTTAAAATATTGAAATTTTTCATTTTCCTCTCTAGTGGATGAGATTTTACTGTTTATTTTTCTATTGAGGGAGAGTAGATCCTTTCTGGTAACCTTATTGACGTCTGAAGTTCCTAAGAGATCAATTTCTTTTAACCATTTATAGATGGAACGTAATTTTTCCATCAATACAGTGTTTATCTCTATGAATTCTTTAGGAAGTTTGATTTTAATCCATTCATTATCCACTCTATGAATATATGGCTTTACGTCTTTATCTTGATCTGTTCGAATCTCTAGATGATCGATATATAAATTATTTTTAATCTCGTTAATTTTACCTTCTGTGGAACCAGGACTCGCGGTTAAACCTAATATTTGAGCGTTTTTTACAGATTCTATATATTTTTGAGCAATGAAACCGTATGCATAATCTCCCACAGCTCTATGGCATTCATCAAAAATTATTAAACTTACATCATTAATTGGATATAATTGTGATATTATATCATTTTGTAGCACTTGGGGTGTCATAAAGGCAACTTTAACCTCACTCCATATTTCTTTTCGCTTATCGGGAGAAATTGTTCCTGTTATCGGTTGTAAAAACTCGATTGGAATTTTCGTTAAGTCAACAAAGGATCGATAATGTTGTTCTACAAGTGGTTTTGTGGGTGCTAAAAATATAATTCTCGAATTAGGATATTCTGTTAACTTATGAACTGCCAACATTAGAGCTATGATAGTTTTTCCCAACCCTGTCGGAATTACTACCAGGCAATTATGTTTTAAACAATTAATAAAGATTTTTTCTTGATAAGTTCTTCTTAAAACTAAATTCTCTTTAATTAGTGGATGAGATACATAATCGTCTTCCTGAGCTTCCATAAGCATTAAACAGTAATCTGAATCATTTTATATGAATTTCAAAATTTTAGACGTTATAAAGTTAATGAGTCAATCAAATCTCTTAAATTGTATTAATACCTTTTTAATAATATATTTTTAAATTTTAGTAGATATTAATCAATTTCCTACTAAGATATGCGCGAGTGGTTTAGTGGCTATAACGACACGCTCACACCGTGTAGGTCGGGGGTTCGAATCCCCCCTTGCGCATTTCTTATATTAATTTTATTCTTAATCCTCAAAAGAATGGTAAGAATCATAAAAGTTTTATTTTATTGTACATTTCACACAATAATTACTAATTTTTGGAACTTGTTATGTCTTCTTTTTTAGAGTCTCGTGAGCTAAGAGAAAAATATAAAGAAGTTAGAGAATATATTAAAATTGGTTCTATCTTTCTAACTCGATATGAAAAAGCAAGAATTACGGGAGCAAGAGCATTACAGTTGAGTTACGGAGCTCCTTTATTGATTGAGAAACCTAGAGATATGATTGATCCTATTAAAATAGCCCTATTGGAATTAAGAGCGGGTATCTTACCATTAACAATTAGAAGAGAACTACCATCGGGTGAGTATCAGGATATCCCTATCAGTAAATTGATATTAAAAAAAGATTAACCCTCCCTTTTTTTATTGTAGACGATATTTTCCTCTTTCTGTAAGAAAATAAACAAACTGGTCTCCCACTTTTTCTGATTCAATATAACCTTTCTGGTTTAAACTTTTTAAAATTTTCTCCAAATCTGCCTTTCTATAAGGTTCGATTCCTAAAGGAATTCTACTCTGATTTGCCACAATTGCAATTCGAGATAGGAACATTCTTCCACTGATAAAAGATTCTAGTATCGTTAATTCATCATTTGATAGCCTTTCGAACTGATCATGTTTTAAATATTGTTCTTTTAGAGTCTTTGCTAAATCCAAAGTTTCTTGGCTAACTTCTTGTTTTTGTACATCAACATGCTTTAACTGCACAAGATCTTTTGCCACCGGTGCTTTTTTCTCTTTCGCCATTTCTTCTATATAATTCCGTATTTTATCTTGTTCGCTGGGCTCTTGTTTTGAAGGGTGTTCATCTTTTTTCTCTTCCATAATAATACCATAAGGAATTTAATTATAAAAATTTATATTTAAATAATGAAAAAAATCATTGAGATTAAAAATGGGGAACAAGTTATCATAAGACATATTGATGAATCGGATATTGATGGTGTCTGGGATAATTTTAATGAAGTTATCGATGAAGGAATTTACTTGCCCGTTTTATTCCCTGTAAAATCTCAATATGAAAAACATTCATGGTTTAATTCATTAAAGAAAGAAAACGAGATTTGTATTGTCGCTATTCATCCTGAAAAAAAAGCTCCAAAGAATATTTTAGGGCAATGTGAAATATCTAATTCAGAATGGGATGCAGCTATTCATATTGGTAAATTAGGAGTAATTGTAAAGTCAGATTTTCGAGACATAGGGATTGGATACCATCTAATTGATTTTGCTATACGAGAATCAAAAAGATTAAATAAAAAAGAAAAAATTACGCTTAGTACATTTACTGAAAATCAAAGAGCACTCCATTTGTATAAAAAGATGGGGTTTAACACCGTTGGTATTAGGAAAAAGCAATTTTTTATGAATTCGAGATATTATGATGAGATATTAATGGAATTATGGATTAATGATTACTTAGAAAAGAACAGCGATTAATGTAAGAGCTAATATGGATAGTTATTATGGAAAACGAGTTCGCTTTTCATAATTCTCTTTACTTTTAACATCAAGAGGATTTTCATTTAGGAAGATAAAATTTAAGTTCTTTAAGTCTTCAATATCATTTAAATCAAAATTATTGATTTGATTGCGCTCCAAAAATAATATTATAAGACTTTTAAGATTCTTCAAGCCCTCTATCTTAGTTATTTGATTTTTATCTAAGAAAAGTTCTTGAAGATTAATCAAATTATCTAACCCTTCGATTTTAGTAATATTATTTTTAGAGATTTCTAAGTGGGTAAGATTATAAACATTTTCAAGATTTTCTAATTTGGTAATATTGTTATTTGAAAGGTTAAGGACTTTAAGCTTCATCAGCTGATCTAACCCTTCAATCTTTGAGATGTTATTTTGATTTAAATTCAAAGAAATTAGATTTATTAAATTTTTGAGTCCAGAAATTTTCTCTATATGGTTATTCGATAAGTTTAATGTTTTTAGATTTTTAAGCTTTCCAAGATTCTTAATTGTTTTGATTTGATTTGAACTCAAATTAAGTTGTTCTAACTCTATAGCCCCACTTAAATTACCTATTTCCTTAATTTGATTTTTATTAATAAATAGCTTTTTAAGATTTTTTAAAGATAAATTTTCAACCTTACTGATTTTATTACCACTTAGAATCAGTTCCTCTAAATTATTTAAATGATCTAAATTTGAGATTTTTTCAATCTGATTATCAGCTAAATTGAGATACTTTAGATTACTTAGCAAATGTAATCCATTTATTTTCGATATTCGGTTTCTTTTCAATATAAGATGCTCTAATTGATATAATTTTTCAATTCCTGGTATCTCGGATATAGATGTTAAACTTGCTCCCTCACAATTTAATAAAATTATTATACCCTCTTTTAAAGTAACATTATATCCACATTCTTCTTTATAATAATTAAAAAGGATAAGGTTGCAGCATAATTTTATTAACTGATCACTTTTAATCGATTTCTGCTCCAAAACATATGAATAATTCGAATAGTCCCTCCGATCACTTTTAATAATGTTTTTAACCATTTTTTCGAAGTAATCATAGATTATGTTATCAGATTTTTTCAGATTGAATTTAGCTAATAGTTCCAACGCGAAAAATTTAAGATATATGTTCTCTCCAGAATTTAAAACATATTCGAGAAGATTTATTACTTTTTTGTTTTGAAAATAATTATTCTCCAGAATCTGCCCCGATAATAACCTTAAGGTAATATCTTCATCTGATAAGAATATTTCTTCCAAAAATTTATAATTCTTTCCTTGCTCTAGCTCACCATATAATTGCAAAGCTTCTCTCCTCAAATTTGAATCATTCGAATTGCTAATCCATTTTTTCAAGTGAGCTTTTGCTTCTTTCACACCAATTTGAGAAATATTTTCCCTAAGATATTGCGGATTGAAACCCATTTCTAAATCTAATAAAATTAAAGGCTGTAGATTTATTATATTATTATAATTCGTAGTGGCATTTGAATCTTATAATTGTAAAAACAATATTCGAAAAATCAATTCAATTGTAGTTCAAAATTTTATTTTTTTTTTATAACAAATTTTGCTCAAAAATTATATAGCATACATTGGAACATTAAATTAAATGTCAATACTTAATTAGAAAGATTGTATTTTTAAAGAAATTGATAGATTTCTTTTTGTAATGCCTTATTTTAGTTTTTGTATTAAAAAAATTTATAAATGCGAAATATATTATATTTGTAATTTTAATTTGTTATAATTTATCGATATTATTATACATATAAAAAAAATTATTATTGATAAAAATATAAAAATTAAAAAAACCATTTGGAATATAAATCATAAAATCAATTAAAATTAAAAATTATAAGGCAGAAAAATATGGCAGAAGAAGAAAGTTTTTTAAACGCTAAGGCTTTAGTCGTAGACAATGGTACTGGTATTTCCAAGAATGGTTTCGCAGGTGAAGATCAACCTCGATCTGTTTTTCCTACGCTAATTGGGTATCCAAAATATGAATCTATAATGACTGATGTAGAGCATTATACTCGAGAATATTACATCGGTGAAGAAGCCATGCAATTGAAAGGCGTCCTCAAATTAATGTTCCCTGTCGAGCATGGTATTATAGAAGATTGGACTGCGATGGAAAAAATTTGGCATTATACCTTTTATACAGATTTGAGAATTGATCCAAGTGAGCATCCCGTTCTTTTAACAGAAGCACCCTTAAATCCAAGACCTAATAGAGAAAAAATGGCCGAAATAATGTTTGAAACATTTAATGTGCCTGCTCTCTATGTCGCAATGCAAGCAGTATTATCTTTATATGCTTCTGGTCGTACTACTGGATGTGTTATAGATATTGGAGATGGAGTATCTCACGTTGTCCCAATATTTGAAGGATTTGCTTTAAGTCATGCAATCCAGAGAATAGATCTTGCTGGACGTGATATCACCACCTATTTACAAAGATTATTACGTCAAAAGGGTTATTCATTCACTACTTCCGCTGAAAAGGAAATTGTGCGAGATATTAAAGAGAAATTATGTTATGTCGCCATTGATCCAGAGAAAGAAATGATGCTCTCCAAAAAAGTTGCCGGAATGGAAAAAAGTTATATGCTTCCAGACGGTGAAACCATTAATGTTGGTGTAGAGCGCTTTTTAGCCCCCGAATGTTTCTTTAATCCATCCGTAATTGGAAAAGAATTAGAACCATTAGACGATGTGATTGTGGGTTCAATTTCAGAATGTGATGTCGACCTTCGTCGAGATCTCTATAGCAATATTGTACTTTCTGGCGGTTCTACAATGTTCCCAGGAATTAAGGAACGATTAACCAAAGAAATCAAAGAACAAATCCCAGAATCCGTTGATGTTAAGATTATTGCCCCACCCGAACGTATGTATTCTGTATGGATTGGTGGCTCAATCTTGAGTTCATTAAAGACATTCCATAGAATGTGGGTAACAAGGCGAGAATATAAAGAGATGGGACCACAAGTCATCCATAGGTGCTTCTAAAGGGCTAAATTTCAAAGCCCAATTCAAAAACCAACTTTTTATTTAAGCATTTTATTTTTTCTTATTTTTTACTCATAAAACTTGACTTAAACTTTTGTATTCATATTTTCAATAATTTTCTTCTCTTAAATTCTCAAGCATATATAGGTGTTGTTATACCTAGATACTTAAAGTCATATTACCTTAAGATCATTAAGAAATAATAAAAAATTCGAGTCCATGTTATGAAATTATATCTGAAACAAAGTCATTATAGGGATGAAACCCCATGTTGCGCAAATTTATTATATGAGCGTGGTAAACTCTTAGAGGGAACTGCTCGAGATGATTATGCAAGTGATGACTGGGCTTATTTGGATTTTCCAATAAAATGGATGTATGCAAATGGATTTGAGGCACCAATGGCTGAAATAAATTATCAAGAATTACATATTAAACATCCCAATGACGCTCAATGGGCTATAATTGATAGTCAAGGAGAATACTTTAAAGACAATCCCGTTCATTATCCTGCAAGTCCTTCAGGAGAAATTTTTGCAGCAATGTCACTTGTTCGAAATCTTAAAGATGAGAACAAGGATTATAATTACTTTCTATGGGTTTTTACACATGAAAGGAATCAGTGGAAATTACAAAAAAAAATTGAAATAGATGAATGGTTTCGGATTATGGATTTCAGTTCCGATGATAAAACATTATTTCTCTATAGTTATTGGAAGATAATTGCAATATCCATGTTAGATTATTCGAAAAAAAACATATTAGAGGAAAAACACAGCAAGGCATATTTTACAAATGCTCATTTATCAATGGATAGGAATTTTCTGATTGCAGTCTTTCTTACACAAAAAAAGAAACTCAGATATCATCTTATTGAGTTAACGAATTATAAACATATAGTCCTCTCTCGAGGAGTGAATACCGTAAAAGACGACATTTTTGATGTTCCTGATGAGGTAATAATACCCCTTGCAGTGGAGAACGGTAGTGTATTACTTACCATCTCGAAAAAATAATTATTTCTTCATAAGATACTAATTCTTGGGATCCAAGATTTCTGTCCCTAGTCATACCCTATTCTATAAAATCTTAAATCCATTTAGTAAAATTTCTATATTAAAAATAAAAAAAAAATATAAATTTAGGTTGAATTATTTCCATTCCATTCCTAAAAGCTTATAACTGTCAGAAACGCCCATTAATGGTTCTAAGTCATAGGTAAAACTCTCAATAGCCATAAAAGGCATGAAATATTTAGACACTTCTGCCATTGCCTCTTCTGCTTTACCTCGCTCAGTATAAATAAGATGATATTGCTTTACACCTTTTGTTCCTCCAGGAGTATTAAATACCCTCCATTTACTAACAAAAGGTAACTCTCTAGATTGTTTCAAATATAATTTTGCTATATCTGGCGCTTTATGAGGTGCATACCATACGGTAATCATGAATAAGCCCATTTTTCAACACATTATTAAGTATTTTTTGGATTAAAGGTAATATAAAAGTATATTGAGTTGCTATATAAATTTTGACATTTTTATCCAGAATTAGACTAAAATTCTATTGGAGCACTTTTTTCAAAGTGGGCTCTGCTAATCCCTGTACTTGCATCTTTAGCGACAATGATTTGATGAACCTGAAGTTCTTTAGGGATTTCTGTATGGGTTATCAAGAAGATCTGAGGAAAATTCTTTGAATTTAAGAGATAGCTCAATATTCTTTTGCGACGATTCTCGTCTAAAGCTGCTAATGGTTCATCTAACAAGAGGAAATCCATTTTAGGATACTTTATTGGCGAATTTTTAGTGGGGCGCGTCGTTTTCATTAATTCACTAATAGCTAGTCGTAGTGCAATCCCTAATGCCGTTCTATCCCCCCCTGAAATCATCTCGACAGATTCATTTACCCCATTAAAATGATCCTTAATCTTAAGGGAAAGGCCAGTTTTTCTGGAGCCTTCTAGATCAATCATAAGTTTCCCATATTGTCCCAAAGTGAAATTTCGAATATATTTTTCGGTAACACGTGCAATATTTTTAACCAAGCGTTTGGTTACCATATATTCTGTAACAAATCGACGCACTAATTCTCTTACTTTGCCAATATGGATTAAATCTACCTCTAAATCCCCTATTTGCTCGTGAAGTTGGCGCATTTTCATGAGTTCTTTCTCTTTTTCATCAACTTTATCACGATAGTCATTGATGTTTTGCTGGAGCTCAATAATTTTATTTTCAAGTCCATTGAGTTCCGTAGTCAAGCGTTCAACCTTTAAACTTTTCAAACGGATTGCTTCTCTTTTCAGTTCTATATGCTTAAATCTCTTTTTATTTGCATCTAGGAAATTTGTTAATTGTGATTTGTTTTTTTCAAACTCTTTTTCATATGCGATGATATGTTCTTTATCATTTTTTGCATTTTCTATTACATTTAATTCAGAAGTAAATTTTTTTATGTTAGTGTCATAATTATCTATATCTATTCTAAGTTTATCGAGAACCTTCGTTATATTTTGAACTTTCTGGTTATCTTTAACAATATTTCCATTAAGTTTAGCTAAAAGCTGCTCGTAATGATCATGTGTAAGTTCACTTTCACATAAAGGGCAAGTAATGGTCTCAGTAGAAGAGAATTTGAGCTCTGTTTGAATTCTTTGTAGTTGTTTTTGAGATACACTTATTCTTCCTTGAGGTTTACTGAGACCTCGATTTATGCGTTCGTATTTTTCTTTTAAAACTTTTTTTTCCTCTTCAAGCTTGCTTAAATCCTCATTCTTTTTATCAAATTTGACTTGAATTTTATTTATAGAATCAAACTCTTCAGGATTTAATCCTTTTTCTAATAAGGTTACGTCATATCGTTTGATAAATGAGGTTAATTTATCTTGGCTAGATTCTACTTCATTATAAAATGTTTCTAATTGCCTAAAAAGTTCAGCTGAAGGGAGCTCTTGAAGTTTGGCTTTAAGATTATTTATATCTTTTTCATTATTTTTGAATTTTTTTTGATCTTCTTCGACCTTTTCTTTCAGTTCTTTAATATCCTCTTCTATTCTTTCGATAGGGATTCTCTTTTTTAATAATAAATCCTTTTTTACTTCTCTGTCTTTTCGTTCATCCTCAAGAGATTTTAATGCTTTATCGATTATATCCAATTGAAATAATTGGAGTATCATTTCCCTAATCTCTGCCCCCTTCATAGAGGAAAGTTTTTCTACTTCCCCTTGCTTAACAAAGATCGTACTTAACGCCTGATTGCGAGTGATTTCAAAAAAATCTTTTATGTCAAATTGGGGGATTTCTCGATACTTTTTAGAAGTTAAGTTATATTTGAATAATTGCTTGCTCTTCTTTTTGGAGCGATTCCACTTGCGATGTAGGTAGTATTTCTCATTATCTAATTCGAAATAAAGGTAGATCTCTGCCTCATGTTCTCCATAATTGATGAAATCTTCTGTTTTTTTTCCGGGAAAAGCCCGTGAGCCAAAAAATGCATAAAGTATGCCTTCGACAATCGTTGATTTCCCATGAGAATTTGGGCCGCTAATGAGGATCAACCCTTCGGGAAAATTTTCTTTAATACCAGGGAGTTGCACTAACTTATAACCCATAAAATTGCGATATTGAAGTCTTAAGATTTTCATGATCTATTTATCCCTCTTCATTTTTTTTAGTAGATTCCAATGCATTATTTATTGCTTCAATACCAAATTTAGTGAGTTTATCCACATCATACTCTGTAGTCTCTTCTGTTAAGAGCTCTTTTATATAGTTTTTAAATTCAAGTTCAGGATTTTCCAAAATATATCCTTGGAGGGAACCTGCCGAGATGCTTTGTTCTTTCTCTTCAGAAATATCTGATGTTTTCCAAATCAATTGTAATATATTATAAACTTCAGGCTTGGAAAAATATTCTCTTCTTAACTGTGTCATCACATTGGTGATGGTCCAAAGTAGTTCATAATTAAGCTCACCTTGAAAATCAAATTTTATACGAGCAGCTGTTTTTGGATTAAATCCGTTCGAAGAGCTATATGGCTTTAATTCACTTTCTATAAGGGTTTGTATCCCTGACTTTGTACTTTGGGGCGAAACTTTAATGGGAATTATTTCAAAGTTTCTCTGTAAACGAGAAGTCAGATCCACAGATTTTACTAAGGGAGTTTGTCGTGACGCTGTTATATCTACTACTAAGTAACCTTGAGAATGATAAATTTCTTTAAAATTAAGCGGTAAAAGCGCACCTGAGAAATAGCTTCGGGAATTTTCCTTTCTTTGAGCATGTTCGTGTCCTAAAGCAATATAATCATAATTAGCATTGTTAATAATTTGGGGATGGAGGGTATTATCTAATTTGGAACCGTGGACTACCGCAATGGCAATTGAATCACGTGATTCTTTTGGTTGTTGAATATTTAGCCATTTTTTATAGGCATTTTCATAATCCCGATGAATACTATATTCAAAATATGGAAATAAGTAGAATTCTACCTTTTTACCATCAAAATTCAGATTCAACTGTAAAGGTTGATTAGTTTTAATCGCATCAAGCATATCTTTAGCAGTAAAATAATAGAGCTGAGGAAAAAGTTGTTTATTAACATGCGTTTCAAAAGGTGTATAGTCATATCCTCGAAAGATGCCATGATTTCCTTCTATATAAATAAAAGGAATAGAAGAATTTGTCTGTTCAAAAAAAAGTTCTAGACCCTTGATAAGGGTTCTTCGAGCTGGATCGGAAGGAGGATATGGATTATTTTGATGTGGTGTGTGAAACATATCTCCAGCATGGATTACAAAATCAATTCCATCGATTTGTGTGATTTCTTTGATTACCGAAAGGAAAGTATCATAAATTTCTTGCTCATAAGGTCGAGAGTAGTTTTCGCGAGCCCATTGATTTATTGCTCCTTTTCCAATTCGATATCCGAGATGTGTATCGGATAAATGGACGAATTTAACCATTTAATCCCCCTCTTTTTTTAGTTGGTATAAGGATTTTATTTCTCCATTTTTGAATATACATTTGTGTGTTTTGATTTAATTGAAGATCAATAAAATTGCCTTCTAGTTTGTTATATTCAGAGACTAGTAAAGTACTCGCGTTATGAGCCTCTTCAAGGCATAATGGATAACCAAATGGTGAATAAGGTATTAAATTTTGGAGAATAGTAAGGGTTTCAGTTAAGGAATAATAATCAGGCACGTCAAATCGCAATGCAGCAGCTTGCTCCTGTATCCTTACGATACATGCTTTACTCTTTGTGTATTTGGAAAGATCGGGTAATTCCACTAAAAACTGCTTACCTTCGAGCATATTAGACCAAATGGGCAGAATAAAGTTTCCTTGGGCATCTCGCAATCTGCAAGTTTTTGAAAAACTAAAATATTTAATATCATAGGTTTTTAAGAGCTGATAGAAAAATTTAATGAAAGCAGCAGGCGGGAAAATGTGCTGGCGGAACATTTGAATTCCATCTCCTAAAAAAATTATATCTTTCTCTTTTCCCCAGTCACTCACTTCGATAATACGGATAATACTTTTTAATATTTCATCTGCCGTTCGAATTCGGTCAACCACATGTCCCATGGATGGATAGTAAAAGTCATGGCCATCAATATGGGAATCAATTTTTTTACGATATTTCTCTTTAAACCATTTTTCTAACTCGGTAAGATTATTTTTTAATGGACCTTGCCCAAAATTCATTTTAAGCACCTCAATAAAATTCTTGATGACATCCCGATATATTATTAGTTTATGATCATTATCTTCGATATATGCAGTAATAGGGGGATACATTATCTTTTCTTTTTGATATTTTCCATCATTAAAGGTTAGTTGACACTCTCCAAATTTAAATGAAGCTAAGAGTGCATATGTTCCCGTCATCGTATTTGAGCTCTCATCGAATCCAATAATTCGATAACCTTTTTTAACATACGAATTTAGACTTTCTTCTAAGATATTATATTTGAGCTCACTAAAATGCACCTGAGTGTTGGAAAGAGTCTCATCAGTATCAAACTTGTCTGTTTCTAGCTCTAGTTTTTCCTCTTTTGTCCAGTTGACCTTCCGATCCTTAATATGTTGCTTGAATAAGAGGACTTCTTGGTCCACTGAATGTTCTGGACGCTTTTCAAAAGATTTTTCAAGGGAAATCAGTTCAAAATTAAATGACATTGATATTTTCCTCTTTATTTTTTTAATAGTTATTAATTATGGTAATTCAGTATCAGGAGGTGACCTATTACTCATCTCTCGGGCAAAATTTTGAAAGATCGACTTGGATACACCCTCAAAATAATTATCATAAAGTGGAATTTTAAGTTTTTGAAAATTGGTCAACCATATACCTGATACTAAAGCAATTCCTCGGGTACCAGTTAAAGATTCAACATCATTCATCGAGATTCCACCTCCAAGCATTTTAGCAGCGGTAGTTTTTTCTTTTTCTGAACGTAATGGAAGATTGATTACAGTATTCATATTCTGAATGATAGTATCATCAATAGGGCTATATTGCTGTGATATCACCTCCAAAGCTAAATTAAACTTTCTACCCATACGAGAGATATCAGAAAAAACTGAACTTAAACGCATTACATCGGAAGAAAGTATGGTTGGTGCCTCCTCTATTGTAAAAATGATGATAGGTACCTCATCTGGGCGCTTCAATTGATCTGCTGTCTTCATATAATTGGCTTCTAGAAATTGGCGGTAATTGTGTAGAAAATAAGAAGGCAACGTGTCAACTAATCGGCTCTCAAAAGTGGCAAAATCATTAGATGATTTTAAAGCTTTACGAATTTCAAACAAAGTTCGAGCTAACACACTATTGAAAAGGAAATGCTCCTTACTTGAGAGTAATGATACATTCAATATAATAATACTTCCATTTTCTAGACGATTTACTATTTCATGAAGCGTACTATTCCCTTCTAACTGATACATTCGCGAGTTCTCTAACCAAAAGAGTCTGCGCCGAATTGCATCATAAGTTCTTGTATCATGTCCTCCCGGAAGATCTTCGGTTTCCCCTTTGATTAATGCATCAATATAATTAGTATCTTTATCCCTAAAATGATAGTAAGCGGAATATACAGCTCCTGCTTGAAGATCATTAAAAGTTCCCGTCGCAAATAAGTCTTGAGGTAAGATATCTTCATAGCTAATAATACAAGGTCGTGAAACCGCATTTAATTCAAGTGGGGCAACACTTCCGTTTGGATATAAATAAAACCAATCACCAAGTAATTCTTCATTGTTATCCGTAGCTTCAGCAATATCAATTAACCCATAATTATTACATCCTAAGGCATATTCATCATGCATATCTATAGCGAGAATGGATATTTTGATTCCTTGATGATTCAATAATACATTTGCATTGTGTTGAAGGGCTCCATCAATAATAATTTGATTGAGATTCGATTTCCCTTGCCCTGTCGCCCCAGCAATCATAAAATGATAATTGAGATACCGATATGGAAAATAGACCTTTACTTGATTTTCTGCTGCTAAAGTTCCCATAAAAACTCCATCTGGGTTGAATATCTGTTCTAAATAATGAGCTTTATCACTTTGATCCTCGGAAATCTTAAGTAAATGAGGCTTAATTATATTTTTTTCCATTAAATCCTCAACAATGAAGAAAACATTAAATGTATTATGTTCCACTTGATTTGATTTTTTATTAATGATAGTACAAATTATTGGCCTCCCTTGGACTACATATTGCAGCTCCGATTCTAACTCTGCCTTGATATAGTCAGTCATTTTGACATTTTTTAATTTTTGTCGAGTCATGACATAATCTGAGATTGTTTGAATGGCGATAACTTGCACGATAATGACATAAACATTTTCATCGTTTTCCGCCTCCAACTTGATAAATCCATGAACATGAACATAATTTTCATAGAAGATATCAATTGTGCTTTCTAATGGATTTATTTTTATTATCATGTTAAATCATATTTTCTCCTATTATTTATCATATATAAATAAGAATTTTTGGTTTTATTTTTGACCACTCAGGATAATTTAATATTAACTTAATTTGAAAAAACTTAAAAAAATATAGGCATACACAGTTTACTAATGAAGTTAATCGCTATTAAATGAACTTACTCATTGTTCTATTAATACTCAACCTAAAAGTTATGCAAATAATATTTAGGTAAAATTTTATTACATTATCTTTGATATTAAAAATTGATATTAAATAAATTTAAGATCCAATTCAATAAATTTTGAACATGAAAATTTGATCTATTAAATAACTTGATTAATTATGCCCGAAAGTAGTGTTATTCTAAACGATATCAACAAGGTATTTGTACCCTGTAGAACTGTTTTAGAAATGGAAGCTTTAACATCCTTATTGTTAGAGCATTTTAATTATGATATGATCAA